>JALOQC010000059.1 GCA_025453555.1 Myxococcota bacterium | reverse complement strand
GAGCTTCTCGGTCGGCCGGGTCAGCGGCCGACGAAGCTTCCGCAGTCGACTCCGAGGACGCACGAGGCGCGGACGTCGTCCCCGCGCCGCGCGGGTCGTGCGAGGCCGCGTCGTCGCACGCGCCGAGCGAGAGCCACACGCACGCGATCACGCACCGAAGCGACGCCGCGGCTCCCGACACCGAGGGCCGATCACGAACGAGCACGTGAGCGCGACGACGCACGCACCTCGTACGCGTCGACCGAGCGCCGCCTTCCCCGCCTTGCCGAGAGCGAGCTCGCTCAACCGCCGTCGTGGATCGACTCCGCCTCGACCGGCGGCGACGCGTTCGTGAACCGATCGAGCAAGAACCCGTCCGGCAACGACACCGTCTGCGTGCCCGCGGTCTTCCCGCGCGACACCCGCATCGCCCCCGGCGGAAACGGCTCCTCCGGATCGTGCGCGCGCAGCAGTTTCTCGAGCTCCGCGACCGTCTTCACCTGCATCAGCTCCTGCCGCATCGACGCGCTCCCGCGGAAGCCCTTCGTGTACCAGCTCGAGTGCCGACGGAACGCGCGCATCGCGTGCCCCTCGCCCATCCACGACGCGAGCCGGCGCGCGTGCTCGATCGCGACGTCCGCCACCTCACCGAAGCGCGGCGGATCCGGCGGCTCGCTCCCACCCGACGAAGGCGTCGGCCCGAACACCGCCGCGAGATCCCGGAAGAGCCACGGCCGCCCGAGGCATCCGCGCCCGACCACCACGCCGTCGCAGCCGGTCTCCCGCATCATGCGCAGCGCGTCCCACGCCTCCCAGACGTCGCCGTTGCCGAGCACCGGGATCGTCTTCGTGATCGACTTCAGGTGCGCGATCGCATCCCAGCGCGCCTGCCCGTCGTAGAGCTGCGCCGCCGTGCGCGCGTGCAGCGCGATCCACGCGCATCCCTCGTCCTCGCCGATCTTCCCCGCGTCCTCGTACGTGAGCAGCGAGTCGTCGATGCCCATGCGGAACTTGATCGTGACCGGCACCGAGCCCGCGTTCTTCACCGCCGCGCGCACGATGTTGCGCAACAGCAGCGGCCGCACCGGGATCGCACTGCCCCCACCCTTCGCGGTCACCTTTCGCACCGGACAGCCGAAGTTCATGTCGACGTGATCGACGCGCCCTTCGCTCACGAGGCGCTTCACCGCTTCGCCGACGTAGTAGGGATCGACCCCGTAGAGCTGCAGCGAGCGCGGCGACTCGTCTTCCCCGAAGTCCGCCAGCTTCAGCGTCTTCTCGCGCCCTTCCACCAGCGGCCGCGCCGTGATCATCTCGCTGACGTAGAGCCCCGCCCCGTAGTCGCGGCAGATGGTACGAAACGGCCAGTTCGTCACCCCCGCCATCGGCGCGAGCACCACCGGCGGCCACACCTGGAGCTTTTCGCCCAGCGGCACCGGCGAAAACTCCCCCGCCCGCGCCACCGGCACGTCGAGGTTCATCTCGCCTTTGTAGATCGCCTGCATCGGATCGGCGTTCTTAGCAGGCGATCGGCGACGACGCCCCGTCATGCCGACGCGTTCGAAGGTTCGACACGGGCGCTCCGCGCTGCTTCAGAATCGCTTCGGACTCCGCTGCGAGGATCGCGGGCGAGGAGGTTCGAGATGCGACGCAAGGGATGGCTGGTGGCGCTCGTGATGGTCGGGCTGGCGTGTGGAGACGACGACGGATCCGGTGTCGACGCGGGACGGTTCGACGCGGGTGAGGACGCCGCCGCGACCGACGCCGACCGCGTGGACGCCGCGACCGATCGTGTGCCCGGCTGCGGCCGCACCACCCACGCGAGCGGCGCGAGCTCCGAAGCCTCGATCGAGCACGACGGCGTCACGCGCACCTTCCGCGTCCACGTTCCTCCGAGCTACGACGCGGACGCGCCGACGCCGCTCGTGCTGATGTTCCACGGCGGCTTCGGCAGCGGCCGCCAGCTCGAGAACGGGTCGGGCATGAGCGTCGTCGCGGACCGCGAAGGTTTCCTCGCCGTGTACCCCGACGGCACGGGCGCGGTCCGCACCTGGAACGGCGGCGGCTGTTGCAACCCCGCGGCACGCGACGACGTCGACGACGTCGGCTTCGTCGACGCGCTCCTCGATCACCTCGAGTCCGAGCTCTGCGTCGATCGCGCGCGCGTCTTCTCCTCCGGCATGTCGAACGGCGGCATCCTCTCGCATCGCCTCGCGTGCGAGCTCTCCGATCGCATCGCCGCCATCGCCCCCGTCGCCGGCACGATCATGATCGACCCCTGCACCCCGACGCGCCCCGTGCACGTGATGCAGATCCACGGCACCGACGACGGCCACGTGCCCTGGGAAGGCGGCTTCGGCTGCGGGCCCTCCGGCGCCGACTACACCTCGGTCCCCGACACCCTCGAAGGTTGGCGGACCCGCAACACCTGCGACGCGACCACCACCGAGACCTTCGCGATGGGCGACGGAACCTGCGACGGCTACGAAGGCTGCGCCGACGGCGGCGACACCTGGCTCTGCGCGATCGAAGGCGGCGGCCACAGTTGGCCCGGCACCTCACGCGACGCCGGTCTCGTCGAGTGCCCCGAGGACGGCGCGGTCAGCACCACCTTCTCCGCGAGCGACGCGATCTGGCGCTTCTTCTCGACCCACGGCCGCTGATCACCCGCGGCTCGGGACGCACGTGCCACTCCGCGCGGCGCGGCTTCCTGAGATCCCGGTTGTGCACGGGCGAGTCGTTCGCAGGACGACCCCACCCGCACGACGGCCCCGATGAACCGTGTTCTAGCGCTCGACGAGCGCGAACGCGGTTCGCAAACGTCGAAATTGTTTGGGTTTTTCGGTTGGAGTGCGCGAGCGCACCCGTGCGTGAGGAAACAAACGCCCGTTCAACCCCCGCAGCCGGCTGCTCGAAGGATCCGAAGGCGGCTCACGCATTTCGTCCGCTCGTGACTCTGGGCCGCGAGACACCGTCCGGCCCATGAACACCGGCTCCACGAACCTCGGCATCGCCTCGCTCGGCCTGAAGCTTCCGTCCCGCTACCTCGACGTCCGCGACCTCGCGGCGCTGCGTGGAGTCGACCCGGACAAGTTCACCAAGGGCCTCGGCTGTCACGAGATCGCGCTCTGCGGCGAAGGCGAGTCGGTCGTGACGCTGGCGGCCGGTGCGGCGAAGCGTGCGCTCGCGCGCTGGGGCGGGAGCCCGAGGGATCTCGGTCTGCTCGTGGTGGGCACCGAGACCGCCCAGGACATGAGCCGCCCGCTCTCCGCCTTCGTCGCCGACGAGCTCGGCCTCCGCGGCGCGATCCGCAGCTACGAGACCAAGCACGCCTGCTACGGCGGCACCGTCGCGCTCCGTCAGGCGCTCGAGTGGAAGGCGAGCGGCGCGTCGCGGGGCAAGGCCGCCCTCGTGATCGCGAGCGACGTCGCGCTCTACGCGCCGAAGGATCCCGGCGAGCCCACGCAGGGCGCGGCTGCGGTCGCGTTCGTGGTCGACGACGCGAGCGTCGCCGCGGTCGATCTCGAGAGCTTCGCGTGGGCCGAGCCCGCGTTCGACTTCTGGCGTCCGGTCGGCGAGAGCTTCCCGCGCGTCGACGGCCCGCTCAGCCTCGAGTGCTACGAGAAGGCGACCACCGAGTGCTTCCGCCAGCTCGCGGACGGCAAGCCCCTCGACGAGGTGCTCGCGGCGTTCTCCGCGGTCTGCTTCCACGTGCCCTTCCCGAAGATGGTGAAGAAGGCCGTGATGAAGCTCGGTGAAGCAAACGGCTGGAGCGAAGGCGTCACGAGCGCGCTCTTCGAGAGCAAGGTGATGCCCGCGATGGACTGGAACCGCCACACCGGCAACAGCTACACCGCCGCGCTGTGGACCGGCGTCGCCAAGGTGCTCGCGGGCGCCGAGCAGGGCGCGCGCTTCGCGGCCTTCAGCTACGGCTCCGGCTTCGGCAGCGAGCTGCTCACGCTCACCGCCGGCCCGAAGGCGAAGGAAGGCGCGTGGAAGGCGGACGTCGCGCAGGACCTCGCGTCGCGCACCCGCATCGACGCCGAGACCTACCTCGCGTACCGCGGCGCCTGACGTTCGTGTTCGCTGCGGCCTTCGGCCTCCGCTCACGAGGCGGGGAGGTTTGTCGGTTCCGCGCTCACGCGCGGCCCGACCGTCTCGTGGAAGCGCGCAGCTCCACGGACTGACGTCCGTTCCGCTCCGCACGCTTCCACTTCGATTCCCCGCACCCCTCTGGCGCGTGAGGCCCGACGCTTCCCTCTGCGCCTCCCTGCGCGCTGCTCGTCGGCCGGAGCGCACCGAGCGGAGCGCAGCGCAGCGACGTTCGCGAGGATACGAGCCCGGAGGGCTCACAGACGAGAGAGACGCCCCCTGGCTGCAGAGGGCGAGCCCCGGACGTTCGGTGCTCGTTCGTCCTGCGCTCGCTCACCATCGCCGGAAACGAATCGGCGACGCCTCACCGCGCTCGCGGTCGCGCTTGGATTCGGCGCGCTGCGCTGCTAGACCCCGCCCCGTGACCCGTTGGACCATCGCCGAAGCGCGCGCGATTCATGACCTTCCGCTGCTCGAGCTGCTCTTCCGAGCGCAGACCGTGCACCGCGAGAACCACCCGCCCGACGCGGTGCAGCTCTGCACGCTCCTGTCGGTGAAGACGGGCGCGTGTCCCGAGGACTGCGCGTACTGCCCGCAAAGCGGTCGTCACGACACCAAGGTCGAGCCGGAGCGCCTGCTGCCGGTCGACGAGGTGCTCGCGAAGGCGAAGAAGGCCCGCTCGGCCGGCGCGACGCGCTTCTGCATGGGCGCGGCGTGGCGTGACGCGCGCGAGGGCGAGCAGTTCGAGCGCGTGCTCGAGATGGTGCGCGGCGTGCGTGGCCTCGGCATGGAGGCGTGCGTGACGCTCGGCATGCTCACCGACGAGCAGGCGCAGCGCCTCAAGGAAGCGGGCCTCTCCGCCTACAACCACAACCTCGACACCTCCAAAGAGTTCTACGGCTCGATCATCACGACGCGCACCTACCAAGAGCGCCTCGACACGATCGCGCGCGTCGCCGACGCGGGCATCCACGTCTGCAGCGGCGGCATCATCGGCATGGGCGAGACCAAGGGCGATCGCCTCGGCATGCTCGTGACCCTCGCGAACCTCGATCCGCAGCCGGAGAGCGTGCCCATCAACGCGCTCGTCGCGGTCGAAGGCACCCCGCTCCAGGACCGCCCGCCCGTCGATCCCTTCGAGATGGTCCGCATGTGCGCGACCGCGCGCATCCTCCTGCCGCGCTCGATGGTGCGTTTGTCCGCCGGCCGCCAAGAGATGTCGCGCGAGGCGCAGACCCTCTGCTTCCTCGCGGGCGCCAACAGCATCTTCTACGGCGAGAAGCTCCTCACCACAGGCAACCCCGACGTCGAAGCGGACATGGCGCTCCTGCGCGAGCTCGGCATGCGCGCGTTGGTGCCGGCGGATCCGCAGAAGCAGAAGCCCGCCGAGGTCGCGCCGCTCCCGCCGCCCGCGGAGTGATCCCGCGCAGGTGGAGCAATGCAGGCCCGGACGAAGCTGTCCGGTATTCCCTCACGTGCGCGGCTCCCGTAGGCTCCGTTGGGGGACACGATGAGACCGCTCGTCTTGGTGGCCGACTCCGATCCGTTCGCGCTCGCCTTGCTCGAAGAGGCCTGCGCGGCGGAGGGCTGCGAGGTCATGACCGCGCTCGACGGGGCGGACGCGCTCGCGGCCATCGCGCGGGAGGCTCCCGCGCTGGTGATCGCGGCGCGCGAGCTCGAAGGAATCTCGGGGGTGGAGATCCTCCGCATCGTGCGGCGCGATCCAGAGCTGCGTGTGATCGCGGTGCTGCTGGCGGGCGAGCGCGTCGATGCGCGCGACTCCGTGCAGATGAACCCCGATCCGGTCGGCCAACACGCCGACGTCGCTCGCGAGACGTACGTCACCCACGAGGCGTCGGGCGAGATCGCGACCGGTGCGCTCGACGCGCGCGACGACTCCGATCCCGACGGATGGCTCGCCCGGCCCTACCGCGTGGTCGAGGTGCAAGCGCGCGTCCGCGAGCTGCTCGACACGCGGCTCGAACGACGACGGCGCGCACGCGAGTCCGAGACGGTACGACGCGTGGGCACCCGCGCGCAGTGGAAGCTCGCGCTCGAGCACGAAGCGGAGCGCGCGATCCGACACCGGGCCCCGCTCGGCTGCGTGCTCGTGGACTCCCCCGCACCAGAGCGCGACGCGCGCATGCTGGCCGAGCTCCTGCGCGTGGTGGACGAGGTCTTCGTGCTCGACGAGCGCCGCGTGGGCGTGCTCCTGCCCGAGACCCCTGCGCATGCGCTCCCCGTCGTGGAGGCGCGCATCCGCGAAGCGCTCCCGAGCGCGCGCCTCGCGATGGCCGCGCTGCCCGACGACGCGAGCGATCCCGAAGGCCTGGAGCGCCAAGCGACCCGTCGGTTGATCGCGAGCTGACGCGGACGCGGCATCGAGTCGCGCACATCACGCCGCCACTCATGTCGCGCACATCACATCGATCACGTCGCGCGCATCACCTCGCGCGCATCACCTCGCGCGCATCACGTCACGCGCATCACGTCGCGCGCATCACCTCGCGCGCCTCACGTCGCGCGCATCGCGCCGCACATCACGCGCACCCACTACGCGACGTCGCGATCGTTGGCTCAGCTCCGCTCGCGGCCCACGTCGTCCAGCGCGTACGCCTGCACCTTGCGGATCAGGTTCCGGCGGCTGATCCCGAGCGCCTCCGCGGCGCGCGTCTTGTTGCCCTTCGCGGCGCGCAGCCCGTCCGTGATCATCCGGCGCTCGAGCGCCTCCACCGCGTCCGGGAGCGATTTGTCGGTCAGGCCCTCGAGCGCCTCGTCGGTCGGAGCCGGTCGCCGCTCGCTGCTGCTCGTCACGGCGGGCACGAGGCCTCGACCGAGCGCGGGCGAGAGGTGCTCCTCGCCGATCAGCCCCTCGTCGCCCGAGAGGACCCAGAGCCGCTCGATCTCGTTCTCGAGCTCGCGCACGTTGCCTGGCCAGCGGTGCGCGAGCAGCCGATCGAGGGCCGCACGCGAGAGCGCCTTGTGCCGTCCGTCGCGCTGCGCGAGCCGACCGAGGAAGAAGTCCGCGAGCAGCGGGATGTCGTCCTTGCGCTCGCGGAGCGCGGGCACGCGGATCTGCACGACGTTGAGTCGGTAGTAGAGGTCTTCGCGGAAGGTTCCTTCGCGGACCATCGTCTGCAGATCGCGGTTGGTCGCCGCGACGATCCGCACGTCGACCTTCTTCGGCTCCGTCGCACCGACGGGCATGAATACGCCTTCTTGCAGCACCCGCAGCAGCTTCACCTGCAGCGCGGGCGACATGTCGCCGACCTCGTCGAGGAAGAAGGTGCCGCCGTCCGCGACGCTGAACAAACCGGGTTTGTCTCCAACCGCGCCCGTGAACGAACCGCGCTTGTGCCCGAAGAGCTCGCTCTCGAGCAGGTTGTCGTTGAAGGCGCTGCAGTTGGTGGCGACGAAGCGCTTGTCGGAGCGCTTGCTCATCCGATGGATCGCGCGCGCGACCAACTCCTTGCCCGTTCCGTTCTCGCCGAGGACCAGCGCCGTCGCGTTCGAGCCGCGGATGCGATCGAGCACTCGGAAGAGCTCCTGCATCGGTCCGCTGCGCCCGACGATGCCCGCCTCCGTCGAGAGGTCACGCTCACGTTCGCGCCGCTTGGTCGTCGCCGCGAGCGCCCCCGAGGCGGCGTCGAGGGCGATGCGCGCGTAGCGGACCGCGTCGTCGCGTCCCGCGACCTCGACGCGGAGGAGGGTTCCGTCACTGAGCTGAGTCTCGGCGGTGCCGGTTTCGCTGGCCATGGATGGGGGCGCAAGATACGGGGCGATCCCGCACGGTGGCAAGCCCGAGCCCCGAAAAAGAATCGTATCGCCGAGGATTTAGCGCACCGTGCGCTCTCGCGCGGCCGCTGCGACGAGATCGCGCAGGTCGATCCGGACCAGTGGATCCCCGTCCCCTACGTACGCCCGGTTCAAGAGCGCGAGGGCCTCGTCGAGCCGACCGGCGTCGAGCAGGTCGGGGCCGGTCGGGGGTCGTGTGGTGAAGTTCAGCGGGCACCACACGAGCGCCTTGTCGCCCGCGCGGGCGCGGACCGCCTCGATCGGTACGACGTCGTTCGGGTACGCGAGCGGCAGGCCCTGCGAACGGCACACCAGCGGGCGCGCGGCATAGACCGCACACCGTCCGTCGTCGCCGAGCATCACGCAGCGCACGTCGTCGTCTTCGAGCTCGTCGTCTTCGAGCTCGTCGTCTTCGAGCTCGTCGTCTTCGAGCTCGTCGTCCTCGCGCTCGTCGTCCCCGTTGCCGTCCCCGTCCACGGAGCCTTCGTCCTCGCCGACATGCTCGACGGTCGAGGACCGCTCGAGCCTCGCGACCAGCTCCGCGAGCGCGGCCTCGTCGAGCGCACGCAGCGCCGCCGCGAGCTCGGCCGCCTCGAGGGGCGAGACCGCGAGCGACACGTGACAGCACGCTTCGCAGCCCGCCCCGCAGCGAAGGTCCGCACCGCGACCCACCGCGGCCGCCTCGTGCTCGTCCACCCGCCTGCGGAGCGCCCGGTACGCATCGATCGGATCCACGGCCGGACGCTGCGCGATCCCGAGCGGTCTGGCCAACCGACCTCGACGGGAGAACCCGAGGAGCCCACATGGACCCTTCGTTGACGCCGCGCGCCGCGCTGCCGTACAAACGACCCGCGTCCACGCGTCTGCGTGGTGCCCTCGAGCAAGCCTCTCGCTCCGCTCGCGGAGCTCCGTCGGTTCGGCGGCGCTCGACACGGTTGGATTCGTCCATTCAATGCAGGAATACGTCGGGATCGTCTGCGGCAGCTGCGACGCGCTCTCCCCCCTCGGGGCGCCGCGCTGTGTGCGCTGTGGCGAAGACCTGACCGCGTCACACGCGCCGCAGCTCGCGGGCCGCGCGATGACCGAGGAGGAGCTCATGGAGCAAGCGCGTAATTTCGTCTGCAAGGAGTGCTCGAGCGCGGTGCCGAGCGGTCACAAGTTCTGCGGTGCCTGCGGTGCCGTCGTTCCCGAAGAGATCCAGAACGCGCAGACGAAGTTCTTCGGTGCGATGCAGCAGCCCGGCAAGGCGCGGCTCATCCTGATCCGCGGCGACCAAGGCATCGACGGCCTCAGCTATCTCCTGCAGGGGCAAGAGCACGTCGCGGGTCGCAAGGACGCACAGATCCTCTTCCCCGAGGACAGTTGGCTCAGCTCGAAGCACGCGAACTTCATCTACCGCGGCGAGAAGCTCGTGGTGCGCGACGAGGGCAGCTTCAACGGCGTGTACGTGCGCGTGCGGCAGCCGACGCCGCTCTCGGTCGGCGGGCACTTCCTCTGCGGCGAGCAGGTCTTCCGCCTCGAAGCGACGCCGAAGGACGACAGCGGCCCCGAGCCCGATCAAACGTACTTCTATTCGTCGCCCAAGCGCCCGAGCCCCTTCCGCATCGTGCAGATCCTCAAGGGCGGACGCGACGGAATGGTGTTCTGCGCCCGCGAGTCGATCGCGCGCATCGGCCGCGAGGACGCCGACATGAACTTCCCCGAGGACATCTACATGTCCGGCAGCCACGCCCACGTGGAGTCGACCGGCTCGGGCTTCGTGCTCCACGACGACGCCTCGCGGAACGGCACCTACGTCCGCATCGAGGGCGAGCGCGAGCTGACCCACGGCGACTACCTCTTCCTCGGCAAGCAGCTCCTGCGCGTCGAGATGACGACCTGAGCGCTCGGCCGAGCGCGCCCCGTCGAGGCCCCCGGAGCTCTCCGGGGGCTTCGTCGTTCCGTCGTCCGCGCGACACAGCTTCGCGCGTCGAGGTGGGGCTCGGACTCGACCGCGAGCCGACCAACCGACAAAACATCGTAGTTTCGGACGTTTACAGAACGCGCCGGTCGACGACTTCTCGAACGCGAGCTCCTCTTGACGCGTTCGCGAACCGACGCTATTGAATACGAGTCAACAGCGGCGACCCGCCGCCAGTCCAAAGGAGGACTCCCATGGTCGACTCGACCACGACGACGGCCCCCACGGCGACCGCACCGAGCGACACGGCTCCGCGACGCACCGTGAAGACGCGGCCCGTCCGACTCCCCTTCGACGCCTCGATCCCGAAGCGTTGGCTCGCCGACAGCGTCGCGGCCACGCACCTCTCCAACGGCGTCAACCTGCTCTTCCCCTTCGGCGAGCGCTTCTTCGTGCGCAGCGTCCGCCACTACCTCGAGCAGCTCCAAGCGCAGGGCGAGGACGAGCTCGTCGCGCAGATCCGCGGCTTCTTCGGCCAGGAAGGCCGCCACGCCCGCGAGCACGAGCGCTTCTTCGAGATCCTGCGCTCGCAAGGCTACGAGCTCGACGACTTCCTCGCGCGTTTCGAAGAGTCGTTCACTCGCCTCGAGCACATGTTTCCGCCCGTGTTCCGGCTCGCCGCGACCGCCGCGGGTGAACACTTCACCGCATTGATGGCGGCCAACGCGTTTCGCGATCGCGCATTCTTCGATCGAGCCGACCCGATCATGCGGGATCTGATGCTCTGGCACGCCGCCGAAGAGATCGAGCACAAAGCGGTGGCCTTCGACGTGCTCACCCGCGTGGTGCCGAACCCCGTCGCGCGCTACGCCGTGCGCACGTTCTCGATGGCCGTCGCGACCGCCTTCTTGGTCCATTGGTGGATCGAGGGCACGCGCACCCTCGCGAAGCAGGACGGCATCTCCTGGAAGGAGTTCCGCGAGGACGGAGAGCGCGTGCAGGCGCTGCGTCGAGAGCTCGGCATCGGAGAGCGCCACATCGCCCGTGACGTCTTCCTGCGCGGCATCGTCAGCTACCTGCGCCCCGGCTTCCACCCGTGGGACGAGGACGACTCCGCGCTCGCCGCGGCGTTCCTGAAAGACTTCGAGGCGCGCCGGCTCGCGAAGACGCAAGCCTCGTCCGGCGCCGAGGGTGTAGGCGCCGGCGTGTCCGGCGCGAGCGAGGAGGAGGCGTCATGAGGATCGAGCTGACGATCTTCGCGTGGTCGCTCGCGCTCGCCGCCGCCGTCGCGGCCGGCCTGCTGCTCTCGTCGATCGAGTGGCTCGCCCGGAGCGTACGTGCGGCGCGAGACGCCCGCGTGGATGCACGGCGGAGCGCCGACGACGCGCGCCCCGCCCACCGCGCCGTACGTCGTCCGGCCCGACCGCTCGGGCGCCTCGTGCGCGGCTGGCTCACCGCCCTGCGCTGAAGTGCGAGCGTGCGCGGCCGATCGCGTTCGCGAGCACGGTCTTCGGTCGTTCACCCCGGGGGCGTGAGGCACACGCGGCCGACGCACTCGAGGCCCTCGCAGCAGTCCGCCGTGGTGGAGCAGGTCTCACCGTCGTTGCGGCATCGGTCGGGCGGCGGGGGCGAGCACACCAGTGCGCCGCCCTCGTCCGGTCGGCAGTCTCCGCCGCAGCACTCGCTGCCGACGCTGCATCCCTCACCGTCCGTGCGACACGGCCGCGGCGCCCAGAACGCGCTGATGTTGCGTGAGCTCGTGCGCTGACCGGGCAACCAGTACGCGACGCGAGACGGATCCGTTCCCGGCGCGGCGTCCTTCTGGATCGCCGTCACCCAGATCTGTTGCAGCCCGCGACCCGCGGTGCCGACCTCGGCGTTGCCGTAGTCGCGGCGGGACAAGAACGAAACCCAGAAGAACCCCCCCTGATCGAAGGGCGAGAAGTTCGGTTGAAAGTTCGTGGTGTCGCCGCCGTTCGCGGCGTCGAGCCGGACCACGCCGCTTCCGTCCCGCGCCATCACGTAGAGCGCGGCCTGCTGGTCCTCGCTGCGCGTGCCGCTGCCGTGCGAGAAGGCGATGCGCGTCGAGTCGGGCGACCAGGTCGGGTAGCTGTCGCTCGTTCCCGCGGGGCTGCTGCCGGCGAGCGACTCGCCCGTGTGGATCACGCGGCTCGCACCGAACGCGTCGCCCGCGACGTCGACGGTGGCGATGTCGCCGTCCGTGAAGACGCCGCCCCAGCCGTTGACGTTCGCGACGTACGCGATCTGCGTTCCGTCCGGCGACCAAGCCGGGTGCGTGACGTTCGTCGGTGCGACGCCGGCCACCGGGAGGATGACGCCCGTGAAGGGATCCATGAAACGCATTTGTCCGCCGTGCGGGGCCGCCTCGAAGCTCGAGAGCACGAGGCGCGTGTCGTCCGGGCTCCACGACGAGAACCACCAGCGCGCGCTCGTCGGCTCCACCGTCTGAATCGGGTAGACCGAAGGCGGCGGCGACGCGGTGAGATCGGTGGTGAGATCGAAGACCGCGCCGACGTTCTCGCCGCCGCCGAGGCGACCGGCCATGTACCGACCGCTGCGCGACACCGAGTGGCAGCCGACGCACGGACCTTCGCCGCGCATCGCGATGGGCGGCGAGGGCATGAACTCGTTGGGGGTCGCGGTGCCGTCGTCGATGCGGACGATGCGGCCCGCTTGGATGTCCCAGTAGTAGACGCTGCCGGTCAGCGCGGCGCGTGCGAAGCGGATCGCTCGCGCCGCGCCAGCGATCGCGCGACCGCTCGCGACCTCGTGCCGATCGACGACCACGGTCGCGGGATCGTTTGGATCTGTCTGCGCCAGCGTCCGCCACGCGCCCTCGTCGACGAGCCAGTGGTTGCCGAAGCCCGCGCCGGAGTGTCGGAGGTACGCCGTGATCGTCGCGTGGGGCTTCGCGAGCCGGACGCGGAAGACGTCGCCCTCGACGCCACGCGTCCACTGCACGTCGGCGGGGTACACGTTCTGCGGCATCACCGCGCCGTCGAGCGGGTAGACCAGCCCCGCCGTCGCCGCTCCATCCTCCACCGGCGCTGCGAAGAGACTCGCGGGATCCGCGGGCACCGCCGGGCCGACGAAGTCGCGCA
Organism: Myxococcota bacterium; assembly: GCA_025453555.1. Lineage (GTDB taxonomy): Bacteria > Myxococcota_A > Polyangia > Polyangiales > Houyiibacteriaceae > JACKEH01. Next base: position 7,511 of record JALOQC010000059.1, on the reverse strand, counting down.
CGATCTGGACCTCCACGGTCGCGCTCGCGGTCAGCTCGCCCGCCTCGCCGTCGAGCGCGGCGGTGACGGTGGCCGTGCCGCCGATCACGCCGTTCGCGGTGAACGTGCCGCTGCCGAGATCCAGCTCCCCGGTCGTCCGCGCGTCGATGGACCAACGAATGCCGACCGTCACGGTGGTCTCGGTGCCGTCGGCGCGGATCCCGATCACCTCGAAGTCCTGCTCGGGTCGCGAGGAGCCGTCGGCGCGCAACGTGACGGTCGCGGGCTCGACGCGGATCTCCGCGACGCGGACGAGCGGCGCGTCCGGGCGGTCGGTCGTCGAATCACCTCCGGCGTCCCGTACGGTGCCCTCGACGCAGACGCCGTCGATGCAGACGCGCTCTCCCGAACAATCCGCCGTGGTCTCGCAGGTCTCGGTCGGAGCGCCTCCTCCCGGAGAGCAGGCGAAGAAGGAAACGACGGCGAACGCAGCGAGCGAAGAACGCATGGACGAAAGTCTAAGCTCCACGCGATCGAATCGACCTGACGACACGCGCGCGTGTCGCGAGTGCAAACCCTGGGCGCCACCGCCGGGTGTTCCCGCATCGCGAGGCGCGGTCGGCTCTGCACGCGCACGTGCGACGAGAGCAGAGCTCACGCGATGCTCAATGCGAGTAGGGCTCTCCGCGGAGGATCGAGAACGCGCGGTAGATCTGCTCGGCCAACAGGATCCGGGCGAGGCGGTGCGGCAGCGTCATCGCGCTGAGGCTGAGCAACACGTCGGCCGCCGCGCTCGTGGCCTTCGGCAGGCCGTAGCTGCCGCCGATCAAGAACACCACGTTCTGCGTGCCGACGTTCTCGTGCTCGCTCACGAAGTCCGCGAGGCGGTGGCTGCTCCACGCCTTTCCGTCCACCTCGAGCGCGACGACCACGCTGCGCTCGCTCGGGATCGCCTTGGCGAAGCGCGCCGCGACCTCGGATTCGTCGCCGTCCTTGAGCTCGATCTCCTCCACGCGCACATAACGGGAGATGCGCTTGAGGTAGTCGTCGACGAGCTCGCGCGCGCCGCGCTCCTTCACCTTGCCGACCGCGACGATCAGGATGCGCATGGCGACTCCCTCAGGACCTGCACGTCGGAACCTGCACGGCGGGACCTACGGTTCGCGACCCGTGAGCGACCCGTGCGACCCGTGCGGCCCGGGCGTCGTGACCCGCGCGCAGACGCGACCGACGACACGAAAGGTCTCGTCGGCGCGCCGGCGCGAACCGCACGCGACGGCAATCGCATCGAGCGCGTCAGTCGCGCCACGGGTCGTCGTCGCGACCGGACTCCGGCGCCGCCGCGTCGGGGACGTCCACGCGCGCCGCGTCCATCCACAGCGCCTCGAGGTCGTAGTAGCCGCGCGTGTCCTGATGGAAGACGTGGACGATCACGTCCCCGAAATCCATCAGCACCCACTGGCCCTGCGTCAGACCTTCGACGCCGAAGCAGCGCTGGTCGTGCTCGTGCTTGAGGGTCTCTTCGACGCCTCGCGCGATCGCGCCGACCTGACGGTCGCTGCGGCCGGACGCGATGACGACGAAGTCCGCGTAGTCGACCTTGCCGCGCACGTCGAGGATCTCGACGTCTTGCGCCTTCTTGTCGAGCGCCGCCGACGCGATCCACAGCGCCACTTGCTGCGCCTCGGGGGCACCCTTCTGGCGTGCGGGGCGCGGGGTCTTCACGGCCGCGTGCGGGCTCTTCTTCTGCGTCGACGTCTTCACTTTCGGATCTGCCCTTCTCCATGGGCGACCCACCGAAGCGTGCAGAGCTCTTCGAGACCCATCGGTCCGTAGGCGTGCAGCTTGGAGGTCGAGATGCCCATCTCGGCACCGAGGCCGAGCTGATAACCATCGTTGAAACGAGTGGAAGCGTTCACGAGGACGAGGCTCGCGTCGACCTCCCGCACGAAACGCTCCCCTTTGACGGGGTCACGCGTCACGATCGCCTCGGTGTGGAGCGAGCCGTGCGCGGCGATGTGCGTGAGCGCGTCGTCGAGGTCGTCCACCACGCGGACGTTGAGGACCAGCGCGAGGTGCTCGGTGTCCCAGTCTTCGCTCGTGGCCGGCTTCGCGCGCTGCACGAGCGCGCACGTCGCGTCGCAACCGCGGAGCTCCACCTCCGGCAACGCCTGCGCGAGCTTCGGCAAGAAGCTCTCCGCGATCGCGCGATCGACGAGCACGGTCTCCGCCGCGTTGCATGCGGAGGGGCGCTGCACCTTCGCGTTGCGCACGATCGCGAGCGCCATCTCCGGGGCCGCGTCGCCCGCCACGTAGACGTGGCAGACGCCCTTGAAGTGCTGGATGACGGGGACCTTCGCGTTCTCCGTCACGAAGCGGATCAGGCCCTCGCCGCCGCGCGGGATCACGACGTCCACGAGCCCGCTCTGCCGAATGAGCGCCAGCGTCGCGCGACGATCCGTGGTGCCGAGCGTCGACACCGCGGCTTCCGGCAAGCCCTCGGCGCGGAGCGCCTCGCCCACCACCTTCGCGAGCGCGGCGTTCGTCTCGAAGGCTTCCTTGCCGCCGCGCAGGATCACCGCGTTGCCGCTCTTGAGGCAGAGCGCGGCCGCGTCGATCGTCACGTTCGGGCGCGCTTCGTACACGATCCCGATCACCCCGAGCGGCGCCCGCACCCGCTTCACGCGCAGCCCGTTCGGGAGTGTGCGGTCGTGGACCACGTCACCCACCGGATCCGGCAGGTCGACGATCGCGCGCACGCCGTCCGCGACCGCCGCGAGGCGCTTCTCGTCGAGCCGCAGCCGATCGAGCATCGCAGGCGCGATCCCCGCCGCTTGCGCCGCCGCGAGATCGCGCGCGTTGGCGGCGAGGATCTCCAGCGCGGCCGGACCGTCGAGCAGCGCCGCCACGCGCAGGAGCACGCCGTCCTTGCGAGCGGTCGTGGTCGACGCGAGCACGCGCGACGCCTCGCGGGCCCGAAGCGCGAGCGCGCGCACGTCCGTCTCGATCGAGTCGAGCTCGGGACCTTCGGGAGCAGCGGAGACGTCGGCCTGCATACGGATCGCCGACCTTAGCAGGGTCGCCCTGCCCCGCACGCCGGCCGTGGGATCGGGGCTTCGGCCTTCGCAGGGCGTGAGCTTCGACGCCGGGCGACTACGCGCGCCCCTCGAGCGCGGGCGCCTCTTCGGCCCAACGCGCCTCGAAGGCCTCGCGATCGAGCACGAAGCTCCGCCGCGCCGCGTGCTCGCGCACCGCGCGCCGGTGCTCGTCCGACGTGACGTACTCCTCGAGCGTCGAGGCGAACGCGCGCACTTGCGCGTCTCCTTGCCAGCGCACGACCTCGCCCGCGTCGTCGCGTACGAAGCCCCACTCCATCGCCCAGGAAGCGCGTGCGAGACTCAACCGCTCGCGCCCGAGCAGCGCGTCCTCGAGCGCGAGACAGACGCCGCCCGCTTCGGCATCGAAGAACGCGAGCTCGCGCCGGTAGAGCACCGCGTTGTGGAAGTACTCCGCGACCGTGAGCAGCCCGTCGAGCCGTAGCCGCTCCGTCGCGCGGTAGAGCAGCTCCAGCACGAGCTCGCCGAGCCCGAGCCCCGGCGCGTCTTGTCCCGGCAGCCGCGGCCGCTCCACCGTGAAGCGCGCGACCGGATGCCGCAGCGTCAGCCAATCGACCGTGAGCACGTCGAAGGGCCGATCGAGCCCGCAGCCGTCGTCTGGCACCAACCGATCGCGGCGCACCACGAGCTCGACCAAGGTCAGGCGATCGTCGAGCGCGGGATGGGTTCCGGTGATCCAGAGCGTGTGCCGATCGTCGTCGGCCTTGGTCACGAGGTCGAAGTCGTCGTACCCACGCTCGCGCGCCGCGTCGAAGAGCCCGTAGAGCTCGAACGCGCGTCGAAGCCCTTCGTCGCCGTAGTAGTCGAGGAAGCGCCGCGAGGGACCGGCGTCGAAGAGCGCGCGCGGATCGCCGAGGTCGTCGAAGGTGCTCATGGAGGTCTCCATGAGCTCGAGCCGGCTGAGCTTGCGGGCGATTCGGCGGTACTTGCGGGCGTAGCGGGTCATCCGCGTGCGTCCTTTCCGGCCCCGGAGGGAAGGTGATGCCAGGGGTGAACGGGGATCGCAAGCCACGGCCGCGTGGCGGTCTCGAATCGGTGGAGGTTTCCGTCCACCGAGCCGCGTCACCGGCGACGACGACGCGCCAACCCGAGCCACGCCGGCCACACCCACCACGCGCCGCCGGCGCCTGCATCGCAACCGCAGCCGCCCTCCTTCGGACACGCGTCGCCACGCCCGTCGTCGTTCGTGTCCGCTTGGTCCGGGTTCGCGACCCGAGGGCAGTTGTCCACGTCGGCACAGACACCGTCGCCGTCCGCGTCGTCGTCGTCGTCGAAGACGCACGGGTCGCATGCGTCGCCGCGCCCGTCCGAATCCGAGTCGGTGCCATCGTCGGCGAGGGCGGGGCAGACGTCGACGTCGTCGCATCGCTCGTCTCCGTCGGTGTCCCCGACGTCGCCGCACGGCGAGCAAGCGTTGCCCTCACCGTCGCCGTCGACGTCGGCTTGATCCGGGTTCGCGACGTCGGGGCAGTTGTCGACGTCGTCGTGGACCCCGTCGCGATCCACGTCCGTGCGGACCACGGCCCCGCAGTCGAGCACCGGGAAGGTGAGGCCGTTCCGGATGTCCAGCACCGTGCGGCCCGAGTCGGTGAGGATGGCGCGAACGTCGGACGGCGTGCGCGTCGGGTCTTCCGCGTGCACCAACGCCGCGCACGCGGCCACGAGCGGCGAAGCGAACGAGGTGCCGGACACGCTCGCGGTCCGACCGCCGATCGCCACCGAGGTGATCAGCGCGCCGGGCGCCACGAGGTCGACGAGCGCGTTCTGATTCGAGAACGCCGCGATGCCTCCGCGGTTCGGGCCGACGTCGACGATCGCGCCCACCGCGATCACGTTCGGGAGGCAGGCCGGCGCCGCGATCCCGGTCGAGCTTCCCGCATTGTTCGACGAGGCGACGACGGTGATTCCGCGCTCGACCAGGACGTCGACGGCGCTACGGAGCGCGATCTCCCACGCCTCGCCTTCACCGCACGCGGTCTCGAAGAGCAGGTCGGTTCCCAGGCTCACGTTCACGACGTCGACGGGAGGGGCCTCGGTCGCGAGCCAATCCAAACCGCTGACGACTTGCATGATCGAAGCGAAGCGGTTCGACGAATCGAGCACCCGGACCGCGACGACGTCGATGCCCGGGGTGGCCCCTGCGGGCGCGACCACGCCGTCGGAGGTGAGCACCCCCGCCACGAGCGAGCCGTGCCCGTTGTCGTCGCGCGCGGCGCCCGCGCCACGCTGCTGGCTCGTGCCGTCGGGGCAACAACCCGGGCAGAAGCAGGCTTCTCCGACGAGCGCGTCGGCGAGGTCGGGGTGGGTCGGGTCGAAGCCGGTGTCGACCACGGCGACCACGAGCCCACCGCCGTCGAAGCCGGAGGCGAGCGTCGGCTCGAAACCCGCGAGCGGCACCGCCTCTCGAAGGGCGCCGCCTCCAGCCACGTCGGCCTCGACCCGCAGCACGTTCGGATGCTGCGCGATCGACGCGGCCTCGGCCGTGGTACCGAGCACGCCGAGCGCGGGCACGAGTCGTGGGGCGAAGGGGACCTCGACGCCGCTGATCTGCCGAAGCTCCCCGGCGAGCGCGGAGGGATCGCGCGAACCGTCGTGCAGAACCACCCACGCCCGCCGTGCGATGTTCGGCTCGCTGGGTTCGCTGGGCTCGCTCGGCGGGCTGGTCTGGGCCGACGCGACCGTACCGACGAGCGAGAGGACGAGGACGAGCGCACGCGACGTCATTCGAACGTCGTAACGCAAGGACCGGCGAGTGTCTCCGGAAGGCGTCGGGCGACGATGCGATCCGCGAGCTCGGCCAAGGATCGATGCGCGCACGTGAGCGATCCGCCCTTGCCGAAGTGTCGGACCCGAGCACGTCACCACCATCGCGACGCCGACCGCGGAGAGAACGACTCCACCTCGCACCGCCTGCGTTCGGCTCCGTCGTCCGAACGCGAACGGTGCTCCGGAGCGCGACCGCGCAACGCCCGAAAGCTCTCGCGTGCCGTCGTGCCGGTATCCTGCGGCGCATGCGTAACTTGGTGGGCTTGTGGTGTGTCTTGGCTTTGGGCTGTGGCGACGACGATCGTCCGCCGGGAACGGTCCGCGACGGCGGTGACTCGCTCGACGCGACCACCGACGCGCGTTCGCTTCCCGACGTGATGTTCCCCGACGTGCCGGGCGAGGTCTGCGAGTCCGTCAGCGCGGTGGCCGAGCCGCTCCCGCCGACGCTCGTGTTCCAGCTCGACATGAGCAACTCGATGAACTGCGCGGTGAGCGCTGCAAGCTGCCTGACGGACGACCCGAGCGCGGATCCCAACGACTCCCGATGGGATCAGTTCCGCCAAGTGCTCCTCGCGTCGCTCGACTCCCTCCCGCCCGGCACTCGCCTCGGGCTCCTGCGGTTCCCTCGTGTCGACGGGGCGTGCGTCGACGAGAGCGTGGCGCTTCCGATTGCCGAGCTCGCGACGAACCGCACGGCCGTCGACTCCGCGATCAACGCCTTCGTGCCGGACGGCCTCGGCACACCGACGCACGACGCGGTGGTGTTCGGCTTGTCGCGTCTGCGCACAGACGGCGGCGAGCGTCCGTACATGATCCTCGCGACCGATGGTGCGTCGCTCGCCTGCCTCGACTGCGACAACGCGTGCTCGGAGGGTGAGCTCGAACGCGACCGGGATGCGATGGTCTCGACCGTCGGCACGGCGGCCACCACCGAGGGCATCGGAACCTTCGTCATCGGCGTGCCCGGTGCGCAGACGTACCGCGGCGTCCTCTCCCGCATGGCGACCGCCGCCGGCACCGCGCGCGAAGGCTGCTCCGACGCGGGCCCCACGTACTGCCACTTCGATCTCACCGTGCCCGGCCTCGACTTCGCGACCGCCCTCGGCGACGCGCTCGCCGCGATCGGCGAAGCGGTGATCTCGTGCGAGTACGACATCCCCGAGAACCCCGACGGCGCCTTCGACGAGACGCGCGTCAACGTGCGCGTCACCACCGAAGCCGGCGCCGAAGAGGTGCTCCCGCGCGACACCTCGCGCACGAACGGCTGGGACTACGACGACGCCCGCGAGCGCGTGATCCTGCACGGTGACGCGTGCACCCGCGCGCAGGCCGCGGAGCGCGTGGACGTGTTGTTCGGGTGCCCGACGATTCTGATTTGAAGCGCGGGTCGGCTAGGGGTCGGAGACAGGGTCCACGGCGTTCGGAACCGTGGGCTCTCGCGCGTGCCCTGCGTGCTCGAGTCCACCGTGCGTGATCGAGTCCACCGTACGAGGTAGGAGAGGGACGATCGGGGAGGGACGACGCTCCGGCCGCGGGGCGACGCGCCGCGTGCGCGGCACGTCGCGTACGGTCTTCCGAGAACCGCGTTTGAAATCGCTGTAATCTGCGCGTGATTTCGGAATCGCGTCGCACGACGGACGCACCGATGCG
>JALOQC010000416.1 GCA_025453555.1 Myxococcota bacterium | reverse complement strand
GGTGCGGGCGGACGGCGAGGGATCGAAGATCGAGGGATCGGCGGCGGAGCAGTCGTCCTCGTCGGTCACGAAGACGAACGCGACGAGGCTGTCGCTGCGCAGGAAGCCGGCGTTGGGCTCGCCTTCGCCGGCGTTGCGCGTGATCGCGGCGAGCGAGGCTTCGAGCTGCTGCTCGAGGCCGCAGCCGGAGGTCCCGAGCTCGGCGAGGCAGGCGAAGCCCTGCGAGAGCGCCGCGGGATCGTCGGGGTTCAGCGAGAGCCAACGGCCGCCTTCCGGCACCACGAAGCCCGCGCAGGCCGCGCTCTCCGCGCGGGACTCGAAGACGAAGCGACCGTCGTCGCCGACCGCGCTCGGGCAGAACTCGTTCGTGTTGCCGACGCCGACGCCCATGTCGGTGGAGACGATCGCGACGCGCAGATCCGTGACGCCCGGCTCGGGCTCTCCGTCTCCGTCGCGATCGCCCGGGTTCGTGAGCGTCTCGATGAGCGCGGGGAAGTTCGCGACGAGGCTCGCCTGCTCCTCGCGCATCGAGTGCGAGTTGTCGACGACGAAGATCAGATCGACGGGCAGCGCGATGCGACACGGGTTGGGCGGGCTCGGCGGGCCGGCGTCGCGACCCCCGGAGTCGCCGCCGCCGCTGCCGGAGTCACGCATGCCACCTCCGTCGTCGTCCCCGCATCCGAGCGCGAGCGCGGTCAGCAGCGCGAGGAAGAAACGTCGTCCCGTCGAGGGTTCTCGCATCGGCATCCTCCGGCGCGCATCGCGCGCTCGGCCAGTGTGCCACAACGCGGACGGCGCGATCGCCGCCACCCGCGACGCACACGCGCGCTCACCGATACGGCCCGGCGCCGCGGCGAAGTCGGGCCGCGAGCCGCGCGACCTTGCGCAGGAGCCCTTCGAGGCGCGCGGGATCGCCGACGGTCGACGCGACGCGGACCTCCACGAGGTCTTCACGCACCTCGAGATCGCCCGCTTCGAGCACCGACGCCGCGAGCGTGCGGGCCTCGGCGTCGAGCTTCGGCATCGCCACGAGGTCGACGCTGTCGCGCGCGACGAAGCAGGGATCGAGAGGTGCGTCCGCGAGCACCGCCACCGACGCGAAGAGCTCCTCTCCCGCGACCATCACGTGCCCGACGCGCACACGCACTCCTTCGAACACGCCCTCGACGCCGAGCATCACGCGATCGAGCTGCGCCTCCGCGAGCGAGGCCGCCCACGCCTCCCACGCCGGCATCGCCTGCACCAGCGGGTCGGGTGGAGGCACGCGCTCGGGCAGATCCTCGGCGTTCTCGGCGAGGGCGCGCGCGTACGCGAGGAAGCGCGAGAGCGATCCCGGATCTTCGCTCGCGCCGTCGAGCTCGAGCCGCGCGCCCGCGTCGGTGAGCTCGGCGACCTTCACCGCGCCGAGCGAGCCGGGGAAGAGCATGCGCAGCGCCGAGCGCCCCTGCGCTGCGAAGCGCGACTCGAGCGCGTGATCGACGAAGAAGCTTCCGGGCACGGATTCGCCTTCGAGCGCGAGCGATCCGAGGAGCCTGCCGAGCGCGCTGCGCGGACCGCCACGCAGACCGAGCCCGAGCTCCGGCCACGTCACGCGCGCGACCAACACCACGCCTTCGCGTCCGCGGTGCTCGCGCCCGACGTCGACCGTGAGCCCGCGTTGGCGCCACGAGAGCGCGCCGTCCTGCAGCGTGAAGCCGTGCTCGGCGCCGACGCGCGCCCAGAGCTTGGCGACGCGCGCGCTCCCGATGCTCGGCAGCGCGGGCACGAGGCGCCGCGCAGTCGCGTTGGGATCGGCGGCGCGCAGCTCGATCGGGATCGGCACCTCGAGCGTGCCGCGCGCGTGACGAGCGCTGACGACGAGCTTCCACCGCAGCGCGCCGTACAGGCTCTCGAAGGTCGGCGTCACGGTCGGCACGCGCATGTGGAACGACACCGGCTCGCCGTCCGCGAGCGGCAGCGGCAACGCGAGCACGAAGCGCTGGCCCTCCGCGCCTTCGCCCTGCAGGCCGAGCGACTCGAACGCGACCAGCGCGACCTCCAGGCTCGAGTAGCGCACCGCGGCGAGGTTCGAGAGCGCCACGCGGCCCGCGATCGAGTCGCCGATCGCGAGGACGCGTCGGTCGACGATGCCTTCGAGGTGGGGCCGACCCCCGAGCGGCCCCTCGGGGCGCGTCGAGAAGTGGTACGGCGTCTCGTCCGGGAGCGGCTGTTCGTGCGGCAGCACCGGCAGCTCGAAGCCGGCCTCGCGATCGGGCCAGAAGGGGATGTCGACGTGGGTCTCCGCGCGGTACGCGACGCGCAAGCGCGTGCCGTGGAACGAAGGCGGAAGGTCGCGCGGGAGCTCCACGCGGCAGCGCCAGCGGCTCTCGCCTTCGGGGAGCTCGCCGCCTTCGTAGACGACGGCGCGCAACGCGAGGATGGGTTGCAGCCACGCGCTGCCGAGCACGCGCACCGTGATCGGCCCGACGCGCACGGGTCGCTTGGCGCGAGCGCGCACCTCGAGCTCGAAGTGATCGCCGCTGCGGACCTCGCGCGGCAGGAAGAGCTGCACCTCGGGGCGATGCGGCCACTTCATCGCAGCCGCCTCATCGCGCCGGCCTCGAGGTCACGTCTTCGGGGCGATCCCAGTCGTCGAGGCGCCACGGGTCGAGCTCGAAGACGTGCGCGCGCGACGCCGCCACGAGCGCTCGGAGCGAGCGCTCCCCGCGGCCGGCGAGCCGATCGAGGGCCTCCCGCGTCGGCGCGCTCTGCCACCGCGACAAGAGCGGCTCCCAGCGCTCGCGCTTCGCGAGCAGCACGTCGGCGTCGGACGGATGATCGACGAGCGCACGCAAGGTGTCGGCGTCCACGTAGGGCATGTCGACCGCGAGGACGATCACGCGCGGCGCGAGCTCGACGAGCGCGCGGAGGCCGCCGAGCGGGCCTGGGATCGGCGCATCGGCGAGGCGCGTCACCTCGGGAACGAGCGTGTCGTAGGGCGTCGCGTCACCCACCAGCACGACGTCGAGCGAAGCCTCGCGGGCGACCCGCACCGCGCGTACGAGGAGCGGCTCGCCGTCGAGGCACACGTGACCCTTCGGTCGCCCCATGCGCCGGGACGCGCCTCCGACGAAGATCCCGCAGACGAGCTCGAGCACGCGCGCAGACGATAGCAGCCCGAGGAGGAGCTCGGGCTCGGCGCGTTCCCACGTCACGACCTCCGACGGTCGACGGAGCACGCGGGCTGCACGTCGGCGAGCGACCCCGCACGCAGGAGCGTGCTCCGAGCCCGCGGTCCACCGCCGCGCCCATGCCATCCTGCGCGCGGTGCATTCCTGCGCGCGGTGCATTCCTGCGCGCGATCCGTCATGCTTGCGCGCAGCTCATGCGTGCGTCTTCGCTCCTCGTCGTCTCCGCACTCGTCTGTGGCGTCCTCGCGTGTGGCGTCTCCAACCCGGAGTCGGGCCCGACGGACCGAGTCGCCGACCGCGAGATCGCGTCGCGCGGCGTCGTGATCCCGCCCGCGCCCGAGTCGCCCGATCCGGTGTACTCGCCGTTCTTGCTGCGCCTCGAGCAAGGGCAGCCGTTCGGGCTCATCTCGTTCAAGGACGTCGGCATGTCGCTCGCGCCGAACGAGCGCGAGCTCGTCTACGAGTCGCTCGCGGAGGGGCTCGCGATGGCGCTGCGCGAGGACGCTGCGCCGCTGAGCTCGACCGTGCATCACGATCACGAGATCGCCGACCCGGCCAACCACGTGCACTGCGAAGGCCGCCACATCTACGTCGACCTCTGGAGCGAGGCCGAAGGTTGGGGCTACTCGCTCTGGAGCGGCTGCGGCGAGGACGATCAGTTCGCGCACCGCGCGGTCCGCACGAACCGGGGCGACCGCCTCGCGAGCCTCGACCCGCTCGCGGCCGACATCGCGAGCACCCTGCGCGACGCGGTGCGGACGAACTGCTTCACGCGCCACTGCTGAGCACGCCGCGTCAGGCGACCCTGGGGAGCGCGCGCCGCGAACACGAGCGTCCTCCGTCGACGCGCGCGCTCGACGCAGCGCGTGACACCGCGTGACACCGGGCGGGAGCTCAACGCAGCGCGGCTTCCGCTTCTTCTTCGGAGGTCGTGATCACCGCGCCGTCGAGACCGTCCTCGACGAAGTGCCGCTGCACTTGGAGCTTGCCGATCGCGGAGCGGACCAAGACCACGACGGTCGGGAAACCCTGGAACATCGCGCGCCGGTAGCCGGCCATCGCGACCTCGAAGCTCGGGTCGTTGCGGCCCTTCGCCTCGCGGAGATCGACGAGCAGCGGACCCGAGCGGGCGCGCGCGAGCTCGGGGAGGAGCGCGTCGTGCGCGGCGGCGAGCTCCGTGAGCTCCTCGAAGGCCCGATCGGTCCGCGTGAGCCGGTGGCCTCGCCCGAAGGGCTCCAGCACGTAGTGGGGTGAGCGAAACGGCATGCTCGGCGTTCGCTCTATCACGCCTGCTCGATCGGGCCATCCTCGTCGGGCCGTTCCGGACGTCGCGATCGGCGCTCGTGGCGAAGTGCCTGGCCGGGTGCGCGCACGTTGCCGCGGTGACGGCGCGTGATAGCTCGCCGTCATGCTGGACGGCGCCCTCCCCTTCGCGCTCACCGCGTTCACCACGCTCTTCGCGATCGTCGATCCGGTCGGAAACGTCGGGCCCTTCCTCGGCGTCACGCATCACCACGAGTCGCACGAGCGCGCGGGCATCGCCGCCAAGGCGTGCATGATCGCGCTCGGTGTCCTGATGGCGTTCACCGCAGGCGGCACCCACATCTTCCGCTTCTTCGGCATCTCGATGCCGGCCTTCCAGATCGCGGGAGGCGTGCTGCTCTTCCTCGTCGCGCTCGAGATGCTGCGCGCGAGCCCGCGGCGCTCGAAGGGCACGCGCGAAGAACAGAACGAGCCGCGCGACGACGTCGCCATCGTCCCGCTCGGCATCCCGCTCATCGCGGGTCCGGGCGCGATCGCGTCGGTGATCCTGCTCTCGAGCCGCGCGGAAGATCTCGCGCAGCGGGTCGCGGTCTACGTGGTGGTCGCGCTGGTGGTCGGGCTCACGTACGTGTTCTTTCGACTCTCCGATCGGCTCGCGAAGCTGCTCGGGCGCACCGGGATCAACGTGGTGACACGTCTCTTCGGCCTGTTGCTGGCGGCGATCGCGGTGCAGTTCGTGATCGACGGTGCGCGCGAGGCTGTTTTCTGGTCGGCTGCGCCGACTTCTGGGGAGTGACCTCCCCAGCCCCCTCCCTCCTCGGCGACACTCCCTGCGCTTCGCTCCGGTCGGTCGCCTTCGGGCCTTCGGCGACGAGGGGGCTTCGCCCCCTTCGAACCCCTCGTTTGCGCACACTTTCGGATCGTTTGCGCACGCTTTCGGAACAGCTGCGCAATCTCCGGGGGCGGTCTCAGCCGCGTTCGCCGATCAACCCACGCACCACCACGCTCGCGGCGGCGAGCCCGAACGCGCCCGTCACGAAGCTCGCCGTTCCGTCGATGCGCGCCTTGCGGTCGCAGTCGTTCAGCCCGTTCTTGCCGCCCGGGCAGACGCATTGGAAGCCCACGCCTTCGTCGTAGCTCGGTGCGATCGGCTCCAGCGGCTCCTCGCGGCTGAACACCGCGGGCACGCCGATCGGCGCGTCGAGCTCGAACCCGTACTTCTGACGCAGGATCTTCCGCAACGCGCGCGCGAACGGATCCTTCTGAGTCTCCGCGAGATCCGCGACCTCGATCTGCGTCGGATCCAGCCGCGCGGCGGCGCCCATCGAGCTGACCACCGGGATCTTCCGCGCGACGCAGGTCGCGACGAGGTGCGCCTTCGCGGTGAGGTTGTCGATCGCGTCGATCACGAAGTCGGGTCGCGTCGCGAGCAGCTTCTCGCTCGTGGCCTCCGCGTAGAACTCCGGCACCGCTTCGACGGTGCTCGTCGGGTG
>JALOQC010000415.1 GCA_025453555.1 Myxococcota bacterium | reverse complement strand
CCCATCTTCCTCTTCTCGAGCGGCATGGCCTTCGGCGTGACCACGCTCGGCAAGTGGGACGAGCACACGCACTTCGGTCGCGCGGTGCTCAAACGTTTCGAGCGCTACGCCATCCTGCTCGGCATCGGATACCTCTTGCAGGTCGGCGATCTCGGTCTGCGGTACATGCTCGAGCTCCCGATCGATCGCCTGCATCGCGCGACGGCCGTCAACGCGCTGCAGCTCATCGGCGTGGTCCTCGCGTTCGCGGAGGCGATGGTGCTCGTGCTGCGCCGCCCGCCGCTCTTCCTCGCGCTGATGGGCTTCGCGATGTTCGGCGCGGTGCTCGCGGCGCCATGGACTTGGGACCTCGCGCTCGAGGGCTGGCCGGTGCCGGTCGCGGCCTACGTCTCGTCGACCACCCGCTCGCTCTTCCCGATCTTTCCCTGGGCCGGCTTCCTGCTCGCGGGCATCCTCGTCGCGCGTTTCGTGCGCGGTCGTCGGAAGAGCGCGAAGCCCGGACTGTGGCAGCTCGTGATCCCGCTCGCGCTCGCGAGCGCCACGCTCGTGCTGCTCGGCAAGTCCGCCCCCTTCGTCGGCGACCCCTTCCCCGATCACAACGTGTGGAAGGCGGGCCCGTTCTTCTTCGTGTTCCGCCTCGGCGTCGTGCTCGGCCTGCTCGCGGTGCTCTGTGCGATCGATCTCGGGATCTCGCGGCTGAAGTCGGCGTCGAGCTCGCGGGCGATCACGCTCTTGCAGACCCTCGGCGCGGAGACCCTCGTCGTGTACGTCGCGCACCTGCTGATGATCTACGGTGTCTTCGGGCTCCCCGGCCTCAAGGACCGCTTCCCGAAGAACCTCGGTCTCGGCGAGTCGATCGCGCTCGTCGTCGCGGTGTTCGGAACCATGGTCGCGTTCGCGTGGCTCTGGCACGAGACGAAGAAGCGGCACCCGAAGGCGTTCGACCGCGTCCGCTACGCGTTGATGGCGCTCGTCGTGATCGTGTTCTTCGCGCGCTGAGCCTCGTGAGCGGAGCGCGCCGCACGGACGCCGCACGCACGCCGCACGGACGCCGCACGCGGCTCGAACGGAGCGTCGGCTCACCCGCGCGGGTGATGCCGCTCGTGGATCTCGTGCAGCCGCTCGCCCGTCACGTGCGTGTAGACCTGCGTGGTCGCGATGTCGGCGTGGCCGAGCATCGTCTGTACCGCGCGAAGATCCGCGCCGCCGATCAGCAGGTGCGTCGCGAAGGAGTGACGCAGCTTGTGCGGCGAGACGTTCTTCACGATGCCCGCCGCCGCCGCGTAGCGCTTCACGTTCTTCCAGAAGCCCTGGCGCGTCATCGCGCGGCCGTGGTGCGTGAGGAAGACCGGCCGGCTGCCGGGCTTGGCCCAGCCCGGTCGCACCTCGAGCAAGTACGCGAGCAGCGCCTCCTTCGCGAAGTCGCCGATCGGCACCACACGTCGTTTGTCGCCCTTGCCGTGCGGCACCACGAACCCCGTCTCGAGGTTCAGCGCGTTGAGCTCGAGGTTCACGAGCTCCGACACGCGCAGGCCCGCCGCGTACATCGTGTGGAGCATCGCGCGATCACGGACCTCGCGCGGTCCGTCGCCTGGCGGCGCGGCGAGCAGCCGCACCACCTCGTCGCGCGAGAGCACCGACGGAAGACGTCGACCGAGGCGCGGACGATCGACGAGCGCGGTCGGATCCTCGCGGAGATAGCGCTCGCGCACGAGGTGTTTGTAGAGCCCACGCAGCGCGCTGAGGTAACGCGCCTGCGAGCGCGCGGAGAGGCCTTCTCCCGCGAGCTTCACGAGGAACGCTGCGACCGTCGTGCCGTCGGCGTCGTCGAGGTTGCTGCGCTCCTCTTCGAGGAAGCCGAGCCAGCGAGAGAGATCCTTCGCGTACGCCTCGAGGGTGTGGCGCGAGAGGCCTCGCTCGACCTTC
This sequence comes from Myxococcota bacterium, assembly GCA_025453555.1. Lineage (GTDB taxonomy): Bacteria > Myxococcota_A > Polyangia > Polyangiales > Houyiibacteriaceae > JACKEH01. The sequence goes on along the minus strand of JALOQC010000415.1, from coordinate 4,002 downwards.
AGGTGATCGAGGTACGTGTCCACGCGCAGATCGGCGGCGCCGTCCATCGGGTCGAGGGTGCCGTGCGGCGAGCGCGGTCGCCAACTCTCAGCACGCGCCGCGCGGAGCACGTGCCCGCTCTGGCCACGTGTGCCCGCGGTCGCCAACGCTCGGCGCTCGCGGCGCGGGGCTCGCGTCCACTCCGGCGACGTGCGCCCGCGGCCACGACGATGCGATCGCTCCGAGGGCCGCACCCCACGACGACGCGATCGCTCCCAGCACATGCGCTCGTTCGAGACGGGCGCTTGCGTGTCGCTCCGCAACCGGCATCCTCCCGGCCGCGTGACCACGCGCGTGCGGCGCGCGGCGGGCTCGGGCGACGGAAGTCGGCGGCTGACCCCGCCGACTCGGGCAAGAAGCGGCAGACGGAAATCCTCATGGGACTCTTCGATTTCTTCGGGCGAAAGAGCGGCGGCGGGGCAGTCGGCAAACACGGCGCGCGCGCGGCGGACAAGCGCGCGCAAGCGCCGGATCGCTGGCAGTCGCTGCGCGCGCTCGGCGAGATGAAGAGCGCGGAGGCCGTCGAGGCGCTGCTCCAGCGCTTCACCTTCCGCATCGATCCGAGCATCACGGACCAAGAAGAGAAAGACCTCGCGATGCACGGCATCGTCTCGTCCGGCGAGGTCGCGGTGGAGCCCGTGCGCGCGTATCTGCGCCAGAGCGCGTCGATCGCGTGGCCGGTGAAGATGCTCCAGCAGCTCGTCTCCGCGGAGGAGCTCGTGGGCGACCTGCTCGCGTTGCTCGCGGAGATGAGCACCGACTACGAGCGCGATCCGCAGCGGAAGATCGACGTGATCATGCAGCTCGAAGATCACCGCGACGCGCGCATCCGCGAGGCGGTGCAGCGCTTCCTCGAGGACGCGAACGAGACGGTTCGCTTCCACGCGGTGCAGACGCTCGCGGGCCAAGCGGAGATCGACGAAGCGCGCGAAGCGTTCCTCGCGCTCTTCACGCGCGAAGAGAGCGTGCGCGTCCGCGTGCGGATCCTCGACGTCTGCGTCGAGCGCGGATGGACCGTCGAGCCGGCCGCGATGGCCGGCAAGGTGCCGAGCGGCTACGCGATCGACGGCACTTCGGTCCGAAAGGGCTGAGCGTCAGGAACGGCTCCCGAGCAAGCGTCCCGCCATCGCGACGCCGCTCGCGAAGGCGTCGTCGAGGCGCGCGCCGAGGCACCAATCGCCGCACGCGCCCACGCGCGCCTCGCGATCGAAGAGGCAGTCGACGCCCACGGGCTCCGCGACCTGCGCGTAGCGCCAACGGTGCCCTTGGAGCACGCGCGGCTTCGTCAGCTTCCGACCGAGCCGTCTCGCGAAGCTGCCGAGGAGCTCCTCCGCGATCGCCGCCGCGTCGAGCTCGAGAAGCGCCTCGCTGCGCATGGGGCTCGCATGCAGGCTCCACGCGTCGAGCGCGCCGTCGCCGTCTTCGATCGCCGGCCGCCCCGGCTTGCTCGACTCGCGGCTCATCCACGAGAGCTCTCCGTCCGGATCGAACGCCGCGTCCCAGCCGGGCTCGATGCGCTCGTCGAAGGCCACGAGCGCGGCGAGGCACGCGTCCATCTCCGCGCGCGACGCCGCCTCGGCGAGCGCGGGCACGACGTGCAGGAGCGGCACCGCCTGCGGCGAGGGCACCGCCACCACCACCGCGTCGAACGTCCCGAAGTCCGCGGGCATTCCGTCGCGCCCCGAGCCGGGGGGACCCGAGTCCGTGACTCCTTCGAGGCGCCACGCGCCGCCTTCGCGCACGAGCCGATCGACCCGCGAGGCGAGCCGCACGTCGAGGTCGTCCGCGAGGTGTGCCGCGAGCGCGTTCATCGTCGGCACCGCCACGAAGCGTTCGCCCTCGTCGCGCACCGCGCGTCCGTCCTCGAAGCGCACGAAGCGCGCGTCCCAGCGCGCGACGAGCTCCGCTTGCTCCCAGCTCCGGAGCAGTCGTCGAAACTGCGTGGCCGAAGGTGGCGGCGCGAGCAGCTGTGCGCCGTGGTCGATCACCCACGTCGCCCACTCGTTCTTGGAGTCCCAGCGCGACGCGCAGCGGCCGCCCGGCGCACGCGCGCCCTTGTCGAAGACCACCACGTGCACGCCGTGATCGGCGAGCGTGCGCGCGCACGCCAGGCCCGCGATGCCCGCGCCGATCACCGCGACCTTCGGCTCACGCGACGAGGCACGCACGTCCGCCGAGGAGGAGTCGTTCGACGAAGCGCGCGGCGCATCGACCTTCGCCGCGAAGGCTGCGACGTCGAGCCGCTGCGCGTGCAGCTCCGTCGGTCGTGCGCGCACCGCGCCGAGCACGGGAGAAGGCTCGAAGGGTCGATCGAAGAGCCCGAGACACCAGAGCAGCCCGCCGTACGACGCGGGATCGCGCCCGTCGAGCGCGTAGCGGTGGTTCAGGTCGATCAGCGTCCCGAGCGCCTCGCGCGGCGTGCGCGTCCAAGCCGGGATCGCCTTGCCCCACGTCATCCGGACGTTGTTGTGCAGCTCGCCGTGGCGCAGCAGCGAGCGCTGCGCGGCGTCCCAGAGCGCGTCGCCGGTCTTCGCGCGCGAGAGCTCCTCCCACGTCTTCGGATCCCGATCGTCGGTGTCGTGCTCGGCGAGCGTCTCGCGCGCCCACTTCGGCAGCGCGGCGAGGTTCTCGGGATCCTCCACGTGCGCGCACCAATGCCACGCGACCTCGCGCCACGTGAGCAGCTCGTCCGAGAACTTCTCCGCGCCCTCCCCGCTCGTGCGTGCGGCCTCGGTCGCGACGCGAAACGGCGAGATCATCCCGTAGTGCAGGTACGCAGAGAGCCGCGAGACTCCGTCCGCGAGCGGATCGTTTCGGAGCTCCGCGTAGCGCGCGAGCTTCTCGTCGCGAAACGTCCGCCAGCGCGCGTAACCCGCGCTCGAACCGCCGCGCGTCTCGCGCACCGGCCCCACGACGTGATCGATCGCGCACGACGCCACGAGCTCCGCGCGAGCAACGTCGTCGAGCGACGCCACGTCGACGGGCACGAACGGAAGCTCGCTCGGCACGAAGCGCTCCTTCGGCGCCGGCTGCGCGGGCCAACCGCTGCGCACGAGCTTGTCGAGCCGCTCGCGTCGCTGCTTGCGCAGGTGATCCTCGAACACGTACGCCCGCTGCGGCGCGGCGGGCGAGAGCGACATCGGCTGCACGCAGCTCGCGTCGACCTCGATGGTCGCGACCTTCTCGGCCAACGCGCGGGTCCAACCACGCAGCGGCGGCGTCGGCATCGCATCACAGATCACGAGCCCGGCGCTCTTGGCGAGCTGCTGCAGCACGCGGCCACGGTGACCCGGACGCTCCAGGTGGAAGAGGTACGCGAGCTTCTTCTCCGCGAGCTCGCGCGCGACGTCCGCCGCGCCTTCGAGCACGAAGGTGTGGTGGCGGTCGGACGCGTACGGATAACGCTCGGAGAGCCCCTGGTAGACCACCACCGGCAGCCCGAGCTCACGCGCGGTCGCGAGCGCGACGTCGAGCGCGGGGTTGTCGTGCGCGCGCATCGCGACGCGCATCCAGTACAACACGAAGCGCGGCTTGGTCGGACGCCGCTCGCCGACGAACGACGCGCGCTCACGCAGGTGCGGAGGGAGAGCCGAGAGGAGGTCGTCGCGCATGGGGCGGGGGTATGGTTCCGCCGCGCGATCCCGTCGAGCAGCTCGGCGTCGTCTCACGTGGGTCTCGTCGGCTCCTACGCCCGCACGGTCGGGCGGCAGAGAGCGGCTCGACAGGCGGGCCGGCTTCCGCGAGCACTTCACTCTCGCCAAACGCGTCGGCGTCGTTCGCGACCGCAGCCGCGCACGACGCCGACATCTCACCGAACCAACGATGGCCTGGACCTCGTTCAGTCGTTGACGACGAACTGACGCGTGCCGTGCTCGAAGAACGCGACGATCTGCCGCGCCGCCGCGGTGGCCGCGTTGGTGTTCGCCTCTTCGGTCTGCGCGCCCATCTTCTTCGGGGTCGCGA
>JALOQC010000414.1 GCA_025453555.1 Myxococcota bacterium | reverse complement strand
CGATCCGATCTTGCGGTGGTGCGAGGCGCGACGGATGCCCGTGCTCATCCACCTCGGCTTCGGCGCGCGGGGCGACTTCCACGCGATGGCGTCTCGCTATCCGAAACTGCCGATCGTCTCCGCGCACGCTGGCTTCCCCTTCTTCGGCGATCTCTGGAAGCGCCGCCGCGACTGCCCGAATCTCTTCGTCGACCTCTCGAGCCCCTACGTCGACGAGGCGCTCGTGCGCGACGCCGTGAAGGCGATGGGCCCCGAGCGCTGCCTCTACGGGACCGACGCGCCCTACGGCTTCCCGGACGCTGCCCACACCTACGACTACGGCGAGATCCGCGGCTGGGTGGAGCGGCTGCCGGTCGACGCGCAGGCGAAGGACGGGATCTTCGGAGGTCGCTTCCTCGAGCTGCTCGACGCCCGCCGCGCGGCTTGAGTCGACGCCGCGCGACATCCGCGAGCTCGGGTCGAGGCGAACGGAAGCGGAATGGTGCGAGGCGAAGGTGACGCAGTCCGCGGAGCTGCGCGACTCCGCGAGAATGTCGTGCCGCGCGTGCGAGCGCGGATCCGACGACGCGTAACCAATGAAAAGAGCCCGCCGAAGCGGGCTCGATTCATCGCGTTCGTTCGCGATCTGTCGTGCGGCTCAATCCGCCGACGAGAACACGAAGGGATACGTCACGCTCACCATGCCGCCGTCGCTCGGCGCGGGGAAGTTCCAGCGCGTGATGGCTTGGGTGATGCACTGCTCGGCTTCGCCGCTGCCGAGGGTCGAGCTCTGCACCACCGAGGCCGCGACCGATCCGCTCGGGCTGATCATGAAGCGCGTCGTCACGCGCCCTTCGAGGTCCGGACGCGCGCGGAGCGCCTGCTCGTAGCAGAACTTCACCTCGTTGTGGTGGCGGCGCACCACGCGGCGGATGACCTCCTTGGAGAGCCCACCGTTCGTCTCGACCGGACCGGGACGCATCTCCGGGCCCCGCGACACACGCCCCATCCCGCCGAGCCCGCCGACGTGGCCGTAGCCCTGGCACGTCACGCCCGGATCGCAGGTCGCGCCGCCGCCGTGCCCGAGGGTGTCTCCGAGGGAGTCGAGCCCGATGGTGCCGCGACCGTTGCCGCCGGCGCCGCGGCCGGTACCGTGCATGCCGAGCCCGAGCGCGCCGTGGCTCGAGCCGATCTCGGCCCCGAAGAGCGCACCGAGCGCGTCCATCGGATCCTGACCGATCGCGGTCGCCGCGCCGTAAGGCGAGGTCGGCGCGTTCCAGGTGCCGGCGATCGAACGGAGCGCGCCGAGCGCGCCCACCTGCTGCACCGCTTCGGGCGAACGATCGCGCGCGAGGGTGGGGTTCTGGTTGTCACGCGGGCCACGCACCGCGTAGCGGCGGTTGGTCTGCGTTTCGGAAGGGTCGCCCATGGCGCCCTCGTCGCCGTCGTGTCGCTGCCCTTCGCCGCCCGCCGGACCCGAGGGGCCCATCTCGGGGATCGGCTCCTCGAGCTCCGTCTCCGGGGGCGAGAGGAAGATCGACACGAGCCGGCTGCGCGCGTCGAGGTGATCGATGCTCAGCGCGGCGCTCTTCGGCGGCACCAGCGAGAAGCCCACGATCATCAGCCCCGCGAGCGCGAGCGTCGCACCCACGTACGCGACCGGACGCCGGTCGAGCTCGCGTCCCCGCTCTGCCGCCTTGCCCGCGTGCGTGCGAATCGCGCGAACCTCGAAGTCGCCCACGTGGAAGCGTGCGACGTCGTCCCCGGCGCCCGTGGTCACTGCGCTCGGCGGCAGCACCACGCGCCCGTCCTCCACGAGCACGTGGCGCGTCGCGCCGAGCAGGCTCGCGGGCACCAGCCAGTCCACGTCGTCGCCCTCGCCGATCACGAAGCGCTCGCCCGCGCGCACGTGCTTGATCACCAGCACGTCGTCGCCCCACGCGACGCGCACCTCGACGACGTCCTCCGACGTCTCGAGCTCCGCGGCGTTCGCGAGCGGCGCGCGTGCGAGCGGCACGTAGCGTTCGGTCGTCTCGGTCCCCAGCGTCGTCGTCTCCATGATCGTCCTCCTCGTGCTGCCTCGTGGCGGTCGACGGACGGAGCTCCGCCCACGACCCGCGTTGGTCGGACGGTCGGGGAGGGCGCGGGGACTCGTCGGCGGCTGACCCCGCCGACCTAGTGGATCCGACTCGCGTCGGCTCTCCCTCGCACACGCTCTCCGGCGCGGCGTCCCGTTCGTTCGGGAGCGCCACCGTCCATGCCCGCTACCGACAGCGGTCCTCGGGGCAGGTTCCACGGACGGACGAGAAATCTCGCGGGGCGCACGCACGACCCGCACGCGCGGGTCCCACGCGCTCCCACGCACGACTCGCACGCACGACTCGCGTACGCACGACTCGCGCACGCACGACTCGCGCACGCACGACTCGCGCACGCACGACTCGCGCACGCACGACTCGCACGCACGACTCGCGCACGCACGACTCGCGCACGCACGACTCGCACCCACGAACATGCACGCATGCACGCATGCACGCATACACGCAGGAGGGGTCAGCCCGGCGTCGGCTCGCCTGCGCTCGCCTCGGGCATGGCTTCGACCACCGGCTCCGGCTCCTCGCGCAGTCGCACCACGACCCGATCCGGACGTCGGACGTTGTCGAGATGCACGTAGAGCGCGCGCGAGCTCTCCGCCTGCAACCGATCGAGCACTCGCCGCAGCTTGCGCAGCTTCGGCAAGAACGGCGCGCGTCCGAGGCGGACCTCCATCGCGTCCTCCCCGACGTGCAGCACCAAGCCGTCGTCCGCTTCGACGTGGATCTCCGCGATCGGCTCGCGTCGCCACAGCCCCGCCGCGCGCCAATCGTCGAGCAACACGTCGATTTCCGAGAGCAACGCGGTCCGCCACGCGCGTTCGCGCAAGAAACGATCGCGCTCGATGCCGCTGACGATCGGCAGGTCCACCGGATCGCCCGGCGCGACCTCCTTGAACACGCTCCCGCTCTCGTCGACGAGGTAGAGGCTCGGACCGAGCGCGAGCACGAGGCTCGGCGTGCGCTCCACGATGCGCAGCCGGAACGTGCCCGGAAGGCGGCGCTCCACCTCGGCGGATGCGATCCACGGATGACGCTCGAGCCGCGCGCGCACGTCCTCCGGCGCGAGCTCGAAGACGTTGGTGCCGACCGAAACACCCGCCGCGCGCAGCACCTCGCTCTCCTCGAGGCGCGCGCGGCCTTCGAGCTCGATCGTCGCGATCGCGAACGCGGGCGAGGTGCGCACGTAGTCGCGGGTGAGCCGGCCGACCGCGATCGCGCCCGCGATGCCGGCGAGCACCGCGACCAGCTTCAAGGTGCCGAGCACGATCCGACGCGCGCGCACGAAGCGCTGCCCCCCACGCGGCGGGGGAGGCAGCGACGCGAGCGGAGTCGCGGCGAGCGCATCGGCCGGCTCGTCGGGCACGCTCGTGCGCTCCACGCGACGATTCGAGGACTTCGGGGCGGGCGGCTCCGACTCGGAGGTCTTGCCGCGCCGCGGACGCTCTTCGGGGGACGGACGCGTACGCACCTCGACCTTGCGACGCGGACGCTCGTCGACCGGTGCTTCTTCCTCGCGGGCGCGCACGCGCACGTTGCGCGGCTTCGCGCGCAGAGGGCCCTCTTCTTCGAGGTCGGATCGACGACGCACCACGGGCACGGCTCGGATCACGTCGCACGAAGGGCGTCGAAGCGTCCAATAAGCGGCGGAGGCGCGCACTGCGAAGCACGAAGGCCGAACGACGAGACCGACGCGAACGCCACGCCGCGACACGACGCCACGCCGCGATACGACGCTGCGACACGACGCTGCGACACGACACGACGCCGCGACGCGATACGACACCACACGTCGTGACGGAACGACGAAGGGCCCCCGGTCTCCCGAGGGCCCTGGTCGAAACGCACGAGCTTCAGATCCCGAAGCCGACGCACTCACCGGCGCGGCACGTCTGCCGCGCGCTGCACACGGTTCCGCACTCGCCGCAGTGGTTGCGGTCGCTGGAGGTGTTCACGCACGAGCCGTCGCAGAGCGTGGTGCCGCGCCCGCACCTGCACGCGCCGTCGGTGCAGGTACCCGTGAAGCCGCAGCTCGTGCCGCACGTGCCGCAGTTGAACTGGTCGGTGTCGGTGTCCACGCAGCGGAAGTCGCAGCGCGTCTGACCGGCTGGGCAGGCGTCGAGGCAGATCCCGCTCGAGCAGCTCTGCCCGCGTGCGCAGGTGCGCCCGCACGCGCCGCAGTTCGTCACGTCCGTCGAGGTGTCGGTGCACACGCCGTCGCACGGCTGCTCACCGGCCGCGCACGCGCAGCGTCCGCTCGTGCAGCTCCGGCCGCCCGTGCACACCACGCCGCAACGCCCGCAGTTCGCGTCGTCGGTCGACGTGTCCACGCACGCGCCGCCGCACTCCGCGAGCTCGCCGCAGTCGGCCACGCACGCGCCTTCGCTGCAGAACTGCCCGCGCGGGCAGACGTTGCCACACTCGCCGCAGTGGAATGCGTCGCGCTCGGTGTCGACGCAGCGATCGCCGCACGAGGTCAGCGGATCCGCGCAACCGCACTCGCTGTCGACACACGTCTGATCGCGCGCGCAGAGCACGCCGCACGCGCCGCAGTTCGTCGCGTCGCTCGTGGTGTCCACGCACGCGCCGTCGCAGTCGGTGGTGCCCACGCGGCAACCTTCGACGCACTCGCCGCCGCTGCAGACCTCTCCGTCGGCGCACGCGTTGCCGCACTCGCCGCAGTGGCTCGGGCTCGTCAGCACGTCGGTGCACGCGTCGTCGCACTCGAGCAGCCCGCTCCCGCACGCGCACGCTCCTTCCGCGCACGAGAAGCCTTCGCCACACGCGTTCGCGCACTCGCCGCAGTTCGCGTCGTCGCTCTGCAGATCGATGCAGCCGCCGCTGCACTCGGTGAGATCCATGCCGCACTCCGCCGCGCAGGTGCCGAGGTTGCAGACCTGGCCTTCCTCGCACGCGACGTCGCAGCCGCCGCAGTTCGCGGGATCCGTGCGCACCGCGACGCACTCCTCGCCACAGAGCTGCTCGCCCGCGCCGCACGTGGGCGCGGTGCCACCGTCGACGTCGCCGCCGCCGTCGACGTCGCCACCCCCGTCGACGTCACCGCCCCCGTCCGTTCCTCCGCCGTCGGTTCCGGGACCCGAGTCGAGATCTCCCGGCCCGTCGTCGTCCCCGCAGCCGAACGCGAGCAAACCCCACAAGCCAACCATCACGACGTAGAGACGTCGGTTCGAAGTCATCCTCATGCCTACCTCCACGAACGAGCCTAACGGGCTCGGTCGGCGGCGACGCACGACGTCCGGCTTCGTCCGGACGACGAGCGCTGGAAGTTTTCACCTTCGAGGTGGGGAAGTCTTCACCCTCGAGGAGCGGGACTCAGCGCGCGAGCATCGCGGAGAGCTCGCGGCCGGTGCGCGTGATGTCGCCCGCGCCGAGCGTGAGCACCACGTCGCCCGGTCGAAGCCGCGCGCGAATCGCTTCCGGAAGATCGGCGCGCTTGGCCACGTGGGCGACGTCGCGGTGGCCGTGCGCGCGGATCGCGCGGACCAAGCTCGCGGAGTCGGCGCCTTCGATCGGCGCCTCGCCCGCCGCGTAGACGTCGGAGAGGAAGACCACGTCTGCGCGGTTGAACGCGCGCACGAGCTCGTCGAAGAGGTGGTGCGTGCGCGTGTAACGGTGCGGCTGGAACGCGACCACCAGACGACGCCCGTACGCGCGCTGCGCGGCTTCGAGCGTCGCGACGATCTCCGCCGGATGGTGCGCGTAGTCGTCGACGATCACGACCGGCTGGTCGCTCGGCTTGCTCTCTGGCAACGCGTGCTCGGCCACGATCGTGAAGCGCCGCTGCACGCCGCCGAAGGTCGCGAGCGCCTTGCGCAGCTCGTCGTGCGGCACCCGCAGCTCGTCC
>JALOQC010000058.1 GCA_025453555.1 Myxococcota bacterium | reverse complement strand
CGCTCGAAAATGCCCCACATTTCCTCGGTTCGAGGACGCGCGATTCGAAGCACTGGACCGCACGAATCACATCACGTGCGTTTTTCAGCAACCTGCTAGAGCGGCCCGGACGCGACGACGCGACGCGACAGGTCCCGGCACGACTGCCATACTCCCGCGGATGCCGGGGGAGGCTCGGCGGAGGCGGTCGCGAAGGCGCGCCGGCTCGAGATCGAACGTGCGACGCCGGACGGGATACGGCGCGACGAGGCTTCGAACGATGAGACTTTCTTCCGGAGCGCTGCTCCTCCTGTGCGCGACCTTCGCTTGTGGAGACGACGACGGACCGGCGCGTGACGGCGGCATGGTCGACGCGGGCACCGACGTCGGACCGGTCGACGGCGGGCCGCGCTGTGCGTCGGACGACGAGTGCGACGACGGCGTCGATTGCACCCGCGACTTCTGCAACGCCGAGAGCATGTGCGTTCACACCGTGGACCCCGCGCAGTGCGACGACGGCATCTTCTGCAACGGGCGCGAGGTGTGTGACCCGGAGATGGGCTGTCAGGAGGGCGTGCGCGAGAGCTGCAACGACTCCGACATCTGCACCATCGATCGTTGCGACGAAGACGCGAAGACCTGCGTGCGCGAGCCGCGCGATCTCGACGGCGACGGCGAGGCCGACTTCTTCTGCCCCGACCTCGACGGCACCGACTGCAACGACAACGACCCGCGCATCGGGGCGACCATCCGCGAGATCTGCGACGACGACAAAGACAACGACTGCGACACCCGCATCGACGAGGCCGACTGCGGGGCGCCGGCGCACGACGCCTGCGACGATCCGCTCGACGTGAGCGGTGGAGGCATCTTCGACCTGAGCTCGCTCGGCGCCGTCGCGGACTACCGCACGTCGTGCTCTCCGAGCGGTCGTCGCGACCTCGTGCTCACGTTCACGCTCGAGGAGCCGCAGAGCGTGACGATCCGTGCGGAGGGCACGAGCCTCACCTACGTGGCGCTGCAGACCGAGTGCGGCGTGATGAGCAGCGAGCGGCAGTGCGCGAGCGGCTTCCCGGGGGAGGTGCGGACGCGCAGCCTCGACGCCGGCACCTACTTCGTGATCGTGGCGGACATCGGCGGTGAGGTCGTGGTCGAAGTGGTCTTCGACGAGCCGGTGCCGCCGCCGGCCAACGACGTCTGCGCGGGCGCGATCGACGTGAGCGAAGGCGGCAGCTTCGCGGGCAGCCTGGTCGACGTCGCGAACGACGCGACGACCACGTGCGCGTTCGGCGGCCCGGAGCTCTTCTACACCTTCACGCTCGAAGAGGAGCGCGACGTGTCGCTCTCCGCCGTCTCGTCGACCGGCGACAGCATGGCGGTCGGTTTGTCGACCACGTGCTTCGGCACCGAGCTGCGCTGCGCGCGAGGTGCTCCGGTCGCGACGCGCGTGCACCGTCTGCCCGCCGGGACGTACTTCTTCAGCGTCGAAGGCTCCGCGTCGCGCGAGGTCGACTTCACGCTCGACGTGCGCTTCGACGATCCCACCGATCCCCCCGACGGCGACACCTGTGGCAACCCGCTGACGCTCGTGGCGGGCGAGACCAGCACCGCGACGCTCGCGGACAAACAAGACGACGTCGCGGTGAGCTGCTCGTTCTTCTTCCGCGACGCCGTGCATCGCTTCGTGCTCGACGAGCGCAGCGACGTGTCGATCGAGGCCGACGCGGGTGGACCCTTCGTCTACGTCTCGGTGCGATCCACGTGTGACGACGTCGGATCCGAGCTGCGCTGCACCTCCGGGAACCCCGGGCGGGCGCGGGTGCGGAACCTCCCCGCGGGCGAGCACTTCGTGGTCGTCGAGTCGTTCTCCGGCACGGGGTACGAGCTCTCGCTCGACGTGAGCCCGCCGACGGTCCCGACGCCCGTGAGCGGCAACGACAACTGCCTGAGCGCGTACGTGATCCCTCCGACCGGCGGTGTCTTCACGGGCACCACGGCGGGCGCGCTGGCCGACTACACGACCCGCACCTGCGGCAGCAACGCGGGCTCGCCCGACGTCGCGTTCGTGTTGATGTTGACCGAGCGGCGTCGCGTGATCGCGAACACCTCGGGCTCGTCGTACGACACCGTGTTGCATCTCCACACCGGCTCGTGCGCATCCGGCGCAGAGGTCGCGTGCGACGACGACGGCGCGGACGGCTCGACGAGCTTTCTCGAGCGCGTGTTGGAGCCGGGAACGCACTTCTTCGTGGTCGACGGCTTCGGCATGAGCTCGGCAGGCGACTACGTCTTCGAGGTCGAGGTGCTCGCGCCTTGAAGCACGCGCACGAGCCCACGAACTTGGTACGCTCGGCGCCGATGCGCGGGCTTGGGATCGCGGGACTTCGAGTGACGACTTCGTTCGATGCCGAGGGGCGGCGGCGGTGGACCTCCACCGCGTGTGCGTTCTTCGTGATCGGCAGCGTGCTCGCGCTGGGGTGCACGACCGGCGAGCCGCGCCGTCCTCCGCCGACGGGGTTCGACGCCGCGCTCCCCGACGCCGGGCCGGACGACGGCGCCACGGACTCGGGCGAGCGCTGCCGAGCGGAGAGCACGTTGGGCGAGCCCTGCGCGGCCGACGTGCAGTGCGACGACGGCTGCTTCTGCAACGGCACCGAACGCTGCGCGGGCGAGGTCTGCGTCGCGGGGAACGCGCCCTGCCGCGACACCATCGACTGCACGATGGACCTCTGCGACGAGTCCGTGCGCTCGTGTGTCTTCGAGGGCGACGACTCGATGTGCTCCGACGGCGACGCTTGCAACGGCGCCGAAGTCTGCGATCCGCGCGTCGGTGGGTGCCGCGCCGCGTCGCCGCTCTACTGCAACGACGAAGACTCCTGCACGATCGATTCGTGCGACACCGCGGTCGGCTGCGTCTTCGAGCCGCGCGATCTCGACGGGGACGGTTACCGCGACGCGCGCTGCGGCGGTGAGGACTGCGACGACGATCCGCGCACCGGACGTACGATCAACCCCGGCGCCGAAGAGGTCTGCGAGAACGGCCGCGACGACGATTGCGACGGCGCGCGCGACTTCTACGACGCGGAGTGCAACCCGACGAACGACGACTGCGCCACCGCGCGGGTGCTGCCGGGGCCGGGCACCTTCAACGCAGCGACGCGTGGGCTGACCTCGCGCACCACGCTCGCGTGCGCGAGCACGAGCTCCGCCGCCGACGCGTTCTTCCGCTTCACGCTCGCGGAGCCACGCGACGTGTGGGTCACCGCGACCGGCACGACGACGTTGAACGTCGCGCTGCGCGCGGGCGCGAATTGCGAGAGCGGTCCCGAGGTCGCGTGTGTGGTGGGCTCGCCCGCGACGCTCCTTCGACGGAGCCTTCCGGCAGGCGAGCACGTGATCGTGGTCGAGAGCGCGAGCGCGACGGTCTTCGATCTCACGCTCCGCTTCGAGCCGCCGACCACCACGCCGCCGATCGATCGTTGCGACGCGACCACGGTCGACGTCTCCGCGGGCGGTGTGTTCTCGGGGCTCTTCGCGGAGACGAGCGACGACTACGTGCTCTCGTGCTCGTCGACCCCGCGGGGCGACGCGGCTTACCGGTTGGTGCTCGACGCACCGAAGGACGTGATCCTCGAGGCGACGACGAGCGGCGGCGGGAGCCCTTCGACGAACCTCGCGCTCGTGCGCGGGTGCGACGACCGCGAGTCGACGCTGCGCTGCCAGGCCGGCGGTCGCCCCGCGCGGCTCGTGCAGCGCGCGCTCCCGGCTGGCGTCTACTACGTGCTCGTCGAGAGCAGCAGCGCGACGGCATCGATGTGGAGCCTCACGGTGAGCGTGACGGATCCGGCGCCGCGCCCGCCGGGTGATGCGTGCAGCACCGCGATCGACATCACGGACGGACCGGGCACCGCGTCGCTCGGCACCGCGGAGCGCGACGTCACGACGACCTGCGGCGGGACCTCCACCTTCCTGCGCGACCTCGTGTTCTCCTTCACGCTGCCGAGCACCCGCGACGTGACGCTGACGACGAACGGCGCGGGCTTCCACGCGGCGGCGCTCGCGACGGAGTGCGGCGTGCTCGCGAGCGAGCTGCGCTGTCGCCAAGCGAGCGCTCCGCAGGTGCAGTCGTGGCGCAGCCTCCCCGCGGGCACCTACTACGCGATCGTCGACACCACGCTCTCGACCGGCGACGTCACCGCGTCGGTCACCACGTCCGATCCGACGCCCGTGCCACCCAACGATCGGTGCGAGGGGGCGATCGCGCTCGCGGGCTCGATCGCGCGACGGGACACGCTCACCGGCTTCGAGGACGACGTCTCCGGCTGCTCGGGCTCGAACCCGGACGCCTTCTACGAGATCACGCTCGCGACACGGCGCGAGATCCTCGTGTCCGTGCGACCGGCCGACGACCGCACGCACAGCCACACCCTGAGCCTGCGCGAGGGTTGCGCGGCTGCGAGTAATCTCGTGTGTGATACGGGCAACCCCGCGGTCATCAACCGCGTGCTCGAGCCGGGGACCTACGTGCTCGTGGTCGAGGCGGGATCCACGGTGGCGAGCGACTTCGAGCTGCGCTTCGCGTCGTTCCCGGCGCCCTGACGTCGCGACGAGGGCGTTCGCCCGCGGTGCAGCGCGACGCCGCGCCGCGTCGCACGGTGAACCTCAGCCGATTTTTTGCCCTCCGCGCGATCCCCCGGTTATCCGAGGGACATGGCACGAGACGGCAAGGTGGTTCGACCCTTCGCGTTCTTCCGCGCGGGGGCGCAATCGGACAGTCGCGCGAATCGGCCGATCCTCGCCTTCGAGGACGTCTACAAGTACTTCCGCAAGGACCAGCCGACGCTCCGCGGGGTGAACCTCGTGATCGAGCGCGGCGAGTTCTGCTTCGTCACCGGGCCGAGCGGCGCGGGCAAGAGCACGCTGCTGCAGCTGGTCTACCGCAAGCACACGGTCGACGCGGGTCGGATCCTCTTCGCCGGGCGCGACGTCGCGCGACTGACGAGCGGCTCGATCCCGTTCCTGCGGCGAAACCTCGGGATCGTGTTTCAGGACTTCAAGGTCGTGAAGCATTGGACGGTCTTCGAGAACGTCGCGGTCGCGCTGGAGATCCTCGACATGCCGCCGCGCCTCGTGCGCGCGCGCGTCGCCGAAGCGCTCGAGCGGGTGGGCCTCGCGGGTCGCGGCGACGACCGCACCGAGAGCCTGAGCGGCGGTGAGCAACAGCGCGTCGCGATCGCGCGCGCGATCGTGACGGAGCCGGCGCTCATCCTCGCGGACGAGCCGACCGGCAACCTCGATCCGCACCTCGCGATCGACATCCTCACGCTCTTCGAGGAGATCCACGCGACGGGCACCACGGTGCTCTTCGCCACCCACGATCACTCGCTGATCGGTCAGCGCGATCATCGAATCATCGCGCTCGACGACGGGCGCGTGCTCGAGGCGCGCACGGGTCTGCGGAGCTGGCCGGGCGCGGCGGATACGCGGCCCGCGGACGTGCGGCCCAGCGTCGCCGATGCGCGTCCCCACGAAGGCAGCGGACTGCGCGTGGTGGCGGGCTCGTCGCGCAGCGGATCGTCGCGGACGGGCTGAGCGCGCGCGGCGGGGACGAAACGATCGGGCCGCGCGTGAGCGCGGAGTCGAAGAGTCACGAGCGAGACGGACGTCGCGGCGGGCGAGCCGCGAACGGAGGACGGTGATGGAGCTGAAGACCCTGATCGGGCGCGCGAAGCGAGGGCTGCGGGAAGAGCTGCGGCTCTACCTCGTCGCGATCACGAGCCTGAGCGTGGCGTTCCTCTGCGTCGCGGGCGCGCTGCTCGCGCTGACGAACCTCTCGGCGCTCGCGGAGCGTTGGGGACAGAGCGCGCGCATGACGGTCTACCTGCGCGACGGGGCACAAGCGGCCGACGTCGCGCAGCTCCGCGTGGTGCTCGAGAGCTTGCCGGAGGTGCGTGAGGTCGAAGAGCTCAGCTCCGAGGACGCGCGCGCGCTCTTCCTCCAGCACGCGGAGGTCTCCGCGGATCTCGCCGCGCTTCCCCCCGAGGTGTTCCCGCCCTCGCTCGAGCTCTCGCTCGCGAGCGGCATCGCGCCCGCGCGCGTCGATGCCATGGCCGCGCGCGTCGCGCAGCTCCGCGCGGTGGAGGACGTCGAGACCTACCGCGGCTGGTTCGATCGCCTCGACAGCCTGCTCAGCGCGGGTCGCGGCCTCGCGGGGGTGCTCGCGTTGCTCGTCGGGCTCTGCGTGCTCGCCGTGATCGGCAACACGATCCGCCTCGCGGTCGCGCGTCGTCGCGACGAGATCGAGGTGCTCAAGCTCTGCGGCGCGACCGACGCGTTCGTGCGTGGGCCCTTCGTCGTGGAGGGCACCTTCCAGGGCTTCGCGGCGGCCGTCCTCGCGGTGCTCGTTTTGCTCGTCGGGTTCATGACCCTGCGCAGCGAGCTCGACGCGAGCCTCGCGGCGCTCACCGGCATCCGCGCAGCGTTCTTGCAGCCGTGGATGCTGATCGCGCTCGTGCTCGGGGGCGCGCTCATCGGCGCGGCGGGCAGCGCGCTCTCCCTTCGTCGCTACCTCACGGTGTGATCATGCGGACCCCGCGTCGACTCTCGTTCGTGGCGATCGTGCTCGCGATCGCGGTGCCCGTGGTCGCGCAGCCGGCGTACACGCCGACGCCGTACGGCGCTCAGCCGTACGCGGCCCCATCGTCTGCGGCGCCGTCGTCTGCGGCGCCGTCGTCTGCGGGGCCGCCGTACGCGGCGCCGCCGTACGCGTCGGACTTCGTGGCCACGATCCCGAACGAGCCAGCGCCCGACGCACCGGACGCGCGCGTCGCGGCCGCGGAAGCCGAGCAGGTTCGCCTGCAGGCGGAGGTCGACGCGCTCGCGGAACAACGCGCGCAGAGCGAAGTGAGCCTGCGGGCGCGCGCGCGAGCGCTCTACCGACTTCGGCGAAGCGGCATGCTCCCGGTCGCGGGTGGCTTCGACGCGATGCTCGGGCACCTCTCGCGCGTCGAGCGGCTCGAGCGCATGGTCACGCGCGACGTGCGCTCGGTGCGTTTCCTTCGCCAGCGCGAGGAGTCGCTGCGCGCCGAGCTCGAGCTCTCGGACGGACGCATCGCGGAGGCACGGCGCGAGGCCGAGGCCGAGCGCGCGCGCGCGGCCGAGCAGGCGCAGATGGCGGCGAGCTTCGCGATGGCGTTCGACCCGCGCACGCTCCCCGCGTTGCCGGTGGCGCCGCTGCCGCCGCTCGGGCACCCCTCCCTCGGGCACGGCACGTTCCGCGTCCACGGCGCCGAGCCCACGAGCGGCTTCGCGGCGCTGCGCGGTCGGCTTCCGCTCCCGGTGCGCGGCGGTGGCGCGATGCGTGAAGCGAGCCGCGAGGACGGGCGCGGCGTGGAGCTGCTCTCGCCCGCGGGGAGCGGCGTGGTCGCGGTCGCGGACGGACGCGTGGCCTTCGCGGGCCGCCACGGCGCGCTCGGGCTCACGGTGGTGCTCGATCACGGCGACGGTCACTACACGCTCTACTCCGGCCTCGCGCAGACGGCGCCCGCGGTCGGCGAGTGGGTCGGCCAAGGCGCGCGCCTCGGAACCCTCGGCGGCGAGCCGCTCTACTTCGAGGTCCGCCAGGGCACACGCAGCGCCGACACACGCGCGTGGATCGGACTCTGAACGAATCAGAGTCGTTGACGTGGTCGTCGACGTGGTCGTGGTCGTCGTCGGCGACGTGAGCGGCGACGTGAGCGGCGACGACCCAGGATGCGATCGGCGACATGACCGGCGACGTGGTCGGTGACGACGTCGCGAGGTAGCCGACGTGTGCGGCGAAGGACTCGCTCGACCGACGACGGTCCCACCGACGGAACGGCGAAGGCCACGCGATCGCTCGCGTGGCCTTCTGCACGTCCGTCGTGACGATCAGTTCGCGAAGAACCCGAACTCGCTCTGGAGGTGCGCCATCACGTTCTCCAGATCCGCGGCCGAGAGCGTGCCCTCGTTGAACGCGGGCATGCGGCCCGAGCCGTTGCGGATGAGCGAGCGGACCGCGGCCGCCGACATGCTGTGACCGTGCTCGGTCAGGTTCGGCGCGCCCGCGTCGTGACAGCCCGCGCAGTTGTTCGCGTACACGGTCGCACCCGCGGTCGCGTCACCGGTGATCGGACCTTCGAACGCCGAGAGGTCCTGCTCGCCGCCCGAGCTCTCTTCGCCGTCGCCGCCTTCCGTCTCGCCGCCGCCGCCACCGCAGGCGAGCAAGCCCACGAGCAAGAGTCCCAACCACGTTGCATGCCCACGCTTCGACATCGCTACTCCTTCGTTCGGGAGGATCCCTACCGGGTCACCGCAGCGCCCGTTCGGGCGAAACCCTACCGGCATTCGTACCCTCCGCGCGACCTTTCGGGTCAGTCCCTTCGAGGGGCTGTCGCCAGCCCCTCCCCCACGGGGCGTGAAGCCCCGATGGGGCCCCCACCCACGAGCCTCCGCTCCCTTCGGTCGCTGCGCGCCGTCCGGTAGGGCGGCTTGCGTATTCGTCAGTCAGCTCTCCAACGGTGTCGCCAGGCCGATCTCACGCGCGCGCTTCCGGCTTCTTCCCGAGCTTCACCAGCTTCTGGCTCTGCACGTGCTCGGCCGCGTCCGGATCCACGTAGTCGCTGTGGCAGCCCGCCTTCTGCCCCTTGTCCGCGCCGACCGCCTTGCGCGTCTTGGTCGCGAGGCGGTGCAGCTCCTCGGGCGGCAGGTAGCCGCGCTGCTCCAGGATCGCGCGCTGCTCGGGCGTGAGCGCAGGCGAGCGCACCACGCGCTCGCGCTCGAAGCCCTCCGCCTTGCCGCTCGCGAACTCCACGATCTCCTTGCTGATGCGCACCGAGCACCAGTCGTGACCGCACATCGCGCAGAAGTCGGTGTCGACGTCGAGATCCTCGTCGTGGAACGCACGCGCGAGATCCGGGTCGAACGAGAGCTCGAATTGTTTTTCCCAATTGAGCGCCGCGCGCGCGCGCGTGAGATCGTCGTCCCAGTCGCGGGTGCCGGGGATGCCGAGCGCGACGTCGGCCGCGTGGGCCGCGATCTTGTAGACCACGCAGCCCTGCTTCACGTCGTCCTTCTTCGGCAGCCCGAGGTGCTCCTTCGGCGTCACGTAGCAGAGCATCGAGGCGCCGTGGTACGCGGCGCTCGTCGCGCCGATGCCGCTCGTGATGTGGTCGTAGCCGGGGAAGACGTCGGTGACGAGCGGCCCGAGCACGTAGAAGGGCGCGCCGTGACAGAGCCGGCGCTGCAGCTTCATGTTGAACTCGATCTGATCGAGCGGGACGTGGCCCGGCCCTTCGACCATGACCTGCACGCCCTTGCGCCACGCGCGCTCCGTCAGCTCGCCCAGCGTCGCGAGCTCCGCGAGCTGCGCGGCGTCCGACGCGTCCGCGAGCCCGCCCGGCCGCAAGCCGTCGCCGAGCGAGAAGCTCACGTCGTGCTCGCGCATCACGTCGCAGATGAGCTCGAAGTGCTCGTACATCGGGTTCTGCTTCCCGTGCACGATCATCCACTTCGCGAGCAGCGATCCGCCGCGGCTGACGATGCCGATCAGACGATCTTTCACGAGCGGCAGGTGCTCGCGCAGCACGCCCGCGTGGATCGTGAAGTAGTCCACGCCCTGCGCGGCTTGGTGGCGCAGCGTGGCGAGGATGTCGTCGAGCGTGAGGTCCTCGATCTTCTTGCCGAGGATCATCGAGTAGATCGGCACCGTGCCGATCGGCACCCGCGAGGCCTTCAGGATCGCGCGGCGGCACTCGTCGAGGTCACCACCGGTCGACAGATCCATCACGGTGTCGGCGCCCCAACGCTCGGCCCAGCGGAGCTTCTCGACCTCTTCGTCCGTGCCGCTGGAGATGGGCGACGCGCCCATGTTCGCGTTCACCTTCGTCTTGCTCGCGCGGCCGATCACCATCGGCTCGAGCGAGAACCCGAGGTGCGTGCGGTTGGCGGGCAGGATCATGCGGCCGGCCGCGATCTCGTCGCGGATCTGCTCCGGCGAGAGGTGCGGCTCACGCTCCGCCGCGAGCTTCATCTCGCGCGTCACGATGCCGAGGCGCGCGTGCTCGAGCTGCGTGATCGGCAAGAAGCCCGCGGGCGCGATCGCGAAGGCGCCTTCGACGCGACGACCCCGAGCGTCGCGCTCGACCGTCCAGCCCTCGGGCAGGAAGTCCCAGGCGGTCTTCTCGCTCGGCTTCGGCATGCCGGGCGTGTCGGGCGAGGAGTAGGAGAGGGGGCCGCCGAGGTCCGCCGCGTTCGCGAAGGAGCCGGGCGTGGTGCCGGCCTTCGTGCTCGAGGGGTTCGGCGCGCCACGGAGGGGAAGGGGGATGCTCGAGTCGCTCATGACGGTCTCCGTGGACGCAGCGGAGACGCATCACGGAGCCGAGTGCCCCATCGCGTTCCCTACGCCCGTGCTAACGGGATCAGGTTCGACGGGTCCTTCTCAGCTCCGCTGCTCGGAGCGCCCCGCGCGATGCGCCGACGCTAGCACACCGGCGGCGAAGGGCGTCAACGCGCGAAGAAGCTCCGCGCGCTCTCTCGGTGCGCCGCCACCTTCGCCGCGCACAGCCGCGCTCGTTCCACCGCGCTCGCGAGGTTGCGCGGACCGCCCGGCAAGCTCGCCACGCGCTCGCCGAAGAACGCCTGCGCGGCATCGGCCGCTTCGTTCGAGCACATCGCGCCCGCGAAGCTCGGCAGCCCACCCGCGCCGCCGTCGAGCCGCGCGGCGAGCGCGTCGAAGCGCTCGGTCAGGAACGCCCACGTCGCCTCGCGGGTCTCCGGCATCCCGATCTGCGCGCCGAGCGGCGTCCACAGCTCGTTCACCCGCACGCGCTCGTCCAGCGCCAGCTCACGCGCCAGCGCCGCGAGCGCCGGATCGCGCACCGAGCCGAGCGCGGCGAGGAGCTGCCCCCGCAGCAGCGCGTCGTCCGTCACGAAGAAGCGCGCGCGCATCTGCTCGAAGCGCGCCGCGTCTCCGTCTTGCACTGCGACTGTCAGAGCCGTGCCCACGAGGTTCGGATCGAGCGCGGCGCGATCCACGCTGCCGTCGCCGCCGAGCTTCAGGTACGCGAGCGCTCGCCGCGTGGCCTCCCGACGCACCGCGGGATCGCGCGCCACGAACGCGAGCTGCGAGATCACCGCCGCCCGCAGGATCGCCTGCTCGCCGTCCTCGCCGCGGCGCGGGGTCCACCCGAGGCGCCGAAGCTGAGGGCCGTAGAGCCGCGAAGAGAAGCGCTGCAGCGCGGGCAGCTCCGCGTCGGTGAGCAGCTCGTCGCGCGCGAAGGCCAGCGCGCCCGTCGGGCCCTGCGCGATCGGCCGCACGGTGCTGCGCGCGAGCGGCTCGAGGCTCGCGTAGTAGTCGCTCGCGGAGAGGCTCCCCGCGTCGAACGCTGCGCCGAGGCTGTCTGCGAGCGCGATCTGCTCGCGCTCCGAGAGCCGCGTCCACGCGCTTCGCAGCTTGGCGAGGTCCTCGGCCTTCAACGCGAAGCGGTAGTAGCCCGCGCCCTCCGCGTTCGGGTGCACCCACGCCGGACACGACGGAAGTTGGATCCCGCCCTGCGGCGACTCGAGCAACGTGCAGGTGGTCTGCGGCTCGCTCCGCGGCGTGGCGGCCCAACGCACACACACGGGGAGCTGCCAGCTCTGCGCCGCGCCGCCCTGCGACCCGCCACCCTGCGAGCCAATCGGGAAGTAGCGCGATTGACGGAAGGACATGCTCCCCGTGCGCGGACCGCGGATCTCTTCGCTCGTTCCGTCTTCGTTCGTCGCGCTGAGCGTCCCGTCCGGGCAGCTCACGTCGGTCTGCAGATACGGAAGACCCGGCTGGAACAAGAACGTGCGGAAGCTCGTGCCCACGTCGCGGCCTGCGGCCTCGGAGAGCGCGGACAAGAGATCCTCGTAGGTCGCGTTGCCGTTCGCGTGCGTACGCACGTACTGCTGGATG
Organism: Myxococcota bacterium; assembly: GCA_025453555.1. Classification (GTDB taxonomy): domain Bacteria; phylum Myxococcota_A; class Polyangia; order Polyangiales; family Houyiibacteriaceae; genus JACKEH01. The sequence continues at coordinate 12,398 of JALOQC010000058.1, read as the reverse complement.
CCGCGACGAAAGACCTCTTCGCCCATCCAACGTTCGAACATCGCGAGCACCGCGCCGCCCTTGCGGTAGGTGATCGAGTCGAACGCGTTGCGGATGTCGTGGTTGCTCTCGATCGGCTGCCGGATCTGCCGCGCGCTCACGAGCGAGTCCGAGCGCATCGCCGAGCCGGTCGACTCGAGCTCCGAGAGATCCGCGCGGTACGCGGGCCAGAGGCGGCCCGTGATCTTCCCGCCCATCCAGGTCGCGAACGCCTCGTTCAGCCAGAGGTCGTCCCACCAGCGCATCGTGACGAGGTTGCCGAACCACTGGTGCGCGAGCTCGTGCGCCATCACGTAGGCGTACGCGCGCTTTTGGCCTTCGGGCGCGCTCGATCCGTCGCCGAGCAAGAGCAGCGTCTCGCGGAAGGTGATGAGCCCCGGGTTCTCCATCGCGCCCGCCGCGAAGTCCGGCACCGCCGCGATGTCGAGCTTGTCGTACGGATACGCGACCCCGAAGTACTCCTCGAGCGCGACCAGGATCTTCGCGGTGTTCTGCAGCGCGTACGCGAGCTCGTCGCCCTTGCCGCGTGCGGCCAGACCTCGCAGCGGGATCGGTCGATTGCGCAACGCGTTGGCCGGGATCGCCTCGTGCTCCACCACGTCGAGCGGTCCGACCGCGAGCGCGAGCAGATACGTCGGCAGCGGCGGCGTCGGCGCGTAGCGCACCGTCACCATGCCGTCGCCCGCGGGCTCGCGCGAGAGCTCGGCCGTGTTGAAGATCGCGGCGTCGTCCGCGCGCACCTTCGCCGTCAGCTCGAAGGGCACCTTGAAGCGCGGCTCGTCGAAGCCGGGGAACACCAGGCGCGCGCTCACCGCTTCGAGCTGCGTGAACGCGTAGGCCGAGCTGCCGACGTCGACGCGGTAGAGCCCACGCAGCGCGCGGTTGAAGGGCGCGTCGTACTCGATGCGGATCGTCGCTTCGCCGGCCGAGATCGGAGCCTCGGTCACGAGCTGCGCGACGCCGTCGTCGTGCACCTGCGAGTAGGTCGCGACGTGCTCGACCTCGCCGCTGCGAATCGTGGCGGCGCTCGGCACGATGCGATCGCCGTGCAGCCACACGCGCCGCGTCTCGGTCGCGACGCGCACGTCGATCTCGACCACGCCGTGGAAGCCGTGGCGGTCGGGCACGATCTCGAGCGCGAGCCGGTAACGCAGCGGCACCACGTCGTCGGAGAGCGGCCCGAGCGGCGGCGCTTCTTCGGGCAGCGGCGCCACTGCGGTGGGCTCGGGCGTCGGCTCGGGCGCGGGCTCCAGCGTGGTCGGGCGTTGGCCTTCGGGGCGGGGTCCACAGCCGAGGAGGCCGAAGGACGCGCTGGCGAGGAGCGCGACGAAGGTCGCGAAGGTCGAGGTCCGCATGGGGCTCCGATAGCACCTCACGGCGCGTCACGAAGGTTTTGCCATGAGCGTGGAAAAGTCCGTTGAGTGGATACCCCCATCGAGGGTAGAGTTTTCACGGATCGGACGGTTCGAGCGCGCGATGCCACCACACGAGCGCGCACCGAGCCGCGAGCGGGCGAGCGGAACGTCGCGTTGGAGCCGGAGTACCGGCGGGGATGGGCGAGCATGCGGAACCTTCGATGGGCGTGGCCGTGGGCCTGGATGTGCGTCTCGCTGGCAGCGTGCGACTGCGGCGGCTCCCCCGATCCGGGCTGCGAGTCGGCCGACGACTGTCCGATCGGATGGTCGTGCGTGGACGATCGCTGCGTCGAGCCGCCCGACTCCGGACCGCGCCCCGACGGCGGTGACTCCGGATCGAGCGAGAGCTGCCTCGACGTCGATCGCGACGGCTTCTTCGGCCGCACCGACGACTGCACGCGCGGCGACGACTGCGACGACCGCGAGCCGGGCGTGAACCCGGACGCGAGCGAGCTCTGCGGCAACGGGCTCGACGACGACTGCGACGGAACCACCGACGAGCCGGAGTGCGACTGCGACACCGGTCAACGCATCGCCTGCTACGGCGGCCCCGTCGGCACCCGCAACGTCGGCATCTGCCGCACGGGCGTCGCGCTCTGCCTCGCGCCGGGTGAGGTCGGCGAGTGCGGCGGCGAGGTCGGCCCGGGCGACGAGAGCTGCAACGGGCTCGACGACGACTGCGACGGCTCGTCGGACGAAGGGCTGCGCAACGCGTGTGGCGAGTGCAGCGACGTCGAGCCGGTCGAGATCTGCGGCAACGAGCTCGACGACGACTGCGACGGTCGCGCGGACGAAGACTGCGAGTGCGACTACCGCTGCGAGTGCGCGGACGGAACCACCTGCGAGTGCGAGCCGCCGACGAACCAGCCTTGCTACGAAGGACCCTTCGGCACCGACGGAGTCGGCGCGTGCGCCGGTGGGCGCCGCGACTGCGTGGCGGGCGCGGAAGGCGCCACGATGTGGGGCACGTGCGTCGGCGAGGTCTTGCCGAGCGACGAGTGCGCGGGCGGCGCGGCGAACGCGATCGACGACGACTGCGACGGAGTGGTCGACGAAGGCTGCCGCGACACGGACGGCGACGGATCGCCCTGGCCGGTCGACTGCGACGACGACGACGCGACGATCTTCCCGGGCGCCGCCGAGACCTGCAACGGGCGCGACGACAACTGCGACGGCGTGGCCGACGAGGGCGTGACCAACCGCTGCGGCGGTTGTGGGATGCCGGCCGCGAGCGACGAGTGCGGCAACGGGCTCGACGACGACTGCAACGGCGTCGTCGACGACGGCTGCGCGTGCGAGCCCGACGCGACGCAGACCTGCTACGGCGGACCGGCGGGCACGGCGGGTGTCGGACGCTGCGTGGCCGGCACGCAGGTCTGCACGACGGACGAGTTCACGCGCTGGGGCGAGTGCACGGGCCAAATGCTCCCCGCGCCCGAGGTCTGTAACGGCGTCGACGACGACTGCGACGGAGAGGTCGACGAGCGTTGGGCGGCGGGCTCGAACACCTGCGGCTACTGCGACGGCACCGAGAGCTGCGACGGCGTCGACACCGACTGCGACGGACGGCTCGACGAAGGGCTCGTCAACTCGTGCGGCGTCTGCGGCGAAGCGGATCCGATCGAGACCTGCAACGGCATGGACGACGACTGCGACGCGATCGTCGACGAAGGCGTCACCAACGCGTGCGGCACGTGTTTTCCCGAGCCGTGCTTCACCGACGGCTGGGACACGCCGAGCGATTGCACGGCGGCGGGTCGCACCTGCGAAGGCGTCGAGCCGCACCCGGACTTCCCGGACGGAGTCACGCTCGGTCAGAGCGCTTTCGACAACGACTTCATCTACATCGCGGTCACGCAGCTCAACCAGGTCGCGAAGGTGAACACCGAGACGGGTGCGGTGGAGTGGCGCGTGACGAGCCACGGAACGTGGCCGAGCCGCACCGCGGTCGCGCTCGACGGCAGCGTCTGGGTCGGCAACCGCGGCTTCAACAACACGAGCTCGGTGACGGCGTCGAACGTCGTGCACCTGAACGAGTCGGACGGCTCGCTCATCTGCCGCGCGGACGTGCCCGGCCTGGTGCGCGGTCTCGCGATCGACGGCGACGGCAACGTGTGGGCCGGCACGTGGGACGGTCGCACGCTCTACCGCATCAGCGGCACCGAGACCGAGGTCGGAACGCCCACGCGCTGCCGCATCCTGAACACGTACGCGGTCAACGTGAACATCTACGGCCTCGCCGCCGATTCGGACGGGTACATCTGGACCTCGTCGGTGCCGGCGGTGCGCATGGACACGCGCACGGGGACCTGGGTCAGCTTCACGAACCCGTCGTATTACGGGGTCGCGGCGGACGGCACCGGGCGAGTGTGGCTCGGCGGCTGGAACAGCGGCGGCGTCGTGCACTCGCTCGACACCACGACGGGCGCCCTGACCAACACCACCGTCAACAACGTGACCGCGGTGACGGTGCATCCGGACGGCGCAGTGTGGGGCTCGCGCTACGGCACGAACCAGGTCGTGAAGATCGATCCGGCGACCGGCAACGCGGTCTGCAACGGCACGCCGATCAGCTCGCCGGGCGTGGCGTGCTCGGGTGACAACTGCCGCCCGCACGGCGTCGCGGTGGATCGTCGCGGTCGCATCTGGTCGCCGAACCGCTACGGCGGCTACGTCAACGTCTACGACCAAGACACGTGCGCGCGCGTCGCGACGTACCCCGTCGTCGCGGGTCAGGAGCTCTACTCCTACTCCGACATGACCGGTCATCTCCTGCGCACCTTCATCGCGCCCGAGGGCTGGTGGCGTCAGGTCTTCGACTCCGGCTACGACGCCGCCTACTGGAGCTCGGTGCGCTGGGACGCGACGGTGCCGGCAGGCACTTCCGTGGAGGTCTTCGTGCGCGTGGCCGACACCGAAGCGGGGCTCGACGCGGCGACGCCGTGCGGACCCTTCACGACCTCGCCTGCGGATCTCTCGACCTGCGCGCCTCCGCTCACGCGGGGACGGTTCCTGCGCATCGACGTGCGCCTCGCGCGCACGGCGACCGACGCGCGGCCGATCTTCCACTCCGCGGAAGCGAGCTGGGCGTACTGAGCGCGTGAGGGGCTCTCGCTACGTGCTCGGTGTCTCGTGGGTGTGCCTCGTCGCCTGCTCCTCGGAGTCCGCGACGAGCGCACGGACACCGGTGCGCGAGCACGGCGAGGAGAGCGTGAACGCAGCGAGCACGAGCGCTGTGAACGCGAGCGCAGCGAGCACGAGCGCAGCGAGCACGAGCGCTGCGAACGCGAACGCTGCGAACGCGAACGCTGCGAACGCGAACGCTGCGAACGCGAACGCTGCGAACGCGAACGCTGCGAACGCGAACGCGGACGCGGAAGAAGCACGCGTCGGTCCGTGCCCCGCGCGCATGGCCCACGTTGCCCACGCGAACGTCTGCATCGACCGCCACGAGGCGCGCATCGAGGACGGTCGCGCGGTCTCGCGTGCGGACGTCTTGCCGAGCGCGATCACCTCGTGGGAGCGCGCCCGCGCCGCGTGCGAAGCGGCCGGGCATCGGCTCTGCACGGTGGCGGAGTGGCAGGGCGCGTGCGCGGGCGAAGCCGGGCGAGCGTATCCCTACGGCGAGGAGTACGAGCCCGGACGCTGCAACACCGCGGAGGGCCTCGGTCCGAGTGAGCCCAAGGCGCTCGAGCCCACCGGGCGTCGTGCACGCTGCGTGACGCCCGAGGGTGTCTTCGACCTCAGCGGGAACGCGTACGAGTGGATGGCGGACGCCGATTCGACCGGCATGACGCGCGCGCTCGGCGGCGGCGGCTTCTCGGTCGGAGGCGACGAAGCGGTCTGCGTGCGTCGAAGCCCGCTCTGGCAACCGCCCGACCAGGAGCTCGACGGAATCGGCTTTCGTTGCTGCGCGGATCCCTCGTGACTCGCGGGTGTGACTCGCGGGTGATCGTGCGCGTGAGACTGCGCGGGTGATCCCTCGCGATTCGAGGGTGATCGTGCGCGAGGGAGACTGCGTGCGTGAACGTGCGCGCGGAGGCGATCGTTCCGATCACTCCTCGCGCGGAAGCTTCGTCGGCCGCTGACCCGGCCGACCGGGAAGCTTCGGACGCCGCTCTTCGGTCACGTCCGCGCCTTCGACGTCGATCACCGAGGGGCCCGACGCGCCCATGCCGGTGCCCCACGTGAACACCTGCGCGCCCCCGACCTGGGTGACGCGCACCGCGCCGCTCGACAGCCCACGCTCGAAGCGACGGCGCACGAAGCCCGCGACGAGGCGCCGCGTGGGCGGGAAGAGAAGGAGCAAGCCCGTGACGTCCGTGAGCACGCCCGGCGTGATCAGGAAGATGCCCCCCACGAGCACCAGCAGGCCGCCGAGCACCCCGTCCTCGGGCAGCTCGCCGCGCGCGGTGGCTTCGTGCCAGCGCTGCATCACGCGGAGCCCCTCGTGTTTCGCGAGCGTCGCGCCGAGGATGCCGGTGGCGAGCACGATGCCGACCGTGGGCCAGAAGCCGATGTGATCGCCGATGAAGAGGAGCAGCCAGAGCTCCACGAGCGGGACCACGGTGAACAGGAGCAGGAGGATCTTTCCCACGACGTCTTCTTCGTAGCAGCGCGAGGCGCCGAATGCAGATCCGACGGTCGATCGGGCCCAGGGGTTACCAGGGCCTCGTCGTAGTCGGAGGCGTGGTGGTGGTCGGAGTCGGAGTCGAGTCGGAGTCGAGACGTGGTCGTGGTCGTGGTCGTGGTCGTGAACGCTGAGAGGTCTGCGCAAGTCCCGATCGACACTTCGTTCACGTCGCCGTCGCCGTTCACGTCAACGCTCACGTCGCCGCTCACGTCGCCGCTCACGTCGACGCTCGACGCTCGAGTCGGCGCTCACGTCGACGCTCGCCTCTTCACTCCCCGCGCAACGCCGCGAGCAGCTCCTTGCCGTACGCATCGACGCGCATCGGCCCCATCCCCGGCACCTCGAGGAGCTGCCCGAGATCGCGCGGACGCTGCTTCGCGATCGCTGCGAGCGTGCGGTTCGAGCAGACGACGTACGCGGGGGAGCCGGCCTTCTTCGCGAGCTCGCCACGCGCCTCGCGCAGGCGCTCGTAGGCGTCGCGCTCCTTCGGCGAGAGCCCGGCCGTCGCGTCCTCTTCCATGCGCTCGCTCGCGCCGCGCGTGCGCGTCCCCCGATCGCGCGCGCGCTCTTCCTTCGAACGTCGCCTCCGCACCGGCGGCAAGATCACGCGCGACTCCTGCAGCGACTTCATCACCGCGACGCCTTTCGCGGAAAGCCCCACCAGCGGGTACGCGTCGCCCGTGATCTCGAGCAGCCCGGCGGTGACCAAGCGCCGCAAGAGCGCGGTCACCCACTCGAGCTCGCGGTCGCTCAAGATGCCGTACGTCGAGAGCCGCTCGAAGCGCACGAGCTTCGTGTTCTTCTTGCCGACCAAGAGCTGCGCCATCGAGCCGAGCCCGATCTGCCGGTTCGCGCGCGCCACGCCCGCGAGCGCCTTGCGCACCACCTCGTCGTCCACCGTCGCGTCGTGGGTGCCGTCTTCGATCGCGGTGCACACGTCGCAGTGTCCGCAGCCGCCGAGGACCTCTTCTTCGTCGCCGAAGTAGCGGAGGATGAAGTCGTGGCGGCAGCTCCCGGCCTCCACGTAGCGCATCAGATCGAGGAAGAGCTTCCACTGCCGCTCGACGGTCGCGCTCGGGGGCGGCGTCTCGGACCACGGTCGCTCGATCAGCCGACGCCGCAAGGGAAAATCCGCCGCCGAAGTGAGCAGGAGCCCCTTGGCAGGCTGACCGTCACGGCCCGCGCGCCCGACCTCCTGGTAGTACCCCTCGATGCTGTTCGGCGCCTGCGCGTGCACCACGAGCCGGATGTCCGCGCGATCGATGCCCATCCCGAACGCCATCGTCGCGGTGATGACGTCGACCTTCCGCTCCGCGAAGAGCTGGTTCACGTTCGCGCGATCGTCGCTCTCGAGCCCCGCGTGGTAGACGCCGGTGCGGTAGCCGAGCCCCGCGAGCGTGGCTCCGATCGCCTCCGTCTCCTTGCGCGTGGCGGCATAGACGATCGCCGCGCCGCGCGGCTGCTTCGGATCGCCGACCGCGTCTTTCAGCGCCGCGATCATCGCGCGCTCGCGCTCCTTCTTCGTCTCGAGCGTGCGCGCTTCGAGGTGCAGGTTCGGGCGCGCGAAGCCGCGCAGCACGACGCGCGCGTCGGTCATGCCGAGCCGCGCGAGGATCTCTTCGCGCACGGGCGGCGTCGCAGTCGCGGTGCACGCGAGCACGTGCTCGGGCTGCAGACGCTTCAGCAGCTCGCCGAGCCGCAGGTAGTCGGGCCGGAAGTCGTGCCCCCACTGGCTGATGCAGTGCGCCTCGTCGATCGCGACGAGCGGCGGGCAGAGCCGCTCGAGCAGCGCGACCGCGCGTTCGTTCGCGAGCCGCTCCGGCGCGATGAAGACCAGCTTGTGCTCCCCGCGCAGCAGCTCGTTCTCGCGCTGTCGGAGCTCGTCGCGCGAGGCGCTCGACGCGAGCCAGGTGGCGGAGATCCCGCGCGCGCGCAGCGAACGGACTTGATCCTCCATGAGCGCGATGAGCGGCGACACGACGACGCTGGTGCCGGGCAGGAGCGCGGCGGGGAGCTGGTAGGTGAGCGACTTGCCGCCGCCGGTCGGTGCGACGACCAACACGCGACGTTCGCCTTCGAGCAACGCCTGCACCGCGTCGCGTTGCCACGACCGGAAGGTGTCGAATCCGAAGAGCCGCTGGAGCGCGGCGTCGAGATCGAGCGGCTCCGACATCGAGGCGGGGGCATAGCACGCGGGGGCGCGGACGCTCAGGGACGGCGCGGCGTCTGCGAAGTCGGCGTCGAAGTCGGAGTTGGTGACGGACTCGGAGCCGGGGACCGCGGCGGAGTCGGAGTCGGAGACCGCGACGGAGTCGGAGACCGTGACGGAGTCGGAGACCGCGACGGAGTCGGAGACCGCGACGGAGTCGGAGACCGTGACGGAGTCGGAGACCGTGACGGAGTCGGTGACGGAGTCGGAGACCGTGACGGAGTCGGAGACCGTGACGGAGTCGGAGACCGTGACGGAGTCGGAGACCGTGACGGAGTCGGAGACCGTGACGGAGGCCGTCTCGAAGTCCGCGTCCGTGACGGAGCCTCCGGTTCGAAGTGCGGGGCGGAACGCTTCGGGGTGCTCGCGCATGGCGGGCTCTTCGACCGACGGCCAGCTCGTTGCGGCGCGGGCGTGCCGCGGATTGCGACCGTTTCGAGCGCCGCACCTCGCGAGCGGCGCGGCCGACCACCCGCTCGTCCTTCCGGACCTGTCGCGTGCTATCACCCCGCGTGACCTCGCGACTTCGCCTCACCTGCGCCGCCGGAACCGAAGCCGTCCTCGACGACGAGCTGAGCTCGCTGGGGCTGCGCGTGCTCGACGCGGGGAAGGGCGCCCGGGTCGTGGAAGGGGGTGTCCCCGAGCTCTACCGCGTCGCGCTCCACGCGCGCATCCCGAGCCGTGCGGTGGTGCTCCTCGACAAGCGCGACGGCGTCGAAGATCCCGACACGCTCTACGACGTCGTGCGCGCGCTCCCCTGGGAGAGCCACGTCGCGCCCGAGGGCTCGTTCCTCGTCGACCTCGCCACCCAAGGCGCGCCGCGGGAGCACCACTCCCGCTACCTGACGCAGCGCGCGAAGGACGCGGTCGTCGACCGCCTGCGCGCGAAGACGGGCGCACGACCCGACGTCGATCGCGACGCCCCCGACGTGCGCGTGCACGTGCGCTGGAGCGGCACCCAGCTCCTCGTGGGCGTCGATCCCTTTGGCCCGCTCCACGCGCGTGGTTACCGACCGCGAGGCGCGCCCGCGCCGCTGCGCGAGAACCTCGCCGCGGCGCTGCTGAAGATCGCGGCGTGGGATCCCTCGACGCCGCTGATCGATCCGATGTGCGGCAGCGGCACCTGGCTCGTGGAGGCGGCCTGGATCGCGCGCGACGTCGCGCCCGGTCTCTCACGCAAGCTCGCCGGCTGGCTCGGCCACGATCGCGGCGCGTGGGCGCGCCTGCACCGCGAGGCGGACGAACGACGCCGCGCGAGCTCACACCTCCCGGTCCGCATCCTCGGCTGTGACGTCGACCTCGGCTCGCTCACCCTCGCGCGCGAGTCGCTCGCGAGCGCGGGCGTCGACGGCGTCACGCTGCGTCGCCAAGACGTCCGCGAGCTCACCCCGCCGGATGGCTGGGAAGCGGGCCACGTCGTCATCAACCCGCCCTACGGCGAACGCCTCGGCGCGGATGGGTCGTACGGCGGCGGCGGCGAGGACGCGGAGCTCTTGCTCTTGCACGCGCGCATCGGCGACGTGCTCAAGCAGCGCTTCGGCGGTTGGACCGCGCACTTGCTCACCGCCAGCCCGCGGCTGCTTCAACAAGTGGGTTTGAAGCCGCGCGCACGACACGTGGTGTTCAACGGCCCGCTCGAGTGTCGTTTCGCGGACTATCCGCTTCGCGCGGCCACCTCGGAAGGCGGCCCGAGCTGGCGCAAGCCGAGCGCGGAGAGCGAGGCCTTCGCGAACCGCTTCAAGAAGAACCTCAAGAAGCTGCGCCCTTGGGCCGAGCGCGCCGGCGTGAGCTGCTACCGCCTCTACGACGCGGACTTGCCGGAGTACAACGTCGCGGTCGATCTCTACGCGACCGACGAAGGCGATCACGCGCTGGTCCAGGAGTACCAACGCCCACGCAGCGTGGACCCCGGGGCCGCCGAGCGACGTCTGCGCGACGTGGTGCTGCTCGTACCGGAGCTCCTCGGCATCGATCCGGACGCCGTCCACACCCGTACGCGCCAGCGACAGCACGGATCTCAATACGAGAAGCGTGGTGAAAGTCGACGCCTCGAAGTGCGCGAGGCAGGCTTGCGGTTCCTCGTCGATCTGGACGGATACCTCGACACGGGCCTCTTCCTCGATCACCGGCTCGTCCGGGCCGAGCTCGCGCGCCTGGCCGAGAAGCGCACGCTGCTGAACCTCTTCGCCTACACCTGCAGCGCGAGCGTCCACGCGGCCGCGGCGGGCGCGCGCACCACGAGCGTCGATCTCTCCGGCACCTACCTCGACTGGGGCGCGGACGTGCTCGTGCGCAACGGCTTCGACCTGCGCGATCACCGCTTCATCCGCGCGGACGCGCGCCGCTTCCTCGAGCGTATGCGCCATGAACGCGCGACGTGGGACGTGGTGTTCCTGAATCCGCCATCGTACAGCCGGTCGAAGGCGATGGACGGCGACTTCAGCCTGGAGCGCGATCATCCCGAGCTGCTCGACATGGCGCTCGCGCTCGTCGCGCGCGGAGGCACGCTGATGTTCACGACCCATGCGCGCGGCTTCGAGCTCGATCCGGAGCTCGCGCGCGAAGCGAAAGACGTCTCGTCGCGTCTGGTGCCGCCGGACTTCGCGCGCAGTCCGTTTCGGGCGTGGCGCTTCGATCGGTGAGGTCGGCTCAGCCGCGGAGCGCGAGCGCGAGGATCGCGGCGCCGAGGAGGAGCACACCGATCGCGAGCAGCAGGATGCCGAGCCGCAGCAGCGAGTGCGACGGTGGCGGCACGACGGCGCGCACGTGCGCGGTGACCTCGGCCGTCGAGGGATCGGGTGACGTCGTGCTCGCGCTCGACGTGGGCACCGGCGCGACCGCGCTCGACGAGGAAGACGTCGACACGGGCGACGTCGGCGCGGGGCCCGTGGCGTCGGACGCGGTCGTCGCGGACGTCGAAGTTGCGGTCGTCGGCGCGGGCGGCGCGAGCGAGGGATCGCGGAACGCGACGAACGAGCCCGACCACCGCGCGCGGCCCACGTCGCTCGCCCAGCCGAGGAGCGCGTTGCCGAACGCCTCCGCGCTCGAGAAGCGCGACTCGGGGTCCAAGTGCATCGCCCGCCCGACGATGCCTTCGAGCGTCGGCGGCACCGACGAGACGCGCTCGCGCAGCGGCACGATCTGCCCGGTCGACACCATCTGCAGCAGCTCGATGTACGAGCGCGCCTTGAACGCCCGCGTGCCCGCGAGCAGCTCGTAGAGGATGCAGCCGAGCGCGTACACGTCGGTGCGCGCGTCGGGCTCACGCGTCTCGCGGAGCTGCTCGGGCGCCATGTACTCCGGCGTGCCGAGCACCGACGCGGTCTGGTTCATCGTCAGCACCGAGGCTTGCTCGTCGAGCGGCTTCGCGATCCCGAAGTCGAGCACCTTCGGCTCGCGCTGCCCTCCGAGCCCCCGCACCACGAAGATGTTGGGCGGCTTGAGATCACGGTGCAGCACGCCCGCCTCGTGGGCCGCCGCCACCGCGCTCAACACCGGCAACATCAGATCGACCGCGACCTCCGAGGAGAGCGGCCCCTCGCGTTTGACGAGCTGCTGCAGCGTCTCGCCGTCGAGGTGCTCCATCACGAGGTAGGGCAGCGAGCGCGGCATCAGACGCGGGCGCGCGAGCCCTGCGGCCGGCGTACCGGTCTCGGTTCCGTCCGCGCTCCACCCCGCGCTGTCGATGCGCACGCGCGCGTCGAGCACCCCGAAGTCGACCAGCCGCACCACGTTCGGGTGCTGGAGCTTCCCGATGATGCGCATCTCGCGCTCGAAGCGGCGCCGATCGACGCTGTCGCGATCGTCCGCGCGCGAGGCGTGCAGCACCTTCACCGCGACGCGCTGCCCGGTCGAGAGCTGCGTCGCCTCGAACACGATCGCGAACGCGCCCTCGCCGAGCACCGACTCCACGCGGTAGCGACCGTCGAGCACGGTGCCCGGCTCCGCGCGCATGTTCGACGGGAGCACGGTGGCGTCGGGGCGCGGCGTCTCTTGGCGCGTGCGGAGCTGCGCGTTGATGCGCGCGAGCACGACCGGGAAGTCGAGCGGCTTCGTCACGTAGTCGTTCGCGCCGCGCTCGAGCGCGTCGACCACGTCTTGA
>JALOQC010000413.1 GCA_025453555.1 Myxococcota bacterium | reverse complement strand
GGCAGGCCTTGGATGCCGCCGCTCACGTCGAGCGCGTGGCCGTTCTCGTCCGCGCGGTAGCGGCCGTAGGCGTCGTAGTGCTCGAAGGTGAAGCCGATCGGATCCATCAGGCGATGGCAGCCCGCGCAGGCTTCGTTGGTGGAGTGCTCGTTGTAGCGCTCGCGCGTGGTGGTGGTGGGCGTCGCGACGCCTTCGAGGTCGGTGTTCACGCCGGGAGGCGGCTCGGGAAGGTGTTGGCAGAGCAGACGCTCGCGCACGAGCTTGCCGCGCGAGACCGGCGACGAGCTCGCGGCGAGCGCGTGGCGGGCGAGCACGCTGCCGTGACCGAGGAGACCCGGCGCGCGCGTGCTGCCTTCGAGCGACACGCGGCCTTCGGTCGGCAGCCCGTAGAGCTCGCGCAGGCGCGCGTCGACGAAGGTGTGGCGTGCGAAGAGCAGGTCGTCGAAGCCACCGTCGTTGCGCACGAGGTCGGCGTAGAAGCGCGTGGTCTCGTCGAGCATCGACGCACGAAGCTCGGGCGTGAGCACGAAGCCCGTATCGTCCTTCACCTGCGCCGGCAACGACGTCGTCTCGAGCCAGCCGTGCACGAAGTGCGAGAGGGTCGCTTCGGCGGCCGGCGTCGCGAGCAGGCGATCGACCTCGCGCTGGAGGTCCGCGGCGTTCTGCAGACGACCCTCGGCGGCGGCCGTGAAGAGCGTGGCGTCGGGCGGCGACTCGGTGACGAGGTACGCGATCGCGCTCGCGCGCTCGAAGGGATCGAGGGTGCGCTTTCCGTCGCGGCGCTCCCCGATCTCGCGGCGGTACACGAAGTAGGGCGATTGAAGCATCGCGGAGATCACGGACTCCGCGCCCGCTTCGAAGGTCGTCTCTTCGGCCATGAGCGCCTCGTAAGCGGCGCGCTGGGCCTCGGTCAGCGGCGCGCGGAAGGCGCGGCTGCCGAACGCGTCGACGAACGACGCGCGACACGCGGGCCCGAGATCGCGGCAGGTGCCGAAGAGCGAGAGCTTCGACTCGACCGCCCAGGTCGCGACGCGCTCCGCGTGCTGCATGAGGCGCTGCGCGCCGAGATCGCGCACGACCGCGGCGTCGGCGTCGACGCGGAAGCCGTGCACGACCGGATCGTCGAGGACGTCAGCCTCGGGGACGGTGGGATCGCCCTCGAAGATCGCGAGCAGGCTGTTGCGGTACTGCAAGCCCGACAGGCGCCGCACCGAGCGCGGCATCGTGTCGTCCTCGCAGCGCTCGGAGGGCTCGAGCAGGCGGTGCAGGCTCGCGCCGCCCTCGGGGATCTCGACTTCGTCGTCGGGGTCGGGGCGGTGTGGGCCGTCGCCGTCCGAGCCCCCCGCACCGCCGATGGTGCCGCTGCATGCGGTGAGCGCGAGGAGCGCCAGCGGCAGCCACGCACCGAAGGCGCGACGCGGCGAGGCGTCGGCCACGCACGTGAGCTCGACGGGCTCGGGAGAAGAGACGAGCGCGAGGACCTCGTGGGGAGCGCGCGACGAGCGCGAAGGATCGAAGCTCACGACGCCACCTCCTCGAGGGGAAGGCGCGCATCCGCGCCGAGGTTGCCGCTGCCGAAGGACGAGAGGTCCGCGACGCCGAGCGCGGCCGCCGCGTTGAGGAGCGCGCGCTGGTGGGATTGGCCACGCGCGTCGACGTGCCGCCCGCCCGCGCTGCGCCGGAGGTAGCCGCCCGCGCCGCCCGCGAAGACCGCGCGCATGTCGCTGTCCACGTGCGAGACCGCGTCGCCCATGGTGCGCGCCCAGACGAAGAGCGTTTGATCGAAGAGCGTTCCGTCGCCGTCGGGGGCGGGGATTCGTTTGGACTTCTCGATCGCGAGCACGAACTGTTCGGTGAGCCAGGATTCGAGCGCGGTGAGATCCGCGATCTGATTGCTGTGCAGGTAGTTCGAGTGCCAGTCGCCGCCGCTCATGCCGGGCAGGCGCACCTGCGTGCCTTGGTGGTGACCGAACTCGACCGCGACCACCCGCGTGAGGTCGCAGCCGAGCGCGGTGATCGCGAGGTCGAGGCAGCGCGCGTCGTCGACGAGGACTTGGTCGCCGTTCGCGATTCCGGCGGGGGGCGCGCAAGACCCGGGTGCGGGCTCGCCGCCGGTGCCACCAGTGCCGCCGTCGCCGGCGAGGCGCATCTCGAGCGCGCGGATGGAGTCGGCGTGGAGCTCCAGCTTGATGCGCTCTTCGGCGCCGAGCTGACCGCGGAGCTGCTCGAGCTCGCCGAGCATGAGGTCGAGGATGCTCTGGCGGCGGCGCAGGCGTTCGGACGGAGGCTCGGCGGTGCCGGGGTCGGTGCCCGGATCGCTGGGCGTGGCGCCGGCGAAGATCGCGTCGAACGCGGCGACCGGGCGCGTGATGGCGGTGAGGCGCGAGCCGTCGCGCCAGAAGGTCGTCGACTCCTGGGTGGGGTCGCCGCCGAGGATCAGGCTCGGGATCGAGGTGCGCACGCCGCCCGCTTGGAGCGCCCGCGCGACGTACTGATCGATCGAGGTGTGGCCGAAGCCCGAGTAGCCGACCCCGGTGAGCCCGCCCGGTGACCCGTGGGACGCGCAGTGGCCGTTGCCGTTGAGGCGGCTGACGATCACGACGTCGTCCGCCACGCGCTGGAGCGGCTGGTTCGACGCGTTGAAGAGGGTGCTGCCGTTCCAGAGGCTCGGGTTCGAGCCCGTGGTGGTCATGAGGCAGAGATACTTGGCCCGACCGAGGCTCGGCTGCGCCCGTGTGCGCTCGAGACGCGCAAAAAACGGGGCGAAGAGGGCGGCCGCGGTGAGGGAGCGTGCGAAGGAACGTCGTCGCATGCCCAGAGAGAGAGGGCGACGAGGGAGAGCGGGTCACGAGGGCGGATCTTTTTCGGTGATGTCGGTGTCGCACCGCCACCGCCACCGCCCCACGGTCACCGGCACTTCCATCGCCCACACCGCCGCGGTCACCGGCACCGCCGCGGTCACCGGCACCGGCAGGGTCGTCGGCACCTGCAGGGTCGTCGGCACTGGCACGGACACCGGCACGAACAGCGGCACGCTCACGGCCACCGCCACGTTGCATACCGGTACGGTCACCGGCATCGACCCGGTCCGAGTCGTTCAGAGCCCGAGCGCACGTCGCGCCGTCTCCGACTCCACGGGATACGGGGTCTCTCGCGGCGTTCTCAGTCGCGCTTCGTCGCCGCGATGCGCTCGTTCCGCAAGCACGAGGTCGCTCACGTCTTCGATGCTCTGCGTCGCTTCTTCCACGAACGCTCGGAGCGTCTTCCCGCGAAGGCCGAGCTGGATCGCCCGGCGGTCGAGCTTCTCACCCATCGGGCCGTGATCGGGGTCCCACTGCAGGCGCACCTCGGAGGCCTTCAGCGCCTGGCTCCACTCGGCCTCGGTCGGGTACGGGGACGAGCGCCAGCTCGACGCGACCGCGCGTTCGAGCAGCCCGTCGAAGAACCCGCGATCGAGGCGGATCGCGAGCACGTGGCTCTGGTCGTCGTCCTTCGTGAGCCAACCGCAGCGGTAGGTCATCCAGAGGAAACCCGGCTTGATCCAGCTCATCCGCTCGAACGAATAGCGTGGGCCTCCGAGACGACCGTGTCGCACCGCGTGCTCGGCGGTCACCGCGTGGAACGCTTGGTACACGACCACCGAGGTGTCGTCGTACTGGGCGAGGATCACCTTGCCCTCGCGCGGCCAGCGTGCGCGTTGGGTGGCGTAGGTCTCGAGCTCGAGGGGCACGTTCTCACTCCGCGCGGCGTTCAGCACAGGCGGTGCACGGGTCGTTCGGCGAGGCGGGTGATTCGCACGAGGGCGCGGACTTTAACCACGTCCGTACGGCGGGCCAAGTCGTCGTCGTGCTCCTCACGGAAGCGGCGGGCGCTCGGGGCAGGTCGCGGGGTTGCCGTGCACGAGGGTCCAGGTGGCGCGGCTCCATCGGAAGCCGTCGCCGCGCCAGCCGCAGTCGACGCGCTCGAGGGGTACGCCGTTCCAGGCGGAGACCTCGGCTTCGCGGATCCACGTGTCCTTCAGCTCGTCCGAGTCGGACAACGAGGCGTAGTTGTCCTGCACCCACTGCGAGGCGTCGGCCCACACGCCTTCGTCGGTGCGCGCGGGGTTTCCGGTCGGGCTCACGCACGTCCGCCGCGAGCCGTCGAGCGCGACGCGGTACACGAACGCGTCGACGTCGTCGCGCCCGCTGCGGTTGCGGGTGCGGAACGCGTACTCCGCCGCGACGTCCGCGCTGCGCGTGTTCGAGATCCAGCCGCTCGTCGACGCGGTCGCGTCTCCGCTGCGCAGGTGCGCGAGCAGGCTCGTGTCGGTGCCGCGGGACGGGAAGCCGCCGCGCGACACCATCCGTTCGGGCGTGGTGGTGACGCCGCGGTACACGAAGAACGGTTCGGCGCGCGGCTCGTCGCACGGCTCGCGGAACACCCAGCCTTCGGAGTCCGGATCCGGCTGAACTGCTTCGAGCGGACGCGCATCGGCGTTCACCCGCGCGGCTTGTCCTGCCCACCAATCCACCGCACCCGGCGCGGGAAACGCGGTCAGCGGTAGATCGCCCCGCGCGAGCAGATCGTCGAGGATGCAGCCGAGGAGCTGGCCGCCGTAGCCGCGCGCGCTGCTCGCGAGGGCTTCGAGCTCGAACCCCGGCATGAGCACGTCGTCTTCTTCGCCGTCGATGATCACCGTCTCGCTCGGCTTCTGGAGCAACGCGGCCGCGCGATACACGCCTTCGTCGTCGGTGATCACCCAGAATTCTGCGCCGCGAACGTTCAGGATCTGCTCGCGGAAATAAAACGACATTCTCTCCCAGCGATCGTCGGTCTCGCGGAGCTGCGCGACGTAGCTCTCGTGCGCTTGGAGGAACCAATCCCAACGATCGGTCTCCCACGTGTCGACGCGACGACAGGCGCCGCGCGAGCCTCCTCCACCTCCGCTCGGTGGCTCGGGGGACACGGGCTCGGGCGAGAGGCCTTCGCCGAAGAGCTCTTCGAAGGTCGGCGCGCAGATCGCGCGGCCCTCGTCGGCGGTCGTGGCGGCGGTCGTGGCGCCGCTCTCGCAGTAGCCGGCCTGATCGACGAAGAAGCCGTAGGGCGCGGCGAGCTGGGCGCCGTACGCGGAGAGCCCGGCCCCTTCGCGCACCGCGGTCGGCTCGGGCGCGCGGGCGGTCGAGAGCTCCTTCGGCCACGCGCCGCCGACGTCCGCGAGCTCGGTGAGCGAGAGGTTGAACGCCCCGAGGCACGTGAGCGATCCGACCACGCCGCGGCACATGAAGCCGTCGGGGAAGTCGCGGCAGCAGTCGGCGTACGCGAGCGAGCTCGGGGTGATGCCGTGGCGCTCGCGCTCGCCTTCGCGCGGTCGGTAGTGCGGGTCGGCGACGCAGCCGTCGGGCGCGCCGATCCAGCTCGCGCCGCACGCGCCGGGGATGGGCAACGCTTGGGGCGGAAGACACGTGTCGCTGCCCACCGCGCCGACGCACCGACGCTCGGCGTGCTCGGGCTCGCGTGGCTGCGTGAGGCTCCCGGGCACGAAGATCACGAAGAGGTGTCCCGCGAGGTCGGGCGGACACACGCCGGAGGTCTCGGGGTGGTGGCCCATGTCGATGAGATCGACGGTGTCCCAACACCAGCTTCCCTCGGGCAGACCGAGCGATTCGCGCTCCGCGTCGGCGAGGGGGCCTTCTTCCGGATACGCGACGAGCGGGGTGCCGGTGCTGCGTCCTCCGACCGTCGGCACGGCGAGCGACTCGTCGCAGAGCACGGCGTCGTCACGACTTCCCGCGCCGCCGCGGGTCCACAAGGTGCCGAAGCCGTCGCTCGTCCCGGGCGAGAGCTCTCCGCGCTCGAGCAGACCGCGCGGGCGGTAGCCGGGGTGGAAGACCCAGTCGAGGCGACCGAAACGATCGAGCGCGGGCGAGAGCACCGAGACCGCGCCGCCCGCGCTGGTGGCGAAGTA
>JALOQC010000057.1 GCA_025453555.1 Myxococcota bacterium | reverse complement strand
GCGTGCGGCGAGTCCTCGCGCTCGAAGCCGGCCGCGTCGTAGCGCTTGTAGATCGCGGCGAAGTGCTCGTGTGCTTCGTCGATCACGCAGAGGTCCCACGGGCCGGCCTTCGCGATGCGCCCCGCGATCGGCTTGGTGCCCGCGAGCTCGCGGCCGACCGCGAAGAGGCCCTCCCCTTCGAACGCGTCGCTCGACGCTTGGGCCACCTCGCGCACCGTGAGCCCGAAGAGGCTCCACAGCTCCTCGCGCCACTGACCGAGCAGCGGCTTCGGGGTCACGAGCAGGATCTTCTTGGCACCCTCCGCGCGGAGCTGCGCGATCACGAGGCCGGCTTCGATCGTCTTCCCGAGGCCGACCTCGTCCGCGAGGATCGCGCCGCCTTCGGGGATGCGCGCGAGAGCGAAGATCACGGCGTCGATCTGGTGCGGGTTCGGATCGATGCGTCCCGCGCGTTGCGAGGCGGCATAGCGCCGCTCTTCGTCGGGCGAGCGACGGCGGACGAGCTCCTCGACGAGCAGACGACGGCGGACCGGGTGCACGCGGGGCGCATCCTACGTCATTCTCGGAAGCGCCTTCGGTCCCGGCGCCGCGCGCCCTCTGCGCGCCCGCCGCACCCCCATCACGAACAGGACGATCCCCCGAGCTCCGACGAGCCTCGACGCCCCCACCCACACAGCCCATGGTCCCCGCGTGCTCGTCCTGCGCTTCGTGAAGATCGTCGGCGTGCTGGTCCTCGTCGCCGGCACCCTCGCCGCCGTCTGGCCGAGCCCCATGCCGCTCGCCACGCGCCGCCGCTTCGCCTTCGCGGTCGCCGGCCCCGGCCTCCTCCTCTCTTGGACCGCCGGCTTCCTCCTCGCCTACTTCGCCGGCCACCGTCTCTGGAGCACCTGGGTCGTCGTCTCCATGACGCTCTCGCTCCTCTCCATCCAAGGCGTCCTCTACAGCGCCGGCCGCGACGGCCGCGCCTCCCCGAAGGTCGCCGCCTTCTCGCTCCTCACGCTCCTGGCCGTCGTCGCGCTCATGGTCTGGCGCCCCGCCTGAGCGAACGCCTGAGCCAACCCGCCGCGCGCGAACGCCGATTCCACCGCGGATTCGCCCCCGCCCGCTGGCCTGTCGGGAAACACCCGAATATGGTGCGCCCGTGCGCCGCTTCGCCTGCCTGCTCTCGGCTTCGTTCGTGCTCTTCGGCACCTCGACGCTCTTCGCCCAGGACGACTTCGACTCGGAGTTCGAGGATCCGGCTTCCGCGCCGACGCCTCCGCCGACTCCAACGCGGCCGGCCGCACCTCCCAACGACTTCGACAGCGACTTCGACGACGAGCCCATCGACGTCGTCGAGAACCAAGACGCGATCGAAGCCGAACGAGCCTCCGAGGACGACTTCGACGCCGAGCTCGCCGAAGCGGCCGAAGAAGCCGAGGGCTCCGAGGGATCCGAAGCCGCCGCCGATCCGAACCGCCCCTACGACCCTTGGGATCGCGGCGAGCTCGACGCGCGTCGCTTCCGCATCTGGAACGGCTGGACCGGCTCCACCGGCGGCTTCCACGTCCGCGACGGTCTCACCGGCCCCGCCGGCACCTTCCGCCTCCAGCTCGGCTTCGAAGCCTTCGCCAAAGACGGCTTCCTCCAGGTCGGCGACGAGCACTCCCGCGTCGGCGGCACCCTGAACCTCACGTGGTCCGTGCACGACCTCGTCGAGGTCTATCTCGGGCTCACCAGCTACGCGAACCGCAACCGCTCGGAGTTCCCGAACCTCCTCCTCGTGCTCGGCGATCTCGTCGGCGGCGTGAAGGTCGGCGGCCTCGTCAACGAGTGGCTCGCGGTCGCGGGCGACGTCGGCCTCGTCCTTCCCACGAGCAACGACCTCGGCGTCGGCTTCGACGGCCTCGGCGTCACCCTCAACGTCGCCGCCACCGCCGACCTCCGCGGCCTCGACAGCCCCGTGCCCTTCCTCGTGCGCGCGAACCTCGGCTACACCTTCGACCGCACCGCGCGCCTGATCGATCACGTCGAAGACTTCCGCTACGGCATCCTCCCCGACGCGCTGCCGCGCGAAGACGAGACGCGCCACTTCCTCTCCCGCGCCGAGCGCTACGCCCTCAACATCCGCCGCACCGACATGCTGAACGTCGGCGTCGGCTTCGAAGCCCCCCTCGAGCTCACCGAAGACGTCTTCCTGAGCCCGCTGGTCGAGTGGACGATGGGCATCCCCGTCAACCGCCAAGGCTTCGACTGCCCCTTCGTCCCCGGAGAGCCCGGCAGCTCGCGCCCCGCCCCCGGCGACGACGACTGCCTCTCGCGCGTCGGCGTCGGCGCGTGGCCCATCGACCTCACGCTCGGTCTGCGCGTGCTGCCGCCCGTGAAGGGCCTCGGCGCCTTCCTCGCGATCGACGTCGGCCTCGCTGGCACCAAGCGCGGCAACGCGGTGCGCGAGCTCCCGATGAACGAGCCCTGGCGCCTGATGTTCGGCCTCAGCTACGCCCACGACACGCGCGATCCGGTGCCGCCCCCGCCCGCCGTCCGCGAGCGCGAGGTGCGCGTCGAGATCCCGCCCACGCCGCCGATCGAAGGCCGCGTGCGCGGTCGCGTCGTGATGCGCGCCGACAACCGCGACACGCCGCTGCCGGGCGCGATCGTCACCTACCTCAGCCACGACGAGACCAACCAAATCACCGGCGACGGCGGCCAGTTCGTCAGCTACGCGTTCGCGCCCGGCGTGGTGCGCATGAGCCTGCGCGCGGAAGGTGCGAGCCCCGGTCAGTGCGAAGCGACCATCGGCGAAGAGGGCGGCGACGTCGAGGTCCTCTGCGTGCTCGAGCGAAACCTCGTGCAGGTCGAACAAGAGCAGGTCGTCATCCTCGAGCAGATCCAGTTCGCCTTCGACAGCGACGAGATCCTCGCGGAGAGCTTCGGCCTCATGCAGCAGATCGCCAACGCGCTCCGCGACAACCCGCAGATCCGCCGCGTCGAGATCCAAGGTCACACCGACGACCAGGGCAGCTTCGACTACAACGCGCAGCTCTCGCAGCGCCGCGCCGAGTCGGTGCAGCGTTGGCTCGTCGAGCACGGTATCGACGCCGCCCGCCTCGCCGCCCGCGGCTACGGCGAGTCGACGCCGCTCGTCCGTGACACTACCGAAGAGGCTCGCGCGCGAAATCGGCGCGTCGAGTTCCGCATCCAGGAGCGCAGCGAATGAGCGCGATGCCCGCCGGCCGTCGAAACGCCTTCTTGCTCGGAGGAGCCCTCGCCGTCGGGCTGGGCGGCGTCCTCGTGCTCACCCAATGCACGGGCACCTCCGACGTCCGCGACGAAGCCGATCCCGAGCTCGTCGCGGCTGCCCAGAGCTACCGCACCTACTGCGGCCTCTGCCACGGCGACGAAGGCGAAGGCTACGCGGCCGACGACGCCAACGCGCTGCGCAACCAGCAGTTCCTCGCGAGCGTCGACGACGCCTTCCTCCGCGCCGCCATCGTGCGCGGCCACCCCGGCACCTCCATGGCCGCCTACGGCGAACGCTACGGCGGCCCGCTCACCGACGCCGAGGTCAACGCGCTCATCCGCCTGCTCCGCTCGTGGCAGACCGTCCCGAACGCCGAGATGCCCGCGCCCGGTCCCGGCGTCGCGTTGCGTGCGATCCCCACCTGGGAAGCCCAATGCGCGAGCTGCCACGGCGACCGCGGCCAAGGCGCCACCGCGCTCAGCTTGAACAACCCCGTCTTCCTCGAGACCGCGACCCCCGCGCAGATCCGCTACGCGATCGCGAAAGGTCGCGACGGCACGCCGATGCCCGCCTTCGAAGGCACGATCGCGGACGAGCGCATCGACGACCTCGTCGCGCTCATCCAGAGCTGGTCGCGCGTGACGGACGATCCGGGCGACGCGCCCGAGGCGATGGTCCCCGTCATCCCCGAGCAGCTCGTGCTCAACCCCGACGGCCGAGCGCCGCGCTTCTCCCCGCTCCGCGAAGGCCGCTACGTCCCGACCGCCGAGGTCGCGCAGGCAGTCGAGGACGGTCGCCGCATCGTCTTCCTCGACGCACGCGCCCCCTCCGACTACGTCCGCTACCACCTGCCGGGCGCGATCATCTCGCCCTACTACGACGTGCAGACGATCATCGAGCGCCTCCCGCGCGACGGCACCTGGATCGTCGCGTACTGCGGCTGCCCGCACGCCGCCTCGGGTCGCGTGATGGACGCGCTCCGCGAGGCCGGCTTCGCCAACACCGCCGTCCTCGACGAAGGCGTCATCCACTGGAAGGACGAAGGCCACCCCGTCGTCACCGGCGTGAACCCCGGAACCCTCGCCGACGCCGAGTGATCGGGCGCCGCGAGCCGGCTACGCTGGCGCGGTGAGTCGTTTCGTCTGGGTCCGTGCTTCGTGATTGCCGCGTGCGGGCGCGCCGGCCCGGCGAGCCGGCTACGCGGGCGCGGTGAGTCGTTGCGCCTGAGTTCTGTGCTTCGTTCGCACCGCATGCGAGGGTGGGCCCGCTTAGCTCCGACGAGCGCGACGCGCTCATCTCACTGCGCGCACGCGGTGAGCGCGTCCCACCGCGCTCGCGCCATCCAGAGCTCCGCCGCCGCATCGACGAGCGAGAGCTCCGCCTCCGAGAGCGACTGCTCGCGCAGGTTCACGACGAGCAGGTCGGTCGCGCCCGCCTGGAAGCGTCGTTCCTCCGCCACCGCGAGGCGTCGCATCACGTCGACCAGCCGCACCGCGAGCTCGTAGCGCTCGCGCGCCGCGTTCCACTGCGAGACCGCGTCGCCGAGCTCGGTGCGCAGATCGTCCTCCATCAATCGCAGATCCTCGGACTCCGCGAGGAAGCGCTGCTCCGTCGCTTCGAGACGACCGCGCTCGCCGCGCAGCAAGATCGGCATCGCGAAGCGCACCTTCGACTCGAAGACCGTTCCCGGCAGCGTCGAGTCGCCGTCCGACTGCCCGAGGTCGCGCGAGATCTCGAGCCCGAGATCGATCCGCGGACCGCGCTGAGCGCGCGCGAGATCACGATCGACATCCGTCGCGCGCAGGCTCGCCCGCGCCGCGCGCAGCCGCGGATGACACGCGAGCACCGCGGGAAACATCACGTCCGCCGCGCCGATCGAGTCCGGCACCGGCAATCCGTCCGGCAGTCGGTCCTCGCTCGGCGGCCGCGGATCGCCGCCCGAGTCGCGCACGAAGAGCCCGAGCACCAGCGCCGTCGCCTCCAGCCCCCGCCGCGCCGCGATCACCGAGCTCTGCCGCGAGAGGACCGCGCGCTCCGCTTCGAGCGCGTCGACCTCCGCGATCGCGCCCGCCGCCGCGCGCGCGCGTGTCTGCTCGAGGCGTCGCGTCGCGAGCTCCAGCAGCTCCTCAGCGACCCGCAGCTTCCGTCCCGCCGCGACCCACTTCCAATACGCTTCCGCGGCCTTCTGCTTCAGGTCGAGCTCGATCGCCTCTCGCGTGCCCTGCGTCTGCTCGATCCGCAGCTCCGCCCGCGCCCGCGCCGCGCGCCGCGCGTCGAACGGACCGTCGCGCCACAGCGGCACCAGCAAGCCGGCGCGGATCTCGCCTCCGCGCAGCGTCTCGTCGTCGTAGTAGCTCGGGTAGTTCGCGTCGTCGTCGACGCCGCGCCCGTAGCGGTAGCCCGCGTAGACCTCCGCGCCCCAGAGCGGCGTCGGCTGCCGAAGCTCCACGTCGAGCCGACGCAGCTCGTAGTAGCCGCCCGTGCGAAGCGCGCCGTACGCCGAGAGGTACGGATCGAAGCCGCCGCGAGCCGCCATCAGCTCTGCCTCCGCGACCTCTTCGCGAAGCATCGCCGCCTGTACACGCGGGTGATGCCGCTCCGTCGACGCGATCACCTCGGCGGGAGTCAGCGCCCTCTGCGCACGCAGCACCGTCGACGAGCCCACCGTCGTCAGCGCGAGCACGACGCCCGACGCGCACACGAGCCATCGCATCGCGCGCGTGACGTGCGTCACTTACCGCCCCCGTAGTCGTCGCCGCCGTCGCCGTAGCCGCCACCGGGCCCGCTCGCGGAGTACCCACCGCCCGACGTGCCGTAGCCCTCGGCGTCCGGCGCGCGCCGGAAGCTCGGCGGGAAGCCGTTGAGCTGACGCCAGATCTCGAAGCCGACGCTGACCTCTTCGAGCAGCACCCACCCCTTCGCGCGGGTGCCCTGCCGCAAGAAGCGGGTCTCGGGCCACGGCTCGTCGTCCTCGTCCGGCACGATGACCACGCGGAAGTCGCCCGCGCCGTCGTCGGTCGGCGCGACGAAGGCCACCCGCCCGCCGAACGTGCCCACCGCGACGCTCGGCCAGCCCGCGAACTGCACCGCTGGCCAGCCCTCGAACTGCAAGCGCACCGGACGGCCGGGCGAGATGAGCGCGGCATCGTTGCCGTCCACCGTGAGCGCGACCGCGCGCCGCTGCGTGAAGGGCACGAGCATCGCGAGCACCTGCCCACGCGACACCTGCACGCTCCCCTGCTGCACGAGCACCCGATCGATCACGCCCGCGCGCGGCGCCCGCACCTCTTGCGCCTGCTGCTGCGCGAGCCGCGACTCCACCGCCGCGAGCGAGCTCCGCGCCGACTCCACCTCGGTCACCGTGGAACGCACCATCGCGTCCGCCGAGTCGAGGTCCGCCTGGGTGACCGCCCGCGTGCGCTCGAGCGCCGCACGTCGGTTCGCGACGTTGCTCTCCGCAGCCGAGAGGTCCGCCCGCGCGGCCGCAAGCGACGCCGTAGCGCTCGTCGACGAGAGCTCCGCCAGCTCACGGTCCCGCTGCGAGGCGAGCCCTTGGCCCGCCAGTCCGTCCAAACGGCTTTGTTGGATGCGCGCCGTCGTGTCGGACGCTTCCGCGGCCGCCAAGAGCTCGCGCCGGCTGCGCAACGTCTCCTGCGCGATGCGCACGTCGGCCTCCGCCGCTGCGATCTGGGCCTGTTGAGAGCGCCGCAGCGCATCGAGCCGATCGCGGTACGCCTGCAGCTTCTCGCGGTACGCCACGAGCCGGAGGTTCGCGGCATCGCGCTCGATCTCGACCCGCTCCAGCCGCATCGGATCGTTGTCGACGAGCTCGACGATGAGCTCGCCCTCCGCGACCGATTGCCCTTCCACCACGTGCCACTGCGCGATGCGACCGGTGATGGTCGCTTCGAGCGCCTGCGGCCGTTCGTCCGGGGCGTAGGCGATGACGGTCCCATCGCCCGGCAAGTTCTGCTGCCAAGGCGCGAGCGCCAGGAACACCACCAGCGTGAGGAACGCCAGCACGAGGTTGCGCGCCACGCGCCGGGGCCGCGCCGCCGAAGGCACGAGCCGCGACGCCGGCAAGAAGGCCCCCGCCGCCGAGCGCGTGACCGAGCCACGAAGTCGAGAGAGCGTCACGACCGCACCTCCGCCGCGCGCATCACGAGGCGCCGCGAGCCACGCGACGCGAGGTCCGGATCGGTCGTCACCGCGATCATCGTCCGCCCCTTCGCGAGGCGCTCGAGGAGCACCGCACCCTCGCCCGGCGGCAACGCGTCGAGCGCGCCGTCGAGCACGAGCAGCCCCGGGTTCGCCACGAGCGCCCGCGCGAGCGTCAATCGAATGCCCCCGAGACGCGGTAGCGGCGCGCCGCTCGGTACGAGCGCCGTGTGGAGCCCATCCGGCAGCGCCCGCACCACGTCCCCGAGCCCCACCGCGTCGAGCGCCTTCCACATGCTCGCGATCGTCACCGGGTGCCCGACCGCGCGCAGGTTGTCCGCGATCGTCGCCGGCCAAACCTCGGGGTCGCGCACCACCGCCATGCGTCGCCGAAGCGTCGTCAGATCGACGTCGCGCAAATCGTGCCCGTCGATGCGCACCTCGCCGCCCTTCGGCTCGCGCAGCCCGAAGAGCAGCTCCACCAGCGTGCTCGCGGCCGACGGATCGCCCGTCACCGCCAGGATCTCGCCCCGATCGACCTCGAGGCTCAGCTCCGAGAGCTCGCCCCCTTCGCTCGACAGCGACTGCACCTCCACGCGGATCGGCCCTTCGCGGCTCACCGGCAGCTCGCCCCCGCGCCGCTCGGCCGGAAGGTGCAGCAGGTGCCCGAGCTTGTCGGCCGCCGCGACGAGATCGAAGACCGTGTCGAGCTTCCCGCCGAGCTTGCTCAGCGACGCCACCACCGCCGTCACGATCAGCTCCGCCGCCACGAGCTGCCCGATCGTCAGCTCGCGCTCGACCACGAGCCAACCGCCGAGCCCGAGCAGCGTCGCGCTCGCGAGCACCTGGAGAAACAGCGCGCCGATCATCTGCCGAAAGATGATCCGGAAGTGCGCCGCGCGACGGGTCAGCCAGTTCGCCGCGAGCGTGTCGAGCTGACGCATCGCGTGCTCGCCGCCGCCCGAGAGCTTCAGAGCGAAGAGGTGCCGCGCCATCTCCTCGAGGTGCCCTGCCACCTCGTACTTCGCCCTCGACTCCGCGATCGTCGTCTTCGTCGCGCCCTTGCCGAGCAACACGAAGACCACGAACGCACCGAGCACGATCGCGAAGCCGAACGCGAGCAGCACCGGGTGGTAGAGCGCGAGCACGAGGAGGCCGAAGATCGCCGTGAGCAGCGCCTCGACGCCTTGCAGGAGCAACCCCGCCACCGCCTTCTGCGCCGTGAACACGTCGAAGAAGCGGTTCACGAGCTCCGGCCCGTGGCACCGTTCGAACGCCTTCACGTGCACGTGTACCAGGCGGTCGCCGAGCTCGCCCACGAGCCGCACGAAGAGGCGCCGCTGCACGAGCTCCACCACCCACGCCTGGAGCGCGCGCAGCGTCGCCGCGAACACGAGCCCCGCCGCCAGCAACAGCGCGAGCACCACGATCGGCTGGAGCACCGTGCCGAACGCGACCGTGCCGACGAGCGTCTGCACCGCGAGCGGTAGCGCGAGGCTGAGCAGGCCGACGCCGATCGCATAGACGACGATCGAGCCGAAGTCGCCGACGTCACCCTTCAAGATCAGGAACGCCTCGCGCCACGGCGAGTGTTCGTGATCGTGATCGTGCGCTACCGCCTCGCGCGCTTCGGGCGCGACGAAGCTCGCCTCCGCCGAAGCGGACGACAGCCCGAGCCGCGCCGCCAGCTCGTCCTGCGAGAGCCACGCGCGGCCGTTCACGCGATCTTCGACTGCCACCAGCGAGACGCGCCGCTCCGCGATCAGCACGAGCTCGCCCGCGGGGTCGATCGCGAGCAGCGGACGCCCCTTCGCGACCCCGTCGAGCGCGACGCGCAGCGGAGCCTCGAAGTGACGCCAGCGACCCCCGGGGAGACGACGCGCGAGCCGGGCGAGCGGCGGCGCATCGGGCGGATCGACTTCGCCGAGGAGCGCGGCCGGCGCGATTCCGGCGAGCTCGACCAGGCGGTCGGCGATCCATGCGTCAGTGCCAGGAGCCGTCATCGGGGGCGGAGCATGCAGCGGGATTGACGAACGTCAATACCTGAATATAGATTCCGGTATCACAAGTCGCGTCATGCGGGCGACGCGCTATCGTGCGCGTCTTCGCGACGACGCTGCGTGGGTCGCCCACGGCCATTCGAAGCGCGCTTCGAGCACGAGTCTGCCATGTCCGACGCAGAGCACCATTGGACGTTCCTCAGCAACCACACGCACGTGCTGCTCTGCGTCGCCCGCGAGCCGGACGCGCGCGTGCGCGACGTGGCTGACGTGGTCGGCATCACCGAGCGCGCGGTGCAGCGGATCCTCGCCGAGCTCGAAGAGGCCGGCATCGTGCGGCGCGAGCGGCGGGGTCGCCGCAACCACTACGAGATCGAGAACGACGCCCCGCTCCGCCACCCGCTGGAAGCCCACCGCACCGTGGGAGACCTGCTGCGAATGCTGAAGAAGAAGCCCGCCGCGGCGGTTGCGACGTGAGGTCCAGGGTCACGCTGACGCACGACCTGGTTCGTCACGAGCTTCCTCGAGGGTCTGTCGCCAAACCCTCCCCCACGGGGCATGAAGCCCGGATGGGCCCCCTCCCACGAGCCTTCGCTCACTTCGTTCGCTGCGCGCCGTCCGGTAGGGCGGCTTGCGAAATCGGTTGAGCTTCTTTTCAGTAGTAGTAGCCGTCGCCGTCCCAGCGACGCAGGTGCCGCAGCGTCCTCCAGTACGCCTGGTGCTGGATCGCGCGATCCACCGCGCCCCGCACCACCGCCGCCTCGATCTGGGCGCCCGCGGCGGAGATCTCCTTCATGATCGCGCGCTCACCCGCGAACTCACCCGTCGTTCGGTGCACGCGTTCGGCGTAATCCGAGAGCGCGACGCGCGCCGCGCGCTCGAAGATGTCCCATTCGCCGTCGTCGAAGAAGATCCCGCCGCAACAGTCGTCCGCACGATCGACCTCCAACACCCCACCGATCCACCGCACGTGCACGCGCGCCATCGGCTTGCCGTGGGCGGGGCAGGCGAGCGTCGAGGGCCCCTTCACCGTCGCCGCCTCCGGACCTTCGCCGAACACCCCGCGCAGATCGATGCCGCGCTGCTCCAGCTCCCCGCCGTCGAGGAAGAGCGAGCTGCAGCTCGGACACACGTCGATCTCAACGCCTTTCACGTGGGTGGCGGACAGCGCCGTGCTGCACCGTGGGCAACGACGCGTCGAGCCATCGAAGCTCGGGGGTGCGTCGAGCTTGGTCACCGAGGCCGCCCCGAGCCCCTGCGCGAGCCCGGCCAGCCCGCTCGTGATGCTCGGTCGCGGCACGACGCTCGGGCGCAGATCGGGAGGCGGCACGAAACCCTTCGCCACCAGGTCCTCGTGCGTGGGCCCCGTCTTGCTCGCTGCCGCGCGCACCGCCGCCGCGAGCGCGCTCTCTTCTCCGGGCTCGAAGAACACCCCACCGCAGCACGGCGCGCGCTCGAGCTCGAGCCCTCCGACCGAGCTCGCGATCGCGATGCGTCGCATCGGCACGCCGTGCGACGGGCAGACGCGGACCGATCCGCCGCGATCGTGCACCGCGTTCGGATCGACCTCGAACAAACGTTCGATCGACACCCCACGCGCCTCGGTGTCTCCCGGATCCAGGAAGACGCTCCCGCAGCGCGAGCAGAGGTCGATCTCGACGCCTCGATCGTGTTGAACGGTGAAAGGCTGATGACAACGAGGGCACGAACGCATCCGCGAAGCGTACGCGTCTCGGGACGGAGATCCTCGCAAAAGTGAACGTCACATTCGGTGAAGCCTGCCCGAGCCGACGGCCACCGAGAGGTGGCCTGTTTCGTGCGGCCGATGCGTGCGCGGGATCGCTCGATTCCGGGCGCGGTCGGCACACGAGATCCACTTTGAGCGGCGAGCGCCAACCTCGCTGCACCCGAGGCCACTCGTGCCGCAGCGTTCGCGCGTTTTCCCGGGTAACGAACGGGTAGGCCGTTCGACAGCAGACCGCCGCCCCCCTCGCCCCATCGGGTCGAACGCGGGGTCGTGTCACAGGCACGCGTCAGGCTGCCGGCCCGCCGGGGCCACGCAGGCCTCTCCCAGAAGAACCGACCTCGCACCGATTTCGTGTCGAACGCGAGCGAACGACGAGCACCCCATGAAACGGCGAATCCTTTCCCTCGTGGTCGCCCTCCTCCTCGTGTTGGGCGTCCTCGGTGCCATCGGGGCCGTGAAGGCCTCCCAGATCGGCGCGATGATCGAGGCAGGCGAGTCCTACCGCCCACCCGCCATCGGCGTGACCACCGCACCAGTGCGCACCGAGTCTTGGGACTCCGCGACCACCGCCATCGGCACCGCGGTCGCGACCCAGTCGATCTCGGTCGCTGCCGAAGTCCCGGGAACCGTGCGCACGCTCCGCTTCGAGTCCGGCGAGACCGTCACCCGCGGCGAGGTGCTGCTGACCCTCGACGACTCGATCGAGCGCGCGCAGCTCGCGTCGGCGGTCGCCGAGGTCGAGCTCGCGCAGGTCACCCTCGCCCGCGTCGAGTCCCTCGCCGGTCGCGACGCCGTCGCGCAATCGGAGCTCGACGTGGCCCGCGCGCGGCTCGCACAAGCCCAGGCCAGTGTCACCGCGCTGCGCGCCACCATCGCCAAGCGCACGATCCGCGCGCCCTTCGCGGGCCGCCTGGGCATCCGCGAGGTCGACCTCGGCGAGGTCGTGCAGCCCGGCGCGCCGCTGGTGTCGCTCCAATCGCTCGATCCCATCTACGTCGACTTCCGCCTCCCCGAGCGAGCCCTCTCCACCGTGACGACCGGCAACGCGTTGCGCGCGACGTCGGCTCTCTTCCCCGGCGAGATCCTCGAAGGGCGCGTCGAGACGCTCGACACCCGCGTCGACGAGCGCACCCGCAGCGTGCTCGTCCGCGCGGTGCTCCCGAACCCCGACGAGCGCATCCGCCCCGGCATGTCGCTCGACGTGGAGGCGGTCCGCCCCGCGCGTCGTGAAGTCCGCGCCATCCCGAGCTCGGGCGTGATCTACGCGCCCTACGGCGACTCGGTGTTCGTGGTGCGGACCGAAGGAGAACGCATGACGGCCGAGCAGGTCTTCGTGCGCCTCGGCGAGCGACGAGGCGACCTCGTCGAGGTCATCGAGGGCCTGGAAGCCGGGCTCCGCATCGTGAGCACGGGCGCGTTCAAGCTTCAGAACGGCGTCGAGATCCGAGAAGAGAACGAGACCGCGCCGCCCGAAGCGGAGGTCGATCCTCGTCCCGAGAACCGCTGAGCCGGGAACGCCATGAAGATCACCGACCTCTTCATCAAACGACCAGTCATCGCGATCGTCGTCAACGTCGTCATCGTGATCGCCGGCCTGCAAGCGATCTCGAGCCTCACGGTGCGGCAGTACCCGCGCAACGAGAACTCGACCGTCGTCATCACCACCGCGTACGTGGGCGCCAACGCCGACCTCGTGCGCGGCTTCATCACCACCCCGATCGAGCGCGCGATCGCGGCCGCAGACGGCGTCGACTACATCGAGTCGGAGAGCCGTCAGAACGTCTCGATCATCCGCGCGCGCCTCGAGCTCAACCAAGACGCGAACCGCGCGCTCGCCGAGATCGGCGCGAAGGTCGATCGCGTCCGCGGCGATCTCCCTCCCGAAGCGGAGGTGCCGGTCATCGACGTCGAGTCCGCCGACAGCCAGTTCGCGGCCGCGTACCTGAGCTTCTCGTCGGACTTCCTCGAGCAGAACGAGATCACCGACTACCTCGTGCGCGTCGTGCAGCCGCGCCTCTCCGCCGTGCCGGGCGTGCAGCGCGCCGACATCCTCGGCGGCCGCACCTTCGCGATGCGCGTCTGGCTCGACGGCGACCGCATGGCCGCGCTCGGCGTGAGCCCCTCCGAGGTCCGGCGCGCGCTCGCGGCCAACAACTACCTCTCCGCGGTCGGCAGCACGCGCGGCTCGATGATCCAGGTGAACCTCACCGCGAACACGAACCTGACGAGCGCGAGCGAGTTCGAGCAGCTCGTGGTCCGCGAGCAGGACGACGCGATCATCCGCCTGCGCGACGTGGCCACCATCGCGCTCGGCGCCGAGAGCTACGACGAGCAGGTCGCGTTCTCCGGCGAGACGGCCGTCTTCATCGGCATCTGGTCGCTCCCGAGCGCCAACACCCTCGACGTCGTCGCCGCGGTGCGCGAAGAGCTCGAGGCCATCCGAGCCGATCTCCCCGAGCAGCTCGAGGCCCGCATGGCCTACGACGCGACGGAGTACATCGACAGCGCGATCGACGAGGTCGCCTCCACCCTCATCGAGACGCTGCTCATCGTCGTCGCGGTGATCTTCCTCTTCCTCGGCTCGATCCGCTCCGTGCTCGTGCCGCTCGTCGCGATCCCCGTCTCGCTCATCGGCGCGATCTTCTTGATGCAGATGCTCGGCTTCACGCTGAACCTGCTCACGCTGCTCGCGATCGTGCTCGCGGTCGGGCTGGTGGTCGATGACGCGATCGTGGTCGTCGAGAACGTCGAGCGCTGGCTCCGCGAAGGAAAGTCGCGCCTCGAAGCGGCCCGGCTCGGCGCGGCGGAGCTCGTCGGGCCGATCATCGCGATGACGATCACCCTCGCCGCCGTCTACGCGCCCATCGCGTTCCAGGGCGGCCTCACCGGCTCGCTCTTCCGCGAGTTCGCGCTGACCCTCGCGGGCGCCGTCACCATCTCGGGCGTCGTCGCGCTGACGCTCTCTCCCGTGATGGCCTCGCGCCTCTTGAAAGAAGGCGCGTCCGAGCAAGGTCTCACCGGACGAATCAATCGAGGTTTCGACCGCATCAAAGCCGGTTACGGACGCTGGCTCGCACGTTCGCTGAACGTCCGACCCGCGATCTACACCGCGTGGGTGATCTTGAGCCTCGGTTCGGTCGCGCTCTTCGTGATGTCCCCGAAGGAGCTCGCGCCCACCGAGGACCAAGGCATCGTCTTCGGCATCGTGAACACCCCCTCGAACGCGACGCTCGAACAGATCACACCTTCGATCGAGCGCATCGAGCAGATCGCGGCCTCGTTCCCGGAGAACGACTACACCTTCCAGATCACGACCCCGACCTTCGGATTCTGGGGCATGGGCCTCGCGCCCTGGACCGAACGCGAGCGCAGCGCGACGGAGCTGGTGCCGGAGATCCAGGCGCTCGTGCAGAACGTCCCAGGCGTGGAGACCTTCCCGATCGTGCCGCCCGCCCTCCCCGGCGGCGGGCAGTTCCCGGTCGAGTTCGTGATCTCCTCCACGGCCGAGCACGCCGAGATCCTCGAGTACGCGACGCGCCTGCGCGACGAGGCGGCGGCGAGCGGCATCTTCGCGTTCCCGCCGCTCATCGACGTGAAGATCGACCAGCCGGAGACGGAGATCGTGATCGACCGCGACAAGGCGGCCGAGCTCGGCCTCGATCTGCAGACCATCGGCCAAGACCTCGCCTCGGCCTTCGGTGGCAACTTCGTCAACCGCTTCAGCACCTACGGCCGCAGCTACAAGGTCATCGCGCAGATCCAGCGCAGCGAGCGTCTGAACCCCGAGCAGCTCCTCGACCTGCGCGTCACCGGCCCGCGCGGCCAGCTCATCCCCGTGAGCAGCTTCGCGACCCTCGAAGACCGCGTCTCCCCCCGCTCCCTCAACCGCTTCGAGCAGCTCAACTCGGTGAAGCTCAGCGGCGTCTCCATCCGCACCCTCGACGACGCGCTCACGTTCCTCGACACCCGCGCGGCCGAGATCCTGCCGCCCTCGTACTCGACGAGCTACACGGGCGAGTCGCGTCAGCTCCGCGTCGAAGGCGACTCCTTCGGCCCCGCGTTCGCGCTCGCCGTCGTGCTCATCTTCCTCGTGCTCGCGGCGCAGTTCGACAGCTTCCGCGATCCCTTCGTCATCCTCGCCGGCTCGGTGCCGCTCGCGATGTTCGGCGCGCTCGTCTTCACCTTCCTGAAGATGCCGAACCCGAACATGTCCTACTGGACCGACGGCTGGACCACGACGCTCAACGTCTACTCCCAGGTCGGCCTCGTGACCCTGGTCGGGCTCGTCGCGAAGAACGGCATCCTGATCGTGGAGTTCGCCAACGAGCTCCAGCTCCGCGGGCAGTCGAAGCTCGAAGCGATCCAGAACGCCGCGACCACGCGTCTGCGCCCAGTGCTCATGACCACCGTCGCGACCGTCTTCGGCCACTTCCCGCTCGTGCTCGTCGAGGGCCCCGGCGCGGCCGCCCGCAACAGCATCGGCCTCGTGCTCGTGGCCGGCATGGCCATCGGCACGCTCTTCACGCTCTTCTTCGTGCCTTCGCTCTACGTGCTCTTCGCGAAGCGCCGCGAGGCGGAGGTGTCCGAGGGAGAGGCGTCGCACGAGGTCGCGCCCGCCCACGCCCACGCCTGAGCAGGGGTCTGGCCGAGCGGGGAGGCGGTGGGCTTCCGCCCGGTGGTGGACCTTCCGGTCGGGCGCCAGCGGTGGGGCTCGGCCTGGAGACAGCCACGCAGACGTGGAGAAGGAGCGGGGAAGGAGCGCCGGACCGGACCGTATGCGGCTTGTGGCGCCTTCCCCGTGGGCCTACACCCTCCGCTTCGCCTGAGCCGGTACTGAGGCCGCATCGGGGCTGCAAGCTGGGCGGTCCCCCGCTCGCGGCCGTTCGACACCCACACGCCGATCCTCCGCCTCGCGCGCCCGCTCGAGGGTATAAAGCCGAAACACGTTCCTCATGCGGATGCTCTGGCACACCCCTTGGCGCTTCCTCCTCATCCTGTGGACGTTGACGCCGATCTACTTCCGCTACCTCGCCTTCTGGCTGCGCTGGAAGTGGTTCGGGAAGCCACCCACCCCAGAGAAGTGGTCCAAGGCGCACCGCAAGAGCGCGCGCAAGTTCTACCGTCTCGCGGTCCGCATGCGCGGCGGCCTGATCAAGGTCGGTCAGATCATCAGCACCCGCGTCGACATCATGCCCAAGGAGTGGTGTGAGGAGCTCGCGGGCCTGCAAGACCGCGTGGATCCCACGCCCTGGAAGGCGATCCGTCGCCGCCTCACCCACGAGCTCGGCAAGCCGCCCGAGGAGGTGTTCGCGGAGATCGCGACCGCCGCGACCGCCGCTGCGAGCTTCGGGCAGGTCCACCGCGCCAAGACCAAGGACGGCCGCGACGTCGCGCTGAAGATCCAATACGAGGACGTCCGCATGAAGCTCTCGTGCGACCTCTTCGTGCTGCGCGGAGCGGTGCCGCTCTTCAACATCTTCGTCCCGAAGGTTCCGCTCCGGAACATCTACGACGAGGTGAAGAACGCGCTCGAGACCGAGCTCGACTACCGCAAGGAAGCCGAGCACACGCGCATCATCGGCGCGAACATGAAGAACGTCCCGCACGTGGTCGTGCCGGAGGTGCTCGCGGAGTACACGACCGAGCACGTCATCTGCACCACGTGGTTCGAGGGCTGGAAGATCACCGACAAGGATCGCCTCGCCGCGGAAGGTTTCCCGGTGCTCGACGTGATGCAGAAGATGATCCGCGCTTACGCGAACATGTTCTTCGTCGACGGCGTCTTCCAGAGCGACCCGCACCCCGGAAACCTGCTCTGCCGCCGCGGCGCGGACGGCACCGCGGAGCTCTGCATCCTCGACTTCGGCCAGGTGAAGATCCTGCCGCGCGGCTTCCAGCAGAAGCTCATCCTCGCCTCCGTCGCGTTCATGGGGCGCGACGTCGACAACTTCTCGAAGGCCGTGGTCGGGCTCGGCGTGCTCAGCGAGCGCGACATCGCGATCGCGCGCCCGATCCTGCAAGAGTTCTTCGAAGAGATGTTCGAGATGACGCCCCAAGAGCTCAAGCAGCTCGACGTGGAGCTCGTGCGCAAGAAGATCGAGGACGTGCTCAAGCGCATCGAGGGCGTGCACATCCCGCAGGACCTCGTGCTCTACGGGCGCGCGTTCTCGCTCCTCGCGGGCGTGTGCGCCGCCCTCGACCCCGAGGTCAACGGCATCATCGTGGCCAAGCCGATGATCATGGAGGCGTTGATGCGCCCCGAGGTCATGATGGCGATGGCCGCGCCCGCCTGAACGACAGCCACATCGAACCCCGCGCGCGTCGAGCTGGTAACGTCGCGCCACGTCGGGCGTAGGCCCGCGCGGAGGTCGCATGCGAGTCGTCATCGTCGGCAACGGAGTCGCGGGCATCGAAGCCGCGCTCGCGATCCGCGCGCGCGAGCCGGACGCGGACGTCACGATCGTCAGCGAAGAGTCCGACCACTTCTTCTCGCGCACCGCGCTGATGTGGGTCGTCAGCGGTCAGCTCAGCCACCGCTGCATCGAGCCGCACGAGCGCGACCTCTACGCGCGCCTTCGCTTCACGCGCATGCGGCGACGCGCGTCCGGGATCGACCTCACGCGCCGAGAGCTCCGACTCGCGGGCGCCGAGCCCCTTCCCTACGACCGGCTCCTGATCGCCTGCGGATCCAAGCCGCGCCCTTCTCCCTGGCCGGGCGCGGAGCTCGACGGCGTCGGCCACTTCGTCACCTTGCAAGACCTCGAGTGGCTCGAAGAAGAGCTGCACGGCGGTCCCTCGCGCGGCGGGCGTCCACCGAACGCCGACGCACACCTCGCGAGCGCGAGCTCCGACTCGCCCTACCGCCGCCGCCCTTCGGGCTGGAAGACGCGCGGCGGTCCTCCGAAACACCCCGTCGTGGTGGGCGGCGGCCTCATCGGCATCGAAGCGGTCGAGGTCATGGTCGCCAAGGGCCTGCGGCCACGCTTCTTCGTGCGCGAAGAACACTTCTGGCCGATCGCGCTCGATCCGCGCGAGGGCGCGTGGATCTCCGAAGCCCTCGCCGCCCACGGGGTGCAGATGCACCTCGGCGAGAACGTCCACGCGCTGCACGGCGACGGCGCGGTCGCGCGCCTGGT
Organism: Myxococcota bacterium; assembly: GCA_025453555.1. Lineage (GTDB taxonomy): Bacteria > Myxococcota_A > Polyangia > Polyangiales > Houyiibacteriaceae > JACKEH01. The sequence continues at coordinate 2,252 of JALOQC010000057.1, read as the reverse complement.
CGGCGATCGCGGCGAGGTGCCCTGTGATCTCTGCGTGGTCGCGATCGGCGTGGTCCCGAACACCGCGTGGCTCGAGGACAGCGGCCTCGAGCTCGACCCGCGCAGCCGCGGCCTGGTGGTCGACGAGCACCAACGCACGAACGATCCCCACGTCTTCGCGGCCGGTGATTGCGCCGCGGTGCGTTGGTTCGACGGGAGCCGACGCCCGGAGCCGCTCTGGTACACCGGCAAGGCCCAAGGCCGCGTCGCCGCGCGCGCGTTGCTCGGCGATCCCGCGCGCTACGAGCGCCACGTCTGGTTCAACAGCGCGAAGCTGATGGACGTCGAGTACACCACCGCGGGCCTCGTGAACCTCGGGGTGGAGGACGAACGCGAGTGGTTCTTCGAGGAGCGCGGCGCGGTGCGCAGCACGCTGCGGATCGTGCTCTCCGGCGAGCGCGTGGTCGGCTTCAACGCGCTCGGTCGCCGCTGGGATCACTCCGTGTGGATCCGCTGGATCGAAGAGCGCCGCTCGCTTCAGCACGTGCTCGCCCACCTCGACGAGTCCCGCTTCGACACCGAGCTCGTTCCTCCGCTGAAGATCCCGCCTGATCTACGAAAGAAACCCGCCGAGCCCCGCGCACCGTCGGAGCGAACCGTCGCCGCTCCCATCTACTGAATCGAAGCAGAATCGTTCGAGGGGGAGCGGACGCGGTCCGCGAAGCTGAACGATTGCGCTAAACCATCGGGCCGCGCGTGAGCGCGGAGCCGATGCATCCGCGAAGTCTCGCTCGACGAATCGCTCGCTCTACCCCGCGATTCACTCCTCGCTCCACCAATCGACGCCGAGAATCCCGATGGATCAACAAGGACAGAACGGATTGCTCGCGACCTTCCGCGAGCCCTGGCGCACCCGCGGCGCCGTCGCCTACGGCGTCGCGGCGGTCCTCATCGGCTTCTACACGCTGATGTACTTCCGGGACCACCTCGGTATCGAAGGCAGCGCCCTCGACCCGGAGACCTGGGCGAGCGCGGTGGGCCTCCGCAGCCGATGGCTCTTCTACGGCGCGCTCTACTCCGTCGCGATGGTGGGTGGCGCGATCTACTACCTCCGCCGCCACGGCAACTCCCGCTACAACCGGATCCGCATCGCGGTGAACGTGGTCGTGCAGGTGGTGCTCGCCTTCACGCTCCCGCTGGTGATGCCCTACTTCTTCACGGGCGATCCCAATCAGTTCTGGAAGTACGAGTACTACTTCTCGTACTTCTGGCCGCTCGATTGGTACAAGCTCCACCCGGGAAGCCTCCAGAACATCCCGGTCGTGCTCGCGATCTACTCGATCGTCGGCGCGCTCGTGGCGGCCCCTCTCCTCGCCTACTTCTTCGGCAAGCGCTGGTATTGCTCGTGGATCTGCGGCTGCGGCGGCCTCGCCAACACCTTCGGCGATCCCTGGCGTCACCTCACGAGCTCGTCGACCGCGTCGTGGCGCTTCGAGAAGCGCGCGATTCACACCGTGATGTTCGTCGCGATCCTCTCGACTTTCTTGCTCTTCCTCGATCACCTGGTCGGAGGCCGCTACGCGACCTTCCACCGCCTCGTCGACGGCGGCCAGTGGTGGTCGATGAAGTCGCTCTACGGCTACGTCGTGGGCGCGATCCTCGCGGGCGTGATCGGCACCGGCCTCTACCCACTCCTCGGTCCACGCGTGTGGTGCCGCAACTTCTGCCCCATGGCCGCCCTGCTTGGCCTCTTCCAGAAGCTCGGCCGCTTCCGCATCGCGGTGAAGCCCGGCATGTGCATCTCGTGCGGCAACTGCACGACCTACTGCGAGATGGGCATCGACGTGCGCTCCTACGCGCAGAACGACGAGAGCTTCACCCGCGCGGCCTGCGTCGGTTGCGGCATGTGCGCCCACGTCTGCCCGCGCGGCGTGCTCAAGCTCGAGAACGCGCCGCGCCTGAACGCCGACAAGAAGCGGGTGGGCCTGCCGATCGTGGACCTCTGACCGGCGTCCGAGCGCCGACCACGCGCGTCGGAACGCGGGCGACCGATCGCGGGCGACCGATCGGGGGCAACCGATCGTGGGCAACCGATCGTGGGCAACCGATCGTGGGCAACCGATCGTGGGCAACCGATCGTGGGCAACCGATCGCGGGCGACGGTCGTGGGCCTCCCCGCCTCACGTGGTCGGCACCAAAGAAAGCCGGTCGCGCCGCTCTCGAGCTCCCACACTCGAGCTGGAGGCGGCACGACCGGCGTCCCCCACACACGC
>JALOQC010000412.1 GCA_025453555.1 Myxococcota bacterium | reverse complement strand
GAGGCTCCCGATCTGGTTCACCTTGATCAAGATCGCGTTGGCGACCTCTTCTTCGATTCCGCGCTTCACGCGCTCGACGTTCGTCACGAAGAGATCGTCACCCACGAGCTGCACCTCGGTGCCGAGCTGCTCGGTCACCGACTTCCAGCCGTCCCAGTCGTCCTCGGCGAAGCCGTCCTCGATCGAGACGATCGGGTACTTCTCGCAATACGCCGAGTAGATCTCGATGAGCCCGTCCGCGTCGACCGTCTTGCCGTCGAACGAATACTTCTTCGTGCCCTTGTCGAAGTACTCGCTGGCCGCGCAGTCGAGGGCGATCGCGATTTGATCGCCGAGCTTGTACCCGGCCTTCTCGACCGCACGAACGATCCACACGAGCGCGTCTTCGTTCTTGCCGAGCCGCGGCGCGAAGCCGCCTTCGTCACCCACGCTGGTCGCGAGCCCTTCGGCCGCGAGCAGCTTCTTGAGGTGATGGAAGATCTCCGAGCCCGCGCGCATCGCCTCCGTGAAGCTCGGAAGGCCGATGGGCATGATCATGAACTCTTGGATGTCGAGCCCGTTGTCCGCGTGCGCGCCGCCGTTGAGGATGTTCATCATCGGCGTCGGCAGAACGCGCGCCTGCGCGCCACCGAGGTAGCGCCAGAGCGGGAGCCCCACGCTGTTCGAGGCCGCACGCGCGACCGCCATCGACACGCCCAAGATCGCGTTCGCGCCGAGCTTCGACTTCGTCGTGGTCCCGTCGAGCGCGATCATCGCGCGATCGATCGCGACCTGGTCGAGCGCGTCCAGGCCGAGGATCTCGGGCGCGATCACCTCGCGCACGTTCTTCACCGCCTCCAGCACACCCTTGCCGAGGTAAGGCGCACCGCCGTCGCGCAGCTCGTGCGCCTCGTGCTCGCCCGTCGACGCGCCCGACGGCACCGCAGCGCGCCCGCCCGTTCCGTCCGCGAGCTCGATGTCGACCTCTACGGTCGGGTTGCCGCGCGAATCCAGGATCTGCCGCGCATGGACTCGAATGATCTCGGTCATGTTCTTCCTCCAAGGTGTCGGGAGCGCGCGCTCGAGCCGCCGCCCCACACGACCCCTGCCCCCGCGTCGCCTCCTCGAGACGACACGTCACCGCAGCACCGCTGCAGTCAGAGCGCGGGATACCAGAGCGGCCCACCGAGTCAACGGGCCCCCACGAGTGACTCACGCGTGAGTTACTAGCCCACGACACGGAACGAGAGCAACCGAGTCGCGAACGAACACCCTCGCGCGCTCGATCGGATCGCGCGTTGCCGTGAGGGGGTCGAGATGCGGAACGTGAAGCCACTTCGAGACTGGTCCGCCCGCCTCGGATCCCGCAGCCTCCGGCCATGCCGGCTTTCGTCCGCACCTCGGGCCTCCGCTCGACCCCGATCCGCCCTGCCGTCGTCCGAGAGCGCGCCGAGAAGATGCTCGCGGCGTTGAAGCTCGAGAGCGCCGAGCTCTCGATCCTCCTCTGCGACGACCCGACCATCCACGCGCTCAACCGCGACTTTCGGCACAAGGACAAGCCCACCGACGTGCTCGCGTTCGCGATGCGCGAGGGCGAAGGCGGCGATCTCGCGGGCGGAATCCTCGGTGACGTCGTCGTCTCCCTCGACACCGCCCGGCGACAGGCGGCGGAGAGGGGTCATGCGATCGCCTCCGAGATCACTTTTCTGCTCGCCCACGGGCTTCTGCATCTCGTCGGCTACGACCACCGAAACGACGCCGAAGAGCGCGTCATGAACGCCGAAACGTCCAAGCTCGTGGACGTCGCCCTCGGTCGCACACCCCCCCCCGAGGCCTGTGGAGAAATGGTCGAAGAGCGTGGAAAGCGTACACGCCGCGGCAAAAAGCCCGCGAAGAAAAGCCAGTCGAAACGATGACTTGGGACTGAACCACGAGATCCCCAGCGGACCCACGAGTTTTCCACAGGCCGAGAACGACGCGCCTCCGCCGGGCCTTTCTTCGCGAAATGACGCACCTGCTCCATCGGCGCGTTCGATCGCCCTACGAACACGGGGGAGCGGCGAGGTGAGGCCCGTTTTTTCTCGGTAGTCGAAACGTTTTGGGCTTGTCAGCCCGAAAACCGCCGTGCATACAGGCCCGGACTTCGGAGCGTGGAACGCAATCACTCGCATTTCGCGGGCGATCCGAAGCCAGACGAATGGAGGGAGCCATGGCAGCCGCCAAGCGAATGACGAAGGCTCAGATCATCGGTGAGCTTTCGGAGAAGACGGGTCTCACCAAGCGTGAGGTCGGCGCGGTCTTCGAGGGTCTCAAGGACGTGATCAAGCGCGAGCTCGGCAAGCGCTCGCAGTGGAACGAGCGTGAGAAGGAGGGCAAGGTCGTCGCGAAGTACAAGGACTTCGTGATCCCCGACCTCGTCAAGCTCAAGCTCACCGAGGTTCCCGCGCGCAAGAACGTGAAGGTCCGCAACCCGGGCACGGGCGAAGAGACCCTCAAGAGCTTCCCGAAGAGCACCAAGCTCCGCGCAGCGCCCGTCAAGAAGCTCAAGGACCTGATGGTCTGAGCACGAGCCACTCCTCGTACGAGGAGCGCTTCGCGAGAGAGGGCGTCCCCAGGGGCGCCCTCTTCGCGTTGGTGGCCATCGTCACCTGGATGGCCGTCGTCACGCGGGGTGTTCGAGCACAGCTCGGATCGCCTCGAGCACACCGTCGGGCGAGTACGGCTTCGGCAGGAACGCCGTCACCGAGGACGCGTCCGCCAGCTCGAGCCCGCTCGACCCGATCACGGGCACGGTCGCGTCGATCTCGCGCAGCGCGCGAACGAAGGAGGGACCGTCCATCGTCGGCATCGCCATGTCGGTGATGACGAGCGCGATCTTCGTTCGATGAGCCAGGAACGTGGTGAGCCCTTCGCGTCCGTCGCTCGCGACGAGCACTTGGTATCCGTGCCGACTCAACGTGCGTGAGAGCAACCGCCGGGTCGGCTCTTCGTCGTCGATGACCAGCACCACCTCGCCGCTCCCGGTCGGGCTCGGCATCGACGAGGGCGCCCGCCGAATGGGCACGTCGTCGTCGAGCGCGGGCAGGATCACGCGGAACAGGCTCCCCTGACCAGGCTCGCTCTGCACCGCGATGACCCCTCCGTGCCCTCGCACGAGCGCGTGGCTCGTGGAGAGGCCGAGCCCGCTGCCTTCGCCCACCGCCTTGGTCGTGAAGAACGGCTCGAAGATCCGCTCGCGAACCTCACGGCTCATGCCGCTCCCGGTGTCCTTCACCGCGACGACCGCGCAGGTCTCGCTCCCTTCCGGCGCCTCGGGCACCCGCTCGGCGGGGCTCGTCTGCAGCTCGATGGTGAGCCGACCGCCGTTCGGCATCGCGTCCCGCGCGTTGCACGTCGACGTTCGAGCCGAGCCACCCGGTGACGCGCCCCTCGTCGTCGCGTAGCGGCGTGGCGCTCACCGCGTACCAACGATACGAGCCGTCGTGGTGTCGCAGACGAAAGTCGAGACAGCGCGGTTGCTCGCTCGCGCGTGCTTCGGCCCACACCTCGACCGTGTGCGGGAGATCGTCGGGATGGACCGCGCTCGCCCAGCCGTGCTCGAGCACCTCCTCGGCGGTGAGCCCCGTCGCGTCGAGGAGCGCGCGGTTGACGAACTCCACCGCGCCGTCGTTCCGCGCGAGCCAGACGAAGTGCGGCAGCGCATCCGCCAACGCGCGAAAGCGCGCGTCGGATTCTCCGCCTCGTGGTGCGCTGAGCTCGAGCTCACGCCGGTCGTCGGTCATCGGGTTCATCGCAGGGTGCCTCGCCCTCGCGCCGGCGGATAGCTCGGGCGAGCATTCAGGCGACCACACCGGTCGTGGTCGTCGCGGTTGCCGACCTGTCTTCGAGAGCCGTGTCTTCGAGAGCCGTGTCTTCGAGAGCCGTGTCTTCGAGAGCCGTGTCTTCGAGAGCCTGCGAAGCGCGTCCTGCACTGCGTTCCCGGACGGGGTCGATTCGAGGTCGCACCACCTCCGTGGATCGGCGTACCCTGCCGGCGGAGGGAACGTCTGTGATCCACGAGGCACAGCCAGGATCGATCGTCGACGACCGCTACGAGACCAAACGTGTCATCGCCCGCGGGGGTATGGCGGCGGTCTTCGAAGCGGTGCACGTGCGCTCGGGGCTGCGCGTGGCGCTCAAGGTCCTCCACGCCGACTCGCTCCGCTCCGAGGAAGCGCGGCAGCGGCTGCTCCGCGAGGCGAGCGCGCTCGGGAGCCTGCGACATCCGAACGTCGTGCAGATCTACGACGCGGGCGAGTGCCCCAAGCACGGCCCGTATCTTTCGCTCGAGATGATCGAGGGACGTCCGCTCGACGGCATCTTGGTGGCGCGGCGTCGGCTGCCGATCGCTCAGAGCGTCGCGGTGCTCGTGCAGCTCTGCGAGGCCCTCGACGAGGTCCACCGCCGCGGCTTGGTGCATCGCGACGTGAAGCCGTCGAACCTCCTCATCTCGCGCACCCCGATCGGAGACCGCGTCGAGCTGATCGACTTCGGCATCGCGAAGCTCGGCGACCCCTCGCAGCCGAAGCTCACCCGCGCCGGCGACATGCTCGGCACGCTCGACTACATGTCGCCCGAGCAGCTCCTCGGCGACCAGCTCATCGACTCGCGGACCGACGTGTACGCCGCCGCCGTGTTGCTGTACGAGTGCCTCACGGGAGAGGTGCCCTTCGCCGGCCCGCCGACCACGCTGGTCGCGCGCATCGTCTCCGGTGCCAAGCCCGAGCCGCTCGCGAGCCGAGGCGTCGACGTCCCCGCGCTGGACGCCGTGATCGCACGTGCGCTCGAGATGGACGTCGACGCGCGATTCGCCACCCCGCGCGAGCTCGCGCTCGCCACGCTCGCGGCGGTCGGCGAGGTCGCGGAGCTCTCGCTCCTGGACGTTCCGACCGGTGGCATGTCGATCGTGCAGGAGCACCGCGCGCGAAGCCGTCAGAACGCGGCCGAGGCGCGTCGCCAGTACGCCCGCGCGCCGTACGTCACGCCCGCGCGAATCGCAGCGGGCGACCGCACGATCGACGGGCGCACCGAGGACATCTCCGAAGGTGGCATCTTGGTCGTGACCGAAGGCGAGCTCGCCGCAGGCACCGTCGTTCAAGTTCGCTTCTCCCTCCCGACCAGCGGGCGAGTCGTCCAAGTGGCCGCCACCGCTCAATGGGCGAAATCCCATCGCAATCTTCGCGCGCTCGGGCTTCGCTTCGAAGACCCGCCCGACGAGCTGCGCGCGGACGTCCGACGCTACGTCGAGATCGTCGGCGTCAAGCGTTGAGAAGCGGTCACTGCGGCGGCACGTCCTGCGAACCCGCCGCGCCCGCATCGCCGGCGCCCGAGTTGCCGGTGCTCGCCGCGACCGGATCGTTCACGTCCGCGCGAAGGAGGAGCTCCTTCAGACGTTCGAGCAGCGTCGGCGTCTGAAACGGCTTGGCGAGGAAATCGAGGCGGGCGCCGTTGCCTTCGAGCACGCCGACGTTCTCACCGTCCGAGTAGCCGCTGATCAACAGCACCCGGAGCTCGGCGTCACGCTCGAGGGCACGCCGTGCCAACTCCACACCGTCGATGCCCGGCATCACGACATCCGTCACGACGACGTCCACGCGTCGTCGGCTGAGGACGTCCAAGGCGGACGACCCGTCTTCGACGGCCGACACCTGCAACCCCGCACGCTCGAGCGCGCGCTTGAGCCCTCGCCGCAGCGGCTCCTGATCCTCGACGAGCAGCACGCGACATCCGAGCAGCGGGCCGTTCTGGTCGAGCAGCGGCTTGGGCACGGACGGCGGTCTCGGCGGCGGTGTGCGGGTCGCGGCCTGAAGCGCGGGCTCGTGCGCGTCCTTCGTCGTCGAGAGCTGCGCCGGCCGTGGGATGCCCATCGCCGGCGTGCCCCAAGGCCGTGGAACGGGCGCGCGCTCCGGCGACAGCCGGTCCGTCGCGACGCGCCGCGGCA
>JALOQC010000411.1 GCA_025453555.1 Myxococcota bacterium | reverse complement strand
GGCAGAGACGGAAGGCTCATCGTTCCTCGCTTCGAGCAACCAACCGCGGAGCACACGCGCCGCGCGGGCGGGGTCTTCGGCCGCGAGCTCCGCGGCGAGAAGGGGAATTCGAGTCGCGTCGTCCGGCGCGGTCAGCGCGGCGCGCAGCTCGTCGGCGCCGGGGAGGGCGCGTGGGGGGGCGTTCGGATCCTGCTCGCCACGCGCGAGCTGCGCGGTGGTGGTGTCGGGCACGAGCTCGGCCCGTGCCTTTCGCGCGCGCAGCCGACGACGGATCATCAGCAACGCGATCAGCCCCACGAGCGCGGCGAGCAGCACGCCGGCTGGCTCGAGCCAAGGGCGATAGGGAGCGAGCAGCGCCTCGACGGGATCCTCGACGGGAGTGTCCCGAACCGCGAAGGGCACGCAGCTCACCGCGATGCGATCGCCACGCGTCTCCACGACGCCGACCGCGTGCGCGACGACCTCGCGAATGCGATCGAGCTCTTCGGCCGGGCGCGGCTCGAACGTTCGGCTCGCGCCTTCCCCGGTCCAGGTTCCGTCGACCACGACCGCGACCTGCAGGCGCTCGATGCGCCCGAGCGGCTCGACGGCCCGCCGGATGGTCTTGCTGATCTCGAAGTTCCGCGTCTCGTGGCGCCGGCCGCCGCCGTTGGTCGCCGTGCCGGCCGCGACCGCTTCGCCGCCCGGGAGGTTCGACGCCGCACCCGGTACGCCCTCCGCCGTGTTCGTTTCGTCCGCGCGCGTCTCTTCTTCGATCTCGAAGCTGCGCGTCGCGACCTCGTCCGGGTGATAGCGCTCCTCGGTGCGCTCCTCGCGCGTGAAGCTCACGTCGGCCGCCACGCGAACCTCCGCGATGCCCGGGCCGAGCGTGCGATCGAGCAGCTCCTGCGCGGCACGCTCGCGCTCAGTCTCCACGCGGCGGCGGTACGCCAGCGCGTCGCCGATCTCTTCGTCGCCCGAGCCCTCCGCCACCGGCCGACCGTCACCATCCACGACGGCCACGTTCTCGGCGGAGATTCCACGCACGCTCGACGCCACGAGGTGCACGATGCCCTGCGCCTGCTCGCGCGAGAGGCGTCGACCCGGCTGCATGTGCAGCACGACCGACGCCGAGCCTTCGTTCTCGTCGTCGACGAAGACGGAGCGCGTGGGCAACACGAGGTGGACGCGCGCTCGCTCCACGCCACCGAGGTGGGAGATCGTGCGCTGCAGCTCGCCTTCGAGCGCGCGGTGGTACTTCACGCGCTCGGAGAACTCGCTCTCCCCGAAGCGCTGCTCGTCGAAGAGCTCGAAGCCGGTCGAGCCTCCGCTCGGGAGCCCAGCCGCCGCGAGCGAGAGCCGAAGCTCGTGCACCCGGTTCGCGGGAACGAGCACCGTCGCTCCGCCTTCCTCGAGATCGTAGGGAACCTGCAAGCGCCCGAGCTCCTCCACGATGCGTCCCGAGTCGTCCGACGAGAGCTCGGCGAAGAGCACCTGCATCGGCGAGTCGCTCGCGAGCCACGTGCCGAGCCCGATCAGCGCCGCCAGCGCCGCCGCGCCGCCGATCGTCAGCGCACGCGTCCTCGAGGGGAGGCCGGTCCACCGCGCGCGCAGGGCTTCGATTCGTTCCTTCATCGCCGTCTCGACCTCGACTCACCTCGAACCTGCGACACCCTCAGCCGCCCATCCGCATCACTTCGCGGTAGGCCTCGATCGCGCGGTTGCGGACGTTCGCGGCCAAGCGGAGCGAGACGTCGGCGCGTTGCAGCGAGAGCATCGTCCCGTGCAGATCGTCGCTGCGGCCCTCGGCCAGCGCGGTGCTCGCGGCATCCGCACGCTTCTGCTCCGCGTCGGTCGCCCGCACGGCGTCGGCCAAGCGCTCCGTGAAGCCCGACTCGCGGACGCCTTCGGTCCGACCGAGATCGAGCGTGCCCTCGAGGCCTCCCACCGCACCGGTCGACGCCGAACGGGCGGAGAGCGGGCTCGGAAGACGAGGTGAAACGGCGCGAGGATCGAAGGTGATGGCCACGGTCACGCTCCGATGTCGAGGGCGGAAGAGCCCATGCCTTTGATGGTTTGAAGCAGCGTCACGCCAGCCTCGTACGCACGCGAAGCGGTGATCATGTTCACCATTTCTTCGACGACCTCGACGTTCGGCATCGCGACCATCCCGCGCTCGTCGGCGTCGGGGTGTCCGGGGTCGTAGACGAGCTGGGGATCGCGCTCGTCGGCGCGGATCTCCGGGACCTCGACGAGGAAGGCCGAGCGCGCGCTCGGGTCGTTGCGCAGCGACTCGAAGCGATCCCCCGCCGCCACGGCGCGAAACACGGGGTCTTGGCGTCGGTAGGGACCGCCCTCGTCCGTGCGGGTGGTGCGCGCGTTCGCCAAGTTGGAGGCGATCGTGTTCATGCGCGTGCGCTGGGCGTACAGCCCGGACGCGGTGATCTCCATGGCGCTGAAGACGTTCATCGGTGGATTCCTCCGAGGATATGCGTCGAATCAATAGGAGAGGTGGTGGTCATCCGTGGCCGTCGTTGGCGGCGTAGCGGAGCATTCCGAGGTGATGTCGGATGGCCTTGGCGACGCTCTGGTATCGAAGATCGTTGGCGGCGACCTTCGCCATCTCGCGCTCGAGGCTCACGGCGTTGCCGTCGCCTCCCGGCTGGATGACGCGTTCCACCGCGTCGTCCGGGCCCCCCTCCGCGAGCGCGCCCGGCGTGCGATGCGCCTCGTGGCGACGGTCGAGCGCGAGCTCGTTCCCCGCGCTCGGGAGCTCGCGCACGAGCTCCAGCGGCCGGAAGCCGGGCGTGTCGGCGTTCGCGACGTTCGAGGAGAGGACGTTGTGCCGGCGCAGGTGGTAGTCGAGCGCGCGGCTACCGGGACCGAGGGCGTCGAAGATCGACATGCTCGGACGTTGAGCAAGCGTGATGCCATCGACGTCGGCCTCGATTATCGCGAGGAAATCGTGCCCGACCGCGGCAGAGCGTCGGGGGGCTGACGGAGGCGAGGCCGCGGTGACGGCAGGCTGACGGTCGCTCGAGCTGCGTCACGACGCCGCGTGACGGCCGCGTGACCGCGCGAGTGACGGCCCGGCTAGCTCAGCCGCCCGACGCGGGCTTGAGGTCCTTCTTCTTCAGCTTCTCGACCAACGTCGTACGGTTGATCTGCAGCATCGACGCGGCCTGGTTCTTGTTCCAGCCCGTCCGCTCGAGCGCCTGGAGGATCAACGCGTTCTCGAAGCGTTCGACCGCGTCTCGCAGGTCGATTCCACCCGCGGGGAGCTGCGGTTCGAGCGGATCCCCGCCCAGTGCGGTCGGACCGGTCGCGCGAACTCGTGCGGGGAGGTCGTTCGGACCGATCCAGCCTTCGGCCTTCAGGATCACGATCCGCTCGATGAGGTTTCGGAGCTGCCGGACGTTGCCCGGCCAGCCGTAGGCGCTGAGCATGTCGAGCGCCTCCGAGGTGATCCCGTCGACGTTGCGACCCCGCGCCTGGTTCGAGAGCGCGATGAAATGCCGCACGAGCAGCGGGATGTCGGAGCGTCGGTCCCGCAGGGTCGGCAGCTCGATGGGGATCACGCTGAGGCGATAGAGCAGGTCTTCGCGAAACAGCCCCGCTTCGGCGTGCTCTTCGAGGTCCCGGTTGGTGGCGGCGACGATGCGCACGTCGACCGTTCGCTCCCGATCCTCACCCACCGCACGCACCCGCTTCTCCTGCAACGCGCGCAGGAGCTTCGCCTGGAGGGCGAGCGGCATCTCCCCGATCTCGTCGAGGAAGAGTGTGCCCCCGTGCGCCTCCACGAAGCAGCCGTTTCGAGCGCCCGACGCACCCGTGAAGGCTCCGCGCACGTGGCCGAAGAGCTCGCTCTCCATCAGGTTCTCGGGGATCGCCGCGCAGTTCAACGTGACGAACGCCCCGGTTCGCTTGCTCGCGCTGTGCACCGCCGCGGCCACGAGCTCTTTGCCGGTGCCGCTCTCGCCCGTGATGAGGACCGTCGCGTCCGTGTCGGCGATTCTCTCGATCGTCGCGAAGACGTCGTGGAGGGAAGGGTGCTCGCCGACGATCTCGGGCGCGTGGACCTCGCGCCAGACGTCCGTCGACGGACGCTCTTTGGCGCGCACCGAAGGGCGCGGACGCGACGCGTTCTCGCGTTGGCGCTGCGCAGCCCGCTCCCACGCGTCGAGCAAGGCGGCGCGGGAGAACGGCTTGAGGAGGAAGTCGGCCACGCTACGTCGCAGCGCCGAGATCGGGTGGTCGACCGAGGATTCCCCCGTCATCACCACGATCGAGACGTCCTTGGAGCGCGCGAGCGCGGCGTCGATGACGTCGAAACCCTGACCGTCCGGCAACCCGAGGTCGACGAAGAGCACCGAGATTGGGTGCGCGCCGAGCAGGCTCACGGCCTCCGCGACCGTTCCGGCGTCCAGCACCGGCACGTCGGACACCTTGGCGAGAACGCGCCGGACCACGTTGCGGATGTCCGCTTCGTCATCGACGACGAGCACGGATCCGACCATTTCTTCCATCATCCGACGACCTCGAAACGCGTACGCAGCCCAGCGGAATCCGCGACAGGATCCGAGGTTGCCGGAAGACGGTCAAGCGGACTCGTGACTCGGCATCTGGTCTCCGTCCCCGTCACGATCTCCGTGCGAGTCATCGTCCACGCCAGCCTCAAGGCGCTTCGCGACTCGCCCGAAGACCGAGTCGTGGACTCCAGCTCCCCGAGCGCGCTCGCAGGCGTGGACCTGCTCTTCTCGACCACCGGCGACGCCGTCTTGGCGGTCGACGCCGAGACGGGTGTCCTCCTGCGCGCCAACGAGTCGCTGGAGACGATCACGGGCATGTCCCTCGCGTCGTTGGTGGACAACGACGTGTCCCTCCTCTCGCCCGCGCCCCCGCTGCGGGAGGTCGCCTTCGACCGGACGCTCCTCGAGCACCCAGGCCTCTATCAGGAGGTTCGCATTCGGCACGTCGATGGGCATCACGTGATCGTCACGGTGCGCGTGACGCACGTGGAGCTCGTGGAGCGGCGGGTCGTGCTCTGCGTGGTCCGCGACGAGACCGAGCGTCGCCTCTTGGAGCGCGAGCTCATCACCAAACACGTCGCGCTGCTCCGCGCACATCAAGACCTCGAGGCCCGCAAGCGCGAGGTGATGGCGTTGAGCGAGCAGCTCACCGACGTGTCCCGCGCCGCCATGCTCGGCGAAGTGGTCGCGGAGGTGGCGCACGCGCTGAACAACCCGCTCGGTGCGTTGATCAGCTCACTCCGCACGTTGCGCCGGCTCACCGAAGGGCTCGAGCCGGAGGAGAGGGCACGGTTCGCCCGCGCGCTGGATCGCTGCCAGCAGCTCGGCGAGCGCATGGCGCGCGTGGTCGAAGATCTGCGTTTGACCTGCCGCGATGCGCGAACGGATCCGGTCGACGGAGCGTGTGATCTCGCCGAGCAGGCGCAATCGGCGTTGGCGCTCCTCGAGCACCGCATCGCGCCGAACGTGGAGGTCGAGCTGCACGCGGAGGAGCCCGTGGTCGCGCGGGTCCCCGGCGACGAGCTCCACCACGCCATCGTGAACCTCGTCGACAACGCGCTGCACGCCGTCGGCGATCGTGGACGCATCCACGTCGTCGCGGAGGCGCGGGGCGGTCGCGCCGTCTTGCGGGTGAGCGACGACGGTCCGGGCTTCGCGCCCGAGCTCTCCGAACGAATCTTCGAACCCTTCTTCTCGACGCGGCCGCAGAAGCGCGGCAGCGGCGTCGGCCTCTCGATGGTGCGTCGGATGGCGCACCGCTACGGCGGCCGTGTCGAGGCGTCTGCGCGGGGCCCGCTGGGCGGAGCGAGCTTCGTGATCGAGCTACCGGGAGGTGCGTGATGTATCGCGTCATGGTCGTCGACGACGAATCCGACGTGCGCGAGGCGCTCGTCGACGAGCTCTCGAACGAGTTCGAGGTCGAAGCCTTCGAGGACGCGCAACACGCGCTCGA
>JALOQC010000410.1 GCA_025453555.1 Myxococcota bacterium | reverse complement strand
GCTCGCGCACTTCTTTCCCGGTTCTTCCGTGCTCTCCTTCGGCACCGCGGGCTGCAATCTGACGTGCAAGTTCTGTCAGAACTGGGACATCTCGAAGGCGCGCGCGATGGATCGTCTACAAGACGAAGCGTCACCCGAACAGATCGCGGAAGCCGCGGTGCGCACGGGCGCGCGTTCGGTCGCGTACACCTACAACGATCCGGTGATCTTCCTCGAGTACGCGGTCGACGTCGCGCACGCCTGCCGCGCGCGGGGCGTGAAGAACGTCGCGGTGACGGCGGGCTACGTGAAGCCGGAGGCGCGCGCGGACTTCTTCGCGCCGATGGACGCGACGAACGTGGACCTCAAGGCCTTCACGGAGGGCTTCTACGGCAAGCTCTGCACCGCGGAGCTCGCGCCGGTGCTCGACACCCTGCGTTGGCTCGTGCACGAGAGCCACGTCTGGACCGAGATCACCACGCTGCTGATCCCCGGCCACAACGACGGCGACGACGAGCTGCGCGCGCTCAGCCGCTTCGTCGCGGACGAGCTCTCGGTCGACGTGCCGCTGCACTTCTCGGCGTTCCATCCGGACTGGCGGATGCAGGACGTTCCCGCGACCCCGCCCGCGACACTTCAACGCGCGCGTTCGATCGCGCACGAGGCCGGCCTTCGGTACGTCTACACCGGCAACGTCCACGACCCGGAAGGGCAGAGCACGCGCTGCCCGAGCTGCCAGGCGCGCGTGATCGGACGCGACGGCTACCGCATCACCGGATGGAGCCTCGATCGCGGCCGCTGCCGCGCGTGCGGCACCGCGATCGCGGGACACTTCGAGGAGTCGCCCGGCACCTGGGGCTCACGCCGCTTGCCGGTGCAGCTCGCGACGCGGTGATCCGTCTTCGTGCTCGTGAACCACGACGAACCTCCGCAGGCGCCGCCACGGCGCGCTTCGGGTAGAGTCGCGCCGTGGTTCGCCTCGGCGTCGGCCTCGCGTCGCTCCTCCTCGTGTCCACCGCGAGCGCGCAGCTCTCGGGCGGGAGCTTCGGCGGCTCGGGGGATTTCGGGGGTGGTGGAGGCGGCTCGAGCTGGGGCTCGGGCGGGGGCTCGAGCTGGGGTGGCTCGAGCTCGCACGACGACTGGGCCGCACGCGAGCGCGAGCGCGCCGAGCAGCAGCGACGCGAAGAGGAAGAGCGACGCCGTGCGGAAGAAGAGCGTCGCCGGCGCGAAGAAGAAGAGCGTCGCCGGCGCGAAGAAGAGGAGCGACGTCGGCGCGAAGAAGAAGCGCGCCAGCTCGCGGCCGATCGAGCGCTTCCGCCGCAGGAACGCGCCGCGCTGCCGAGCCGCTTCGTCGAGACGTCCGTGACGATCCCACGTCCGAGCGAGCCCGACCCGCAGCGGCGCGAGACGAGCTTCGTGTCTGCGCGCGCGATCGGGCCCACCTTCACGCAAGCCGCCGAACCGGAGCGTGGGCTCAGCGCGACGTGGGGCCTCTTGTGTGGGCTCCTCGGCTTCGCGGGCACCTTCGGCGCGCTCTCCGTGCTCGGCCGTGCGTTCGGCGCGGCGAAGCGCGCGTCCTCGCAGGGCGGGCGCGTGCGACGCGGCTCGTGCGAGCTGCGGCGGATCTCGATCGCGTTCGACGCCCGCGAGCGCGCCGCGATCCAGGCGGTGCTGGTGGATCTCTCGAAGCGGCTCGATCTGCGCACGCCGGAGGGTCGCCATCGCGCGGCCGACGAGGTGGTGCGGCAGCTCGTGGGTCGGCTCGGCGCCGCGCGCTATGCCGCCTGGAGCTCGCGCTTCTCGTGGCCTTCGGGCGCGAAGGGAGTGCTCCAGCAGATCTTGGCCGACGTGAAGTCGCGCTACCGACACGACGTCACGCGTGGCGATCGCGTGGACGTGCGCGCGCGGGCCGACGAAGGCGACGGGCTCGTGGTGGTGAGCCTGGTGATCGGGTCGACTCGCTGGCTCGCCGCGCTGCCGACGCGGCTCGGGCCCACCGAGCTCGCGCAAGCGCTGCACGACTCGGTTCGAATCCCGACGCGCGACTTCGTGGCGCTCGAGGTGATCTGGTCGCCCGCGCTCGAGCAAGACCGCATGTCGTCGGTGGAGCTCGAGACGATCTACCCCGAGCTGCTGCGGCTCGACGAAGGCCCGCTCGGACGCACGAGCTGTGGCTACTGCGGCGCGGTGCACGCGGCCGAGCTCGGTCGTTGCCCCGCGTGTGGAGCCCCGAGCGGAGCGAGCGCGGGCACCCCGTACCGGACGCGCTGAACGAGCGCGCGGCGTCGGAAGCGCGACCCGAGGCGCACGCACCCAAGCCGTCGCGTGCCGGAAGCTGGAAGGTGTCGCGTCGTGGACGCGGTCAGCGAGGGCGGTCGAGGCTCTCGACTGCGTCGAGGAAGACACGCGCCTTCAGTTCCGTCTCCGCGACCTCGCGCTCGGCGTCCGAGGGCCAGACGATGCCGCCGCCCGCGAAGTAACGCACCCGCGCACCCTCGATCACCGCGGTGCGGATCGCGACCGCGAGCGAGAGGTGACCTCCGCGCGTGACGTAGCCGTAGGCGCCGCAGTACACACCACGATCGAAGGGCTCGAGCGCGTCGATGAGCTCGACCGCGGCGACCTTCGGCGCGCCCGTCACGCTGCCGGGCGGGAACGTCGCCGCGAGCACCTCCCGCAGCCCGAGCTCGGCATCGTCGGGAGCGTCGGGCCGAGTCCGCGCCCGCACCGTCGTCACGAGGTGGTGCAGCTTCGCGTAGGGCTCGACGCGCAGCGGATCGACCACCGCCACGCTGCCGGTGGAGGCGACGCGCGCGAGGTCGTTGCGCAGCAGATCCACGATCATCGCGTGCTCGGCGTGCTCCTTCGGATCGCCGCGCAGCGCCGAGGCCTCGTGGGTGTCGGTGTCGGCATCGGGCTCGCCCGACCGCGCGCGCGCGATCGTGCCTTTGATCGGACACGTCTCGAGCACCTCGCGATCCCAATGGAGGAAACGCTCCATGCTGCGTCCGATCACCGCGCCGTCCTTCGTCCGCGCGAACATCCCGAGCGGCACCGGGCTCGCCCGCCGCATCGCGAGCGCGAGCGCGAGCGGATCGCCCTCGAAGCGTCCCTCCCAGCAGCGCGCCAGGTTCACCTGGTAGAGCTCTCCACGCGCGATCGCCTCGCGCGCTGCCTCGATCGCGCGGCGATGATCCTCCGCGGGCGTGGCCTGCAGATCGGTGACGGTCGCGGTGACGTCGTGCGGCTCACGGGACGTCGAAGACACGCTCGACGACGAGGCGGCGCTCGGCGAAGGCACGCTCGACGACGCGCCATCGAGCGCGCGCCATCGCTCGAGCGCCGCTTCGTCGTCCGAGAAGACGTAGGCGCGGCCGGTCGCGTGATCGACCCCGATCACCCACGAATGACGAGCGAAACGCATCGTCACTCCTTCACGCGCACGGCTCGGGCGGCGCGGCGCGTGACCGTCGAGCGCGTCGTCCCAGAGCGCGTCGTACGCGATCCAGCCGATCCACCGCGGCACGTGCGCGCCCTCCGGATCGAGCACGCGACCTTCGTCGAAGCGGCGCCAGGCGTCGAGCGGTGCGCCGCCGGCCTCGACCTCGACGACCTCGTCCGGCGCGCACGCGATCCAGCTCCAGCGGCCCGCGCGTGAGCCGTCGCCGTCGAGCCAGACGAGCCCCGGCTGCGCGCGCCACGCGAGCACTTGCTCGACCACGCGCGCGTCGTCCCACCGTCCCGGGAGCTCCACCGTTCGCACGGCGCCGACCTACCACACGCGAGCATCCCGAGCCCGACGCTCGTAGCGAGCAGTCCGCAGTGAGCGGTGAGCGTTCGAGCGCCGAGGTCTCGTTCCGGTCGCCGTCGCCGAGCTCCCGCGAGGGTCGGCGCGTCGCCGTGGCGACCACGACCACGACCACGGCCGCCGCCATGTTGAACGTCGACACCCTCGTCTCGCTCGGACGCCTCGCGGAGATCGCGCCGAGCCCTTGCGGCACCTGGCTCGCCGCCGCGATCGCGCGGCTGGAGGACGAGGGCTCGCGCTACGTGCACGACCTCTGGAAGATCCCGGCCGACGGATCGCCCGCGACGAAGCTCACGAGCGGACCGTGGAACGATCGCGCGCCACGCTTTCGCCCGGACGGCGCGCTGCTCTTCCTCTCGAACCGTCCGATCGGCAAGAGCCCCGAAGAGGGCGAGGACCAGCGCGCGCAGGTCTGGGCGCTGCCGAGCCTCGGCGAGCCCACGCGCGTGACGGACGAGCCGCTCGGGGTGTCGGAGTTTCGGATCGCGGGCGACGTGCTCGTCGTGAAGACCGACGTGTGGCCCGGCGTGGTGCACGACAAGCAGCGCGAGCACGCGAAGGAGCGCGGCAAGCGCGGCCCGAGCGGGCTCCGGTACACGTCGATGACGGTGCGCTTCTGGGACCATTGGATCCCGAGCGCGGCGCCGCACTTCGTGGTGATCGACGCGCAGGGTCGGCGCGATCTCACGCCGAGCGCGGACCGCGAGTACCGCGAGACGGATTGGGATCTCTCGCCCGACGGACGTTGGATCGCGACCGCGCGTGCGTTCCTCGAGGACGATCAGATCCACGCGGACACCTTGCGTGTGATCGAGGTCGCCACCGGCCACGTGCGCGAGCTCGGCCCGCAGGCGCGCGTCTCCGTGCACGCGCCGCGCTTCGACGCGAGCTCCTCACGCATCGCGATCTCGCGCGAGCTCCGCGTCTCGGACGACGCCCTGCCGCGGCGGAACCTCGTCGTGATCGATCTCGACGGGAACGAGCACGTGCGCGCGGCGGACTACGACCGCTGGCCGGTGCCGGCGCTCTGGGACGGCGACGACGTGATCTGCACGGTGGACGAAGCGGGTCGCACCGACGTGGTGCGCATTGGCGCGAACGAGATCGCCTCGCTGACGAACGCGCGTACGCACGCGAACGTGGTGAAGCTCGGCGACCGGTTCGCGGCAATCCGCTCGGGCGCCACCGAAGCGCCGCGCGCGGTGCTCGTGGGCGTCGCTGACGTGCTGGGCGGTGCCGGCTCGAAGGAGCTGGCCGATCCGAGCGGCTTCGATCCGAGCGTGACGCGCGGCGTGCGGATCGAGGAGCTGCAGGTGCCGACCGCGGATGGGAAGTCCGTGCACACGCTGGTGCTCTTCCCCGAAGGCGAAGGTCCCTTCCCGACCCTGCTCTGGATCCACGGCGGCCCCATCTCGCACTTCGGCGACGTCTGGCATTGGCGCTGGAACCCGCTCGTGATGCTGGAGGCCGGCTTCGCGGTGGCGCTGCCGAACGCGCGGGGCTCGACGGGCTACGGACACGACTGGGCGGCCGAGGTCTGGGCCGACTGGGGCGGACGCTGCTTCGACGATTTGATGCGGGTGACGGACGCCCTCGAAGCTCGAAAAGACGTCGGAAAGATCGCCGCGATGGGCGGCTCGTTCGGCGGTTACATGACCGCGTGGATCGGCGGGAACACCGAGCGCTTCGCCGCGCTCGTCGATCACGCGGGCCTCTACGACCTGCGCGCGTTCAAGGGCGTGACCGACTTTCCGGGCTTCTTCGCTGCCATGATCGGCGGCGACCTCGAGCGCTGGTCACCCCACCGCTTCGTCGATCGTTGGAAGACGCCGACCCTCGTCATCCACGGCGACAAGGACTACCGCGTTCCGGTGGGCGAGGCGCTCTCGCTCTTCGAGGCGCTCCAGACCCGCGGTGTCCCGAGCGAGCTCTTGCTGTTTCCGGACGAGAACCACTGGATCCTCAAACCGAGAAACGTGCGGCAGTGGTACGAAGCCGTGCTCGAGTTCCTCGGTCGACACCTTCGCTGATCACGTCACCGAACTTCGAGTGGATTGAAGCGGAATCGTTCGAGGCGAAGCGGAGGAAGCCCGCGAAGCTGAACGATTCCGCGAAACTATCGGGCCGCGCGTGGGCGCGGAGCCGATGAATCCACGAAGATCGACGCGGTCTCCAGGGCGGCCACTACCAGCGGAGGCACCTTTTCGAAGGTCGCCGCGCGTTTCGCGGCGCACCTCCCCAGAGCGGCGCGACGTCGAGACCGCCGAGCTCGTCCGGCGCGTGCACCACGACGTCCGGCTCCGCGAAGCCGACGGTCAGCGCGCGTCGTCGAGCGCCGAGCAGCAGGCCTCGGGGGTCGATCGGCTCGCGAAACGCGAGACCGACGATCAGCTCCGCGCGCTCGGCGGCTGCGACCGGGGTGGCCAAGGGAGCGGTCGCGACCGGCGCGATCAGCTCCGCGAGGCGCAGCGGTCCCTCGGGAGAATTCGCGAGCGCGGCGAGGAGCCACTCCGCGCTCGTCGCTCCCAAACCGCGGCTCGTCGTCGAGCGCAATGTACCGAAGCCCGGAGCTCAGGCAGGTGCGAGCCGCCTCACCGACGCGGAGCGGTCGCGAGCTCTTCCTCGGTCAGCCACGCCACCGAAGCGCCTGCGACCTGCGGCGGCTCGCCGGTCCGCTCGTGATGCAGGCGACCGAGGTGCACCAAGATCAGCTTCCGGTGTTCCATCGGAACGCGTGGGTGGAGCTTGAGCCAGCCGCATCCGGACAACGAAAGGGTGGCGTCGACCTCACCGCCCTCGAACAACCACGCTGCGCGAGGCGGAGCTCGCCCTTCGATCGTCGGTGGCTCCTCCTCGTACGTGTGGCAGGACGCACAGCCGCTGCCGAGCCAGACGTACTCCGCGAGCGCGGGCCGTTCGACCGGCGGTGGGAAACCGCGACAGCTCACGCCCCTCGGTGGGTCGGCTTCGACGCGTAACGCGACGTCGATCGTGGGTGGCGAAAAGGGGCGCGTGAGATCCCGAAAGACGTCGAGGCACCGGTCCTCGATGCACGAGAGCGTGCCCGGACATTGCCCTTTGCAGGGTGAGCCCACGAGCCTCTGCGGAACGACGACGAGCTCACGCGTCGTGTCCGGCGACACGACCCGGATCGCCCCCGCGAACCACACCACGCGCCACCGATCGCTCGTCAGTCGCAAGCGTGCGGGCTCACCGAGCGGGACGACCTCGGTCGACGTGCGTTCGTCGTAGACGAAGCCGCCGCCCTCGCGCAGCGCCACGTCGACCACACCCGCGTCGTCGATGCGTGGCTCGGGCACGAGCGCGAACCACAGCGTCACACTGCCGATCCCGAACAGCACGATCCGTCCCCGCGTTCGCCAGCGCGTCCAGCCGAGCACGAGCGTGGCGACGCACACGCCCGCGAGCGCGCCGACGATCCACGGATCCACCCGCGCTCCCACGAGCTCGATCGACGGCGTGTCCACGCGTTGGTCCTGGGCGCAGGATGACGCGAGGCACAGCGGAACGCGACGAAGGAAACGTCGAATGGCTGCGTTCGGCGGTCCCTTCAGATGCGGCCGCTTTGCCGGGCAAGTAGCATCCTCTCGTGCGCGACGTGGCCGTGATTGGGTGGGGTCGACCGGACGAGAAGAGGGTCAGCTTCATCAAGCTCGTTCGAGCGACGCTCGAGCTTGAGCTCGCCGAGGCCAAGGCTCGCTTCGAACAGCTCCTGGAAACGGGTGAGCCCGTCGTGTTGCCTGCGTCGACGCGAGAAGCGGAGACTCTGGCTCGAGCGTGCCACGACTTGGGCGCTGAAGTTCGGTTGCTGTCGGGGCACGCCAACCCGGGCGTTCACGACCTCCGGGCCAACGGCGAGCTGGCGGACATCAAGTCTCAGCTCGGACAGATTCGAGCTGGAGTGCCGCCGCGCGAATGGATTGAAGCGCTAGAAAAGATTCGTCCCGATCTTCGAGTGACACACGCTCCGGAAGGTTACCTCTTGGCTCGTATGAACTGCGCAGCCGTAGACCGTTATCGACTCGGTACCCAACCCGCATCGGACTGGTTGGGTGAGCTCGATCTACCGCCATTTCTCGCCTCCTACTACGTCGATTTCGGTCCCAAGAGCTTGTCGTTGGAGTCGTACGGAGACGCGTTCTATCTGCCCGCCTTGAAGGAGCTCTGGGATCGCCAAGCCGGCTATCGATGGGCTGTCTCGCCCCGCGGGGCCAGGCGCGTTCACGAGGAGGAGTGGAACGACGATTGGCTCGTGGTTGGTGGCGCGGGCGCCGACCCGTTCATCGTCTCGCGTTCCACGGGCCAGGTGTATTTCGCGATGCATGGCGCGGGCTCTTGGGAGCCTCGAGAGTTGTTCGACGACTTGGAGCAGATGGCCGCGACGTTGACGACCGTTGGCGCGTTGTGTGCGTCCGCTGGTCATGATTTCACCGACGAAGACGGCTTCGTGCGATCACGATGGCGCGCGTGCTTGGAGGCAGACGTCGAAGCGGCGGTAGGCTCGAGAGCTCGCGCCCTCGATGTGCTGGCGACGCTCGGCTTCGGATGAAGCGACCTTGCGCTCGGGCCACACGAGTTGGAATGGCACCATCAGAGGGACGTCTTTCGAGGCGGCCTCCAGAGGCTGCGCGACCGGACGTCACGTGAGCGGCGAGGATCGGTGGTGGTTCCAAAAGATCCGAACGGTCGGCTTCCGGACGCGGGCGTGCGAGGTGCCTTCCAGCCCGTAGCCACGCGGCGACCAGCGCCAGATTCGTTCGGCCGTGACGGGCTCGTCGCGTTCCATGCGTTCGGTCTCGTCGAGCTGGCTCCCGGTGAGCCGCCTCGTCTCGACGAGGTCGCGGCCTTCGCCGTGGCGGAGGTCGAAGAAGTAATCGGGCGCAAGCAGCACGACGAGCTCGTGGCCACAAATCGCGAAGACCCCGCGAACACACTCTCCATAAGCGCCGCAGGCTCCGTCGCCCACGGCCGCGATGACGATGCCGTCTTCGACCTGCTGCGCATGGAGCGCCGCGTCTTCGAGGCCGTCGACGGTCGGTGTGTCCGAGGTGCGTTGCCAGCCGGTCTCGGTCTCTCGAACCGCGAAGCGTGGGAGCGTCGCATCGAGCTCGGAGCAGAGATCGCGTGCAGGGGTCGGAGTCGAAGTCGAGCTCGTCGAGCTCGTCGGAGCTTCGCAGGCGACGAGGGCGAGCGCGAAGAGCGAAGTGAGCTTCTT
This sequence comes from Myxococcota bacterium, assembly GCA_025453555.1. GTDB lineage: Bacteria > Myxococcota_A > Polyangia > Polyangiales > Houyiibacteriaceae > JACKEH01. Next base: position 6,329 of record JALOQC010000410.1, on the reverse strand, counting down.
GACGGTGGGACCCACGGACGCTGCGTCGTCATTCCAGCGTGCCACGGGTGATCTTCGCGTCGGTGCCGCCACGCTACCGAAGCCACCAGGCCGCGGCTCCTCGGCCGACGAGGCTTCTCGGTCGGCTCGGTCCGGGGCCGACGAAGCTTCTTCGCTGGAATGGCGCCGAAAACGGTCGCTGCTCACGCGCTCGCGGTGTCCTCCAGCTCGCGGCCCTTCGTCTCCGGCAGGGTCGAGAACACCAACCCGATCGCGACGAGGTTGAAGATCGCGGTCGACGCGATCACCGGTCCGAACGCGTCGGTCTCACGGACGATGAAGCCCACCGCGATCGGGGAGAGCACGTAGCCGAGGGAGAGCACGTAGCCGAGGCGGCCGATCAGGTTGTTCGACCACGCGAAGGCCATGCCGCGCAGGTGGGTCGGGAAGAGCTCGGCGGTGTAGCCGTTGAGGATCGGCAGGTACGCGCTCGAGGCGAAGATGCCGACCATGAGCGCGAAGGTGAGCGGCCAGACGCCTTCGAGCGTGTAGCAGAGCACGACGCCGAGCGCGCCGATGCCGTAGATGATCGCGGCGCCGGGCTTGCGGCCGACCACGTCGAGGAAGCGTCCGACGAGGAACAAGAAGGGCATCGAGCCGACGGCGGCGATGCTGATCGCGAGGCCGACCTGGCCGTCGTCGAAGCCACGCTCGCCCATCGCGAACTCCTTCCAGAACGCCACCGCGTTCTGCGCCGGGATGTACGAGACGAACCAGAGCAGACCGAGCAGGAGCACGCGCTTGGCGTACTTCGTCTTCCAGATCGCGAAGAGCGACTCGTGCGGTCTTCCTTCTGCGCGGAGCGCCGCGAAACGTTCGGTCTCCTTCAGCGAGCGGCGCGCGAACGCGAGGATGACGAGCGGGATGATCCCGACGAAGTACGCGGTGCGCCAGCCGTAGTCGGTCTTCAGGAGCAGCGGCATGATGCCCGCGCAGAAGATCGAGCCGAGGCTGCTGCACGCTTGCACGACGCCGATCACGAGGCCGCGTTTGGAGGCGGGGAACTCCTCGGCCGCGATCACCATCGAGATCGCCCACTCGCCGAGCAGGAACACGCGCGCGACGAGCTGCGCGATCGCGAAGGTGTAGACGTCGGGCGCGAAGCCGGTGAGGAAGGTGAAGATCGTGTAGCCGGCGATCGTGACGGTGAGCGTGCGGCTGCGGCCCCAGATGTCCGCGCGGCGCACGATCCAGAACGCGAGGATCGCGCCGATGTTGATCACGCCGACGAGGAAGCCCGCCGCGTCCTTGTCGAGCTGCAGATCCTCGCGGAGGTTCGGCAGGATCTGCGTGAGCGCGAAGAAGTCGTAGCCCTCGAAGAACGTCGCGACGCTCAAGAAGACGAAGAGCCGCTTCTGGTAGGCGGACAGCTTCCCGTCCGCGGGCTCTTTGGCGGCGGAGACGCCGTCGGGGAGGAGGCCGGCCATGCGAGCGGGAGCGTGCGCAGGGAGTGCGCGGCGTGGCAACGACGGTGTGAGGCCGACGGTGACGTGGGCGACGTGGTCACGGACGCGTCACGCGGATGCGCCGGCCACGAGGGCCCGAACGTGCACGAGCGCCTGTGGCCTCGATCCGTCGAGCGCGACCCTCACACGATCTCGTCCACCAACGCCGCGTCCGGGTTGAGCGACGAGAAGAGGCGCTTGCGGAAGACGCCTTTGCTCGTGACCAGCCGGTTCGCCATGCGGTCGATCGCGGTCACCGCCATCACGGTTTGAAGGTAGCCCTCGATCAGGTCGTCGACGCCGATGCCGAGCTTGTTGAAGTCGCGGCTGTCGACGAGAAGAAGTCGTTCGGTCTCGGTGTCCCAGCCGCCGTCTTCGGTTTTGACCGAGAGGTTCGTGCCGAGCATCGACCAGCTCGACGCCCCGTCCGGGAGCTCCGCTTCGAGCGGCTTGCGCGCGCGGCGGGCGTAGATCGCGACGGGGAAGAAACCGTTCGGGCCGGCGCCCACCATGAAACGCAGATCTGCGGCGTAGATGCGGCTCCTCTTATCCGGAACCGTGCCGACGTGATACAGCCGACCTTGTCGACCGTGGCTGCTCCAACGCAGGTTTCCGATCAGCGCTTGCACGATGAAGCGGTCGTAGCGCTGATCGCTCGCCATGAACGCGTCGAGCTCGTGCTGGCTCGTGATCGTGTACACGCCTTGGCCGGCGTTGCTGTACGGGTTCTTCACCACCGCCACGCCGCCCATGCGCTGCACCCAGAGCGGCACCTCGTTGCGCGACACGTCCCAGATCGTCTCGGGCGTGCGCAGCTTGAGCCCCTCGATGCGCGCGTCGGCGTTGAAGAGATCGTAGGCCTTCGCGGCGACCGCTTTGTTGCGACCGCCCGCGAGACACGCGAGCACGGGGTTGAAGATCAGCGTCTTGGTGATCGGCGCGATGCGCGTCCACGGGCGCTGCGTCACGTAGCGCAGCGCGGCGCGGATCGGCTGCCAGCCGTTCTCCAGGCGCACCTCGAGCGTTCCGTCGTCGAAGCGCCAGCACGGATCGTCGTCGCCCACGAAGCAGGGAACGAGGTGCACCGGCTCGCCCGTGAGATCCGCGAGGGTGGCCGCGTAGCCGGACGCCTCGATCGGGTTCTTGTCGTAGAGCACCGCGAGCCCGCCCGTCGCGAGCTTTCGTTTGTCGTCGAGGAGCGGCAGGAACGCGCCCGCGACGAGCGTGCGGTAGCCAGCGTGCTCGTCCGCTTCGTCGACCAGCGGCATCGACTTCTGGCCCGACGGACACGAGTTGGTCTCGATGACCACCATCTGCCGGTAGCCGCGCTCGCTCGTGGCGAGGAAGAGGTCCGCGCCACCCCAACGAAAGTGTTTGGGCGGGCTCTGCAGCAGCGAGGTCACGCCGTCGCGCTTGGCTTCGGGGTGCAGGTGCACGTAGCGCTCGGCGATGCGGTGGTTGCCGAGCTGGAGGAAGTTGCGCACCAGCGGATGGAGCTGCGCGTTGCGCACGCGATCGTAGAAGTGCGCGGTGGGCTCGAAGTCGCCCGGCGCGAACGTCTGCAACGTGGGCGGAGGCGCAGGCGTCGTGCGAGGAGCGGCGAGCGACACGGAAGCCGGAGCGTGGCACGCGCCGCGCGGCTTGCGAAGTCGATCCGGGGTCGAACGCTTGGCGAAGTGACGGGTGCGTCAACGCCCGAGCACGCGACGAAGCGCGAGCTGCCGACGCACGTCGAGCTCGCCCGAGACCGGCTCGCCCGCCCACTGACGGATCTCGCCGAGGGTGTAGCCGGCCGCCAGCGCGTACACCACGTCTGGGACGTCGCCGCGTCGCGGGGTGCTGTTCGGCGGACCGATGCGGAGGGTGATTCTGCGCGCGCGAGACATCGAAAGCGTGCCACCCCCCGAGCGACGAGCCCATCGTCTCACGCTTCCACGCGGACGCTCGCCCTTGTCCGGCGGTGCCCGGCGGTGCTACCCGCATCCTCGATGCGCGTCCTCGTCGTGATGGATCCGGTCTCGACCGTGCAGGTCGACGCCGACACGTCGTTTGCTCTGATGCTCGAAGCCCAGACGCGCGGACACCGCGTCGACCACGCGCTCGCGTCGGACCTCGAGCTCACCGACGGACGCGTCTTCGCGACCGTGCGGCGCGCGACGATGCAGCGCGTGAAAGAAGCGCCGATCCTGCTCGGCGAGCCGGAGCGCGTCGACGTCGGCGCCACGATCGACGCGGTACTGATCCGCAAGGATCCGCCGTTCGACTCCGACTACCTCTGGCTCACGCTGGTGCTCGAACGCCTGCGCGGCGAGCGCACGCTGGTCGTCAACGATCCGCGCGGCCTGCGCGACGCGAACGAGAAGCTCTACGCGTGTCACTTCCCGGAGCTGACGCCGCGCACGCTCGTGAGCGCGAACAAGGCGCGCATCAAGGAGTTCGTGGCGGAGGTCGGCGGGCGCGCGGTGATCAAGCCGGTCGACGGTCACGGCGGCGAAGGCGTGTTCGCGCTGCTCGACGGCGACAAGAACTTCAACGGCTTGGTCGAGCACGTCACGCGGCTCGGCAAGCGGCTCGCGATGGTGCAGTCGTTCATCCCCGAGGTCACCGAGGGCGACAAACGCATCCTGCTGATCGACGGGCAGATCCTCGGCGCGATCCTGCGCGTGCCGCAGAAGGACGACGTGCGCTCGAACATCCACGTGGGCGGGAGCGTGAAGCCGGCCGAGCTCACGGACGCCGACCGGCACATCGTCGCCACCGTGACCCCGAAGCTGCGGGCGGACGGGCTCTTCTTCGTCGGCCTCGACGTGATCGGCGGCAAGCTCACCGAGGTGAACGTCACGAGCCCCACCGGGATCCAGCAGATGTCGCGCTTCGCGGGTCGAAGCTGCGAGACTCCCGTGATCGAGTGGCTGGAGGCGAAGACCGCCTGAGCGACGGCGCACGCCGCCGAGCATCCACGTTCATCCGAGATTCGTCGCGTCGAACCTCGACTCTCCGCGAGATCCCTTCGCCTCCTCCGAGACTCTCTCTTGTGATTCGAGCGCCCATGAAACGCCTCTTCTTTCTCGCTTTCGTCCTCGCGTCCTGCTCCCCGAGCGGCCTGCGTGTCTCCACCACGCCGAGCGCCACCCTCCAGGTCGGCGGTCTCACGCGCGAGGTCGACGCGATCCACGATCTCGACGACGTGCGCGACGTGACGGAGGTGAGCGGCGCGCTCGCGGCCGCGACCGATCGCGGCGTGCTGCTCTTCGCGGAGGGCGACCCCGCTCCGACCCGCGTGCTCGACGGGCTGCCTTCGCCGGACGTGCGCGCGCTCGCCGCCACCTCCGACGGCGCGCTGCTCGTCGGCACCGCGGCCGGCATCGTGCGCATGCGCGGCGCGGCGCTCGAGCCGATGGGCACGGCTCCGGTCGGCGAGCTCGTCGCGCTCACGTCGCTCTCCACCGGTGTCACCTACGCGTGCGGCGCGACGGGGCTCGCGGTGCACCGCCTCGTAGCTTCTCGGTCGGCCGGGTCAGCGGCCGACGAAGCTTCTCGGTCGGCCGCCGACGAAGGGTGGACGACCTTCGGCGAGCCCTTCGCGTGCACCGGGATTTGGACGACCCCGGAGGAGCACCTCTGGGTCGGCACCACGCGCGGGCTGCTCTACGTCGAAGGCGACGTGATCCGCGAGCACGGCGAGACGGGCGGGCTGCCGGGCGGCTACGTGCGCGGCGTGGTGCCGGCGGGGAGCGGTCGCGCGATCGCGCTGGTGCAGAGCCCGAGCGACGCGTGGATCGTCTTCTTCGACGGCGAGCGCTGGACCACCTACACGGTGCCCGAGCTCGACCCGCGCCCGATCGGTCTCGCGCGCCTCGGGGCGGACGCGATCCTGATCACGGACGAGCACGCGTTCGCGATCCGCGAGGCCGCGCGCTCGACCGGCGTTCCGCTGCGCGCGCTCTCGCGGGGTCCGCATCGCCCGGCGCTCTCCTACCGCGCGGGGCTCGGTCGCCCGCCCGCGGAGGGCGTCGTCGAGCGCCGCGATCCGGTGTCGCTCGCGTCGGTGCCTCCGAACGCACCGACCGTCGCGGCGCCCGGCTTCGGCATCGAGCACCTCGCGCGCGTCGCGAGCGCGGCGAGCTTCGCCAAGACCGTCGGCGCGCGCGTGGTGATCGCGGATCGCAACCGCGGGCTCGCCACGCTCGACGCGAGCGGCGTGGGCGCGCGACGGAGCAGCCAGTCGCTCGTCGACGAGCGCGACCTGCAGATCGCGGCGGACGAGCGCGGCCGCGTGCACACGATCGACACGCTCGGACGGGTGGGGCGCTGGCAGGACGACGCGTTCGTGCCGGTCGCGACGCCCGAGGGCGTGCGCGCGTGGGCGATCGCCGCGGCGTCGCGCGGGCTCTACCTCGCGGCCACCGTCCCCACGGATCCCTCGGCGATTCGTCTCTACCGCCGCGAAGGCGACGGCTGGACGCTGGTGGTGGAGCGCCGCCTGCTCGGCGCGGGCACGCCGACCACGCTCGCGGAGGGCACCGCGGAGGGCGTGGCCACCGAGACCGGCACGCTCGCGCCGAACGTCACGATCGTGTCGCTGCCTTTTGTCGGCGTGAACGACGACGAGACCGCGTGGGTCGCGGTGCGCGTGACCGAGGGTGGCCAGACGCGGCGCAAAGGCGTGGTGCAGATCTCGGCCCGCACCGAGGAGGTGCTGCACCACCACGTCGGTCAGCCCGCGGGCGGCAGCGGCGCGCTCCAGCTCCCCGACGACGTCGGCAACGTGGAGCTCGCGCAGTCGGGCTACGCGTGGTTCTCGTCGGTGGTCGGCGCGGTGCGTCACGGCGACTCGCAGAGCGT
>JALOQC010000056.1 GCA_025453555.1 Myxococcota bacterium | reverse complement strand
CGCATCGACCGTCGCGGCGACGTCGCGATCCTGATCATGGACGTCCCCGGCGAGTCCATGAACACCCTCAAGGAGGACTTCACGCAGGAGTTCGCGGAGGCTTTCGCGCACCTCGAGAAGGACGCGTCGGTCAAGGCGATCGTCTTCGCCTCCGGCAAGAAGGACTCCTTCATCGCCGGCGCGAACATCGACATGCTCGACGCGTGCACGTCGGCCGCCGACGCGGAGAAGCTCTCGCGCGACGGGCAGCGCGCGATGAACCGCATCGCGGACTTTTCGAAGCCGGTCGTCGCCGCCATCCACGGCGCCTGCCTCGGCGGCGGCCTCGAGGTCGCCCTCGCCTGCCACGCGCGCGTCGCGAGCGACTCGCACAAGACCAAGCTCGGTCTGCCCGAGTGTCAGCTCGGCCTGCTCCCCGGCGCGGGCGGCACGCAGCGACTTCCGGCGTCGATCGGTGTGCAGGCGGCTCTGGATCTGCTTCTGACCGGCAAGCAGGTCGACGGAAAGAAAGCCAAGAAGCTCGGCTTCGTCGACGAGGTCGTGCCGGCCGCGATCTTGCTCGACGTCGCGGTGAAGCACGCGGAGAAGCTCGCGAACGAAGGCCACCACAAGAAGCCGCCTTCCTTCTTCGAGCAGCTCGGTGACAAGGAGGCCCTCGCGGAGCTCGCGCTCGCGCACAACCCGCTCGGACGCAAGGTGCTCTTCGGAGAGGCCCGCAAGGCGCTGCACAAGAAGACCCGCGGCAACTACCCGGCGCAGGATCGCATCCTCGACGTGGTGAAGGCCGGCCTCGAGAAGGGCCTCGAAGGCGGGCTCGACGCGGAGGCCAAGGCCTTCGGCGAGCTCGTGATGAGCCCGGAGTCGAAGGCGCTGCGCTCGATCTTCTTCGCCACCCAGGCGCTGAAGAAAGACAACGGCACGAACGACCCGGACGCCAAGCCGCGCGCGGTCACCCACGTCGGCATGCTCGGCGCCGGCCTGATGGGCGCGGGCATCGCGTACGTGACGACCGCGCAGGCCAAGACCCCCGTGCGCCTCAAGGATCGCGACGCCAAGGGCATCCTCGCGGGCCTGAAGTACGTGCGCGAGATCGTCGACGAGCGCGTGAAGAAGAAGCGCATGAACCGGATGGACGCCGATCAGCTCATGACGCTGACCACTGGCACCACCGACTACTCGGGCTTCTCGGCGTGTGAGGTCGTGATCGAGGCGGTCTTCGAGGATCTCGCGCTCAAACAGACGATGGTCCGCGACGTGGAGAAGGGGAATCCGAACGCGATCTTCGCCTCGAACACCTCGTCGATTCCGATCGCGAAGATCGCCGAGGCGAGCGCGCACCCCGAGAACGTGCTCGGGATGCACTACTTCAGTCCCGTCCACAAGATGCCTCTCCTCGAGATCGTCGTGACGCCGCAGACCTCGAACGAGGCGACCGCGACGTGCGTGGAGCTCGGCAAGAAGCAGGGCAAGACCGTCATCGTCGTCAACGACGGCCCGGGCTTCTACACGACGCGCATCCTCGCGCCGCTCATGAACGAAGCCGCGCACCTGCTCGCGGAGGGCGTCGCGATCGAGACGATCGATCGTTCGATGCTCGACTTCGGCTTCCCGGTCGGCCCGATCAAGCTGACCGACGAGGTCGGCATCGACGTCGGCGCGAAGGTCGGCAAGGTGATGCTCGAAGCCTTCGGGGATCGCATGGCCGCGCCGAAGGGCATGGAGAAGCTCATCGCCGACGATCGCAAGGGTCGCAAGAACGGCAAGGGCTTCTACCTCTACGGGGGCGAGAAGAAGGGCGTCGACGAGTCGGTCTACACCGTGCTCGGCGTCAAACCCGACAACACGAGCGTGAGCGCGGACGACGTCGCGTGGCGCTGCACGCTGCAGATGGTCAACGAGGCCGCGCTCTGCTTCCAAGAGGGCATCCTCCGCTCCGCGCGCGACGGAGACATCGGCGCGATCTTCGGACTCGGCTTCCCGCCCTTCCGCGGCGGTCCGTTCCGCTTCGTCGACACCGTCGGCGCGAAGGAGATCGTGCGACGCCTCCGGCACTACGAGCAGACGGTCGGCAAACGCTTCGCCCCCGCGCCGCTGCTCGTCTCGATGGCGGAGAAGGGCCTCGGCTTCCACGAGGGCACCACCGTCTCTCCGGGCCGGATGCCGAGCTGATCGCACGCGCGGAGCCGTGATCGCGGGCGCTCCTCCGGGGGCGCCCGTGTTCGTCTCTCGTCTTCTCTTCCACGAAGGAACTGCGTTTCGTTCCGGAGATCTTCGGTCGGAGAACCGGATGCTTCGTCGGCCGAATCGGCATCTGTCGGGCGGTCCACGGACGACGAGAATCACGGCTATTTCGCGCCGATTCTGCGTTTCGTCGAGAACCATGGACCCCATGAGCGGACGGGTGTAGCGTGTGTACGTACCCCGCTCGGAGCGCTCGCGTCGGGTCGTCGTGACTCTTTGGGGGCGAAGGGCGTCGCCCAGGATCGTCCTGAAGCGTGCGCTGCGCGAAAACGCAGTGACTGGACGCGGTGATGTGATGCCGTGTCGTCGTCAGCGACGCAGGCTCGTGATGCGGTGTCGTGATGCGGTGTCGTGATGCGGTGTCGTGAGGCGGTGTCGTGAGGCGGTGTCGTGAAGCGGTGTCGTGAAGCGGTGTCGTGAAGCGGTGTCGTGAGGTGGGGTCGATCCCACGGAGGAGCAGGCGTGTTGAGAGTCATCGGCATCGGAGCCTCCGCGGGAGGGCTCGAGGCGCTCGAACGCTTCTTCGCGGCCGTGCCCGCGACGAGCGGAGACGCGTTCGTCGTCGTCCAACACCTCGATCCCACCTACGAAGGCATGCTGGTGGAGCTGCTCCAGCGGTGCTCCGCCTTGCCGGTCGTGGCGATCGAGCACGGCACCGTCGTCGAGGCCGACCACGTCTACGTGCTCCCGAAGGACCGCGACGTGACGATCGACGACGGCGTGCTGCACCTTCACGAGCCCGCGCCGCGCGCCGGAGCGCGGCCCACCATCGACCTCTTCTTCCGCTCCCTCGCCCACGAGCGCCGCGAGCGTGCGGTGGGCGTGGTCCTCTCCGGCATGGGCGCCGACGGCACCTCCGGGCTCCGTGCGATTCGTGAGCACGGCGGGGTCACGTTCGTCCAGGAGCCCGCCTCCGCGAAGTTCGACGCGATGCCGCGCAGCGCGATCGCCGCCGAGCTCGCGGACGTGGTGGCGCCGCCGGAGGTGCTGTACGCCCGCATTCGCGACTTCGCGGGCTCACGCGACGAGGACGACGACAGCCCCGAGCTCGACGAAGCCGGCCTCGAGCCGATCCTCCGCGTGGTCCGCACGCAGACCGGCCACGACTTCCTGCAGTACAAACGCAGCACCATCGCGCGTCGCGTCCGCCGTCGAATGCGGCTACATCGCATCCAATCGCTCGACGAGTACGAACGACATCTCGAGTCGAACCCGAACGAGACCGACCTGCTCTTCCACGAGCTCTTGATCGGCGTCACCAGCTTCTTCCGCGATCCCGCGGTCTGGGAACAGCTCGCCGCCGAGGTCTTCCCCGCGCTGCTCGCGTCCAGACCGAGCGGCACCACGCTGCGCGCCTGGGTCGCCGGGTGCTCGACCGGCGAAGAGGCATACACCCTCGCGATCACGTTCAAGGAGACCGTCGCGCGCCTCGGCCTGACCGCGTGGCTCGAGGTCTTCGCGACCGATCTCGATCCCGCCGCGATCGAGCGCGCACGCGTCGGCTGGTATGCCTCCGACATCGCCGACGACGTCTCTCCGGAGCGCCTCTCACGATTCTTCGTGGAGGAGAAGCACGGTTATCGCGTGAAGCGCGAGATCCGCGATCTGGTGGTCTTCGCACCTCAGAACCTCGTGATGGATCCGCCGTTCACGCGCCTGGACGTGCTGTGCTGTCGCAACTTGCTCATCTACATCGCACCGGAGCTCCAGCGCCAACTCCTTCCTCTGTTCCACTACAGCCTCCGTCCCGGCGGCTACCTCGTCCTCGGGACCGCCGAGACCATCGGACCCGCGACCGACCTCTTCGCCCCGGTCGAGGGGCGGCACTCGATCTACCGACGCCTCGAGCGTTCGGATCGGCTCGACGTGCGCAAGCTCCCCGCCGTCTTCACGGCGCGCTCCGTGACCCCGCCGCCCCCGCTCACGATGCCGACTCACTCGCAGCAGAGCGAGGTCGACCGCCTCTTGCTGCAGCGCTTCTCGCCCGCCGCGGTGTTGGCCGGCAGCGAAGGCGACATCCTCTACATCAGCGGGAAGACCGGGAAGTACCTCGAGCCCGCGGTCGGCCGCGCCAACTGGAACCTCTTCGCCATGGTGCGCGGCGGGCTCGCGGGGCCGGTGACGGACGGCTTTCGCCGCGCGGTCCGCGAGAAGAGCGTGGTGGTGGTCGAAGGCGCGCTCGAGGACGAGACGGGAGGCCAGCGCGTCCGCGTGACGTTCCAGCCGCTCCTGGACGCCGACCTCGCTGGCAGCGTGCTCGTCGTCTTCTCCGACGTGATCGTGGTCCCTGGCCGGCAAGAGACGACCGCGACCGACGGCGGCTTCGTCTCGACCGAAGAGCTCCACGCGGCGCGCGAGGAGCTGCGCATCGCGCGGGTCGAGATGCAGATCTCGCGCGCGGAGCTTCAATCGGCCAACCAGGAGCTCCAAGCGACCAACGAGGAGCTTCAATCGGCCAACGAAGAGCTCACGTCGTCGAAGGAAGAGCTGCAGTCGATGAACGAAGAGCTCCAGACCGTGAACCACGAGCTCGAAGCGAAGCTCTCCGAGCTCGCGCTCGCGGGGACGGACATGGCGAACCTCCTCGACAGCACGCGCATCGCCACGCTCTTCCTCGACGCCAACCTCCGCGTGCGTCGCTTCACCTCGCAGGCCGCGGAGCTCATCCGCCTGATCGCGACCGACCTCGGCCGCCCGGTGACCGACCTCGCGACCATCCTCGACTACCCGAGCTTGGCCGACGACGCGCGTGAGGTCCTCCGCACCCTGGTCGTGGTCGAGAAGCAGGTCGCGACCCGCGATCGGCGTTGGTACTCCGTGCGCATCATGCCGTATCGGACCCACGACGGCGGCGTCGACGGCCTCGTGCTCACCTTCAACGAGACGACCGAGTCCCAGCGGCTCGAGCGAGCCCTCCACGAAGTCCAGTCGGTCCTCGAGACGAACCCGGACGCCGCGGCCCTCGCGGACCTCCGCGAGCGGCTCGAGCGCACGCTGCGCGGACGCGCGCGAACGTTCGAAGACGAACCCGAAGCGGCGACGACCCCCCGAAAGACACCATGACCGACGAAGACACGAGCGTCCGCGACGCGAGCGAGCTCCGGAGGCGCGCGGAGGCGGCCTGGAACGCGCGCGCGGCGGGGCCACGCCGAGCCCCCACCGAGGCCGAAGCGCTCCGGCTCATCCACGAGCTCGAGGTGCACCAGATCGAGCTCGAGATGCAGTTCGAAGAGCTGCGCGAGGCGAACGCGAAGCTCGCGGCCGAACGCGAGCGGTACCGCGAGCTCTACGACTTCGCGCCGGCGGGGTACGTGACCCTCGACCGCGAAGGGACGATTTCGGACCTCAACGTCACGGGCGCTTCGCTCTTGGGCGCGGACGCGGAGCAGCTCACCGGCAAGCGCCTCGGGATGTTCGTGGCCGAGGCCGAACGCGGCAACCTCCACGAGATGCTCCGAGAGATCCTCGACACGGGCATGCCGGCGAGCCGCGACCTCGCGCTCCGCGACGGCCGCGAGCGGAGCCTGCGCCTCGAGGGTGTCCCGGGCGCGCAGGGATCCGAGTGTCGCGCGAGCTTCTGGGACACCAGCGACATCCGCCGCGCGGAGCGGGCCCTGCGCCTTCGCGATCGTGCGATGCACTCGGTCTCCCAAGGCATCCTCATCACCGACCCGAACCTCCCCGACAACCCCGTCATCTACGCGAACCCGAGCCTCGAGCGGACGACCGGATACACCCTCGACGAAGTCGACGGGAGAAGTTGGCACTTCTTGGTCGGAGAGGACACCGACACCGACGCCATCCGCGAGATCGACGAGGCGTTCACCGCGGGCCGCGTCTGCTCGATCGAGCTGCTCTGCTACCGCAAGGACGGCACCACGTACCGGGGTGTCCTGCACGTCACGCCGGTGCACGACGAGACGGGTCACGTGACGGAGTTCGTGATCATCCAAGTGGACGTCAGCGAGCGGCGGACGCTGGAAGAAGCGCTCGCGCGCGCGCAACGCATGGAGGCGGTCGGGCGGCTCTCCGGCGGCATCGCGCACGACTTCAACAACCTCCTGATGATCATCGGCAGCGCGGGCGAGCTCGCGGGGGTCAAGCTCGACGACCCCGACCCGGACGCGCGGGCCTCGGTGCGCGAATCCCTGCGCGCGATCGCCGAGGCGGTGGCGCGCGCGGCCGAGCTCACGCGACAGCTCCTCGGCTTCAGCCGAAAACACGTCACGCGCCCGGTCGTGCTGGCGGTGAACCACCAGATCGAAGCCTCGGGCGTGCTGTGGCGACGATTGATTCGGGCGGACATCGACCTGAAGCTCTCGATCGCCTCGAGGCCTTCGTACGTGAAGATGGACCCCGGACAGCTCGAGCAAGTGCTCTTGAATCTGGTGGTCAACGCCCGTGACGCGATGCCGGACGGGGGAACGATCGAGGTGGAGACCGAGGTCACCGAGCTCTCGGCGGCCTACTGCAAGGCGCGCGACGGGCTCACCCCGGGATCCTTCGTACGGATTCGCGTCACCGACGACGGGCACGGCATGGATGCCGCCACGAAGGCGCGCGTCTTCGAGCCCTTCTTCACCACCAAGGAGGTCGGCCGCGGCACCGGGCTCGGCCTCTCGACCGCGTACTGGGTCGTGAAGCGCAACGGCGGCGATCTCTCGGTCGAGAGCGAGGTCGGTCGTGGGTCCACGTTCGTCGTGCTCCTTCCGCTGACGGACGAGCGGCCCGCGCCGTCCTCGATTCCCCCGCCGCTGCCGCGCCCGATCGTCACCGAGACGGTGTTGCTCGCGGAGGACCAGCCGACGGTGCGCGCGCTCGTGGGCCGGGTGATCGAAGGGCTCGGCTACGTGGTGCTCTCGGCGAGCGACGGCGTCGCGGCGCTCGAGCTGCTCGCGGCCCACGAGGGCAAGATCCACGCGCTCGTGACCGACGTGGTGATGCCGCGCATGGGGGGTCGTCAGCTCGCCGAACGCGTGCGAGCGCTGCGGCCCGGGACGCCGATCCTCTTCATGTCCGGCTACACGGACGATCCTTCGCTCTTCGACGGGATCCCCCCGGGCGAATCGAGCTTCCTCCAGAAGCCGTTCGCCCCCGACGCGCTCGGCCGCGCGCTGCGCAAGCTGCTCGCGTCCGCCGAGCGGGCGGCAGAGGTGGACCGCGGACCGGCGAGCTGAGCGAAACATCCCTCGAAAACGCAATCAGTTGCGGACCCTCACGCAGCAGCTCCCGTTTCAGAAACAGTCCTTCTCCGAACCCGCCGTTGTCGCTCGCGATGTGCCGTTCATCCTCGATCGTTCGGGTCGCTCCCAGGCGTGACCCTCGATCGCGAGCGTGGGGTGTCGCGCGCGCGAGAGTCCTGACAGACGGCGCGGCTGCGTCGAGAAGGAAGGTCCGCATGCGCGGCGCGCGATGGATCGCGGTGTTCGGGGTGGTTGTTCTCTTCGCGTGCGGTGACGACGATCGCCCGGAGCTCGATGCCGGGGACGACTCGGGTCTCGACGCCACGATGCCCGACGGGGCGATGGACGGCGGCACGGACGCGCCGATGGACGACGCCGCGACGGACGCGCCGATGGACGGAGGAGCCGACGCCTTCGTGCCGCCCGCGCGCCTCTCGACCTTGATCGACGAAGCGGCCACCGCGGTCTGCGCCGGCCTCGTGCGCTGCTGCGACGAGACCGCGATGACGCAGTTCTTCTCGCCCATCGTGGAGAGCGAGACCTTCGAGAGCTTCCGCGATCGCGTGCCGCCCGAGGCGACGCTCACCGAAGAGCAGTGCAGCGAGGTGCTCGCCGAGATCTACGCGATCCGTCCCTTCGGCGACTGGGTCGAGGCGGTCTCGGCCGGCGAGGTCGACTTCGTGGAGAGCGAGCTCGACGCGTGCCTCGCGGAGCTCGAAGAGGCCGAGTGCGGCGCGGAGATGGCGACCCGCCTCTTCGACGGCGAGTGCCTCGCGTTCGTGGCGCCCAACGGCGGCGAGTCGCAGCGGCGCATGTTCGAGCGCACGCGCACCGAGGGCGACGCGTGCGATCCGATCTCGGACGGCCTCGGGGCCGGCTTCTACGGCACGTGTGATCCCGACGTCGCGTTCTGCTGCTACCGCGCCCCCGGCGAGGACGACTGCGCGTTCCCCATCGCCGGCGCGGTCGGCACCTGCGCGGAGGCCGCGGGCGTCGGCGAGCGCTGCGCGTACGGCTCGATCCCGCTGCTCCTCTGCGCGACCGGCCTCTACTGCAACGACGAAGGCCGCTGCGAAGCGGAGGCGACCACCCCGCTCGACAACGGAGAGACCTGCGCGAGCCCGGGCTTCGACATCCTCGGAGAGTGCACCGACGGCTACTGCGATCTGCTGGGCACGCGCGAGTGCACCGCGCGCAAGGCGAACGGCGAGAGCTGCTCCGGCGCCGAGGAGTGCTCGGGCGGAGAGTGCAGCGGCACGCCCCGGATCTGCCGCACCTCGACCTTCTGCGCGGGCGAGGTCGTCGCGGTCACCGTCGCGGTGATGCCGATGGAGGTCACGCTCGAGACGGGCGCGATGCAGACCTTCACCGCGACCGTGATGGGTGCGGCGGACACGAGCGTGACCTGGAGCGCGAGCGCGGGGACGATCGACGGCGGCGTCTTCACCGCGCCGGACGTCGCGGGCGCGGTCACGGTCACGGCGACGAGCGTCGCGGATCCGAGCGTGAGCGCGAGCGCGACCGTCACCGTGACCGAGCCGAGCACCGGCGCGTGGAGCGTCTCGACCCTCGCGGGCGACGGCATGATGGGCTCCACGGACGGCACCGGGGCGGCAGCGCGCTTCCGCACCCCGACCGGCCTCGCGATCGACGCCGACGGATCGATCCTCGTGGCCGATCAGGACAACCGCGCCATCCGCCGCGTCACGAGCGGGGGGGTCGTCACCACCGTCTTCGCGGGCGCGCCCCTCTCCGGCCCGTGGGACGTCGCGGTCGCGAGCGACGGGGCGCTCTGGGTCTCGGATCGCTCCAACCACTCGATCTGGCGCATCGAGGGCGGCGTCGCGACGCGCCTCGCGGGCAGCCCGACCGGCGACAGTGGGTACATGAACGGCCTCGGCACGGCGGCGCGCTTCAACCGGCCGCGCGGCATCGTCTTCGACGCGGACGGCTCGTTGCTCGTGGCCGACGAGGGGAACCACACCCTTCGCCGCGTCACCGCCACCGGCGAGGTGACCTCGTTCGTCGGCGACGGCAGCCCGGGCCACGCGGACGCGCCCGTCGCGAGCGCACGCCTCTACCAGCCCTTCGGTGTGCTCCGCGCGGGCGGCACGATCTTCGTCGCCGGCACCGACAACTGCGTTCGACGCATCACGGGCGGCAACGTCTCGCGCGTGGCGGGCCTCTGCCAGAACTTCTCGAGCTCCGGCACCACGAACGGCGCCGCGTTCGACGCGCGCTTCAACGGACCGCGCGGGATGGCGATCGGTGTGGGCGGCGTGCTGCTCGTGGCCGACAACTCGAACAACCTCATCCGTTCGATCACCACCGATCTCGCGACGGTGGAGACCTTCGCGGGCACGCTCTCCGCGGGTGGGACCCCCGTCTCGGGCTTCCAGGACGGCGACGCGCTCACGGAGGCCCGCTTCTTCGGCCCCACCGACCTCGTCGTGCTCGCGGACGGCCGCGTGGTGATCGTCGACTCGAGCAACCACCGCGTGCGCATCGTCGCGCGCTGAGCGGATCGATCGTTCGCGCCGATCGGGTTTCGTGCTCGATCGGCGTGATCGTACGTCGCCGTTCACGTCGCCGACCACGACCACGTCGACGATCACGATCACGAGGGTCCGCGCTTCGCGCACCGGTCCCTCGTGTGCCCGCTTGGCTCTCTGCCCCGCGCCTGCGAGAGTCCCGCGCGTGAGCCGGGACAGCGCATCGCTCGACGACGTCGTCGCGTTCGTGGAGGTCGTCGCGCGCGGCGGCTTCGGCGCGGCGGCGCAGCGGCTCGGGCTCTCGACCTCGGTGGTGAGCAAGCGCGTGTCGGCGCTCGAAGAGCGGCTCGCGGTGCAACTGCTCGTGCGGACGACGCGCAAGCTCGCGCTCACCGACGCCGGCAAACACTTCTACGAAGAGGTGCGTCACCTGCCGCGCCTGGTCGCGGAGGCGGAGGCGCGGCTCCAACAAGCGGTCGAGGAGCCGCGCGGTCGGCTGCGCGTGCTGATGCCGACCTACTTCGCGAGCGCGGGCGTCCAGCACGGCGTGATCCCCGCGTTCCTCGAGGCCCACCGCGACGTGCGCCTCGAGGTGGAGATCGTCTCCGATCCGATCGCGCACCTCGCGGAGGACTTCGACGTCTTCGTCGCGGGCAAGCTCCCGCACGAGCGCTTCCCCGACACGAGCATGCTCGTGCGGCACCTCTTTCGTTTTCACGGCGAGCTCTACGCGTCCCCGAAGTACCTCGAAGCTCGAGGTACTCCCACGCACCCGCGGGAGCTCGTCGATCACGACTGCCTCAGCTACCCGTCGCGCGACTGGAGCTTCGTGGATCCCGAGTCCGGCGCGCCCTTCTTGGTGAGCACCAAAGGCTCGCTCACGACCAACAGCAACGCGGTGCTCTGGGCCGCCACGATGCGCGGGCTCGGCATCGCGCACTCCTTTCCGTACTTCTTCGACACCGAGCTCGAGCGCGGTCAGGTCGTGCGCGTGCTCGAAGCCTGGACGCGCGGCAGCTACGTCGACGTGCACGTGCTGCAGCCGCCGACCCGCTTCGTGCCGCCCGCGACGCGCGCGTTCATCGACGCGCTGACCGCACACTTCGGCGCATCGAGCCACGGGAGCTCGAGCGCAGGCTGATCGTCGCGGTTGACGAAGGCCCTCCGACCACCGCAAGACACACGCGTGACGGATCGAGATCGAGGCTGGTGGATCGCGGCCGCCCGCACCAACGACGCGAGCGTCTTCGTGGACCTGCGCACGCTCGACGCGACGACGCGTGACGAAGCCTTCCGCGCCGCGCTCGAGGTCGACGCGATCGACGTGGTCGACGCGCTGCTCGCGGGTCGCGCGACGGGCGCGTCGCTGCGGCTCGCCGCACGTCACGGCGCGACCCGATCGGTGGCGCGCCTGCTCGATCGCGGCGCTCCGGCAGACGAGCGCGACGAGTGGGGTCGTCACGCCCTCGCGCTCGCGATCGCAGAAGGGCACGACGCGGTGATCGAGGTGCTCGTCGATCGCAAGCTCGCCCTCGACGGCAGCGCGCTCGCGGCTGCGATCCTTCGTGGCGACGAGACGCTCGTCCTGCGGCTCATCGAGGCGGGCGCGCCGCTCACCGAGCACGCGCGCCGCTTCGCGCTCGATCGCGCGATGACGAAGGTCGCCGCGCTCGAAGCCTCGACCGCCCCGCGTCCGCCCGCGCGTCAGCTCTCCGAGCTCCCGAGCCGCGAGCGCCTGCGCGTCCTCGCGCTGCTCGCGCACCTCGCGTGGGTCGACGACGAGCTCGACGAGCGCGAAGCGACGCTGGTGCGCGAGCTGGCCGCGAAGGCCGCCCTGCTCCCCGACGAGCGCGCGCGGGTGGACGAGTGGCTCGAGACCCCCCCGAGCGACGATCTCCTCGGCTCGGCGCGTGCGCTCGCGCCGGAGAGCCGCGTGCTCTTCTGCGAGCTCGCCCATCGCCTCGCCGACGCCGACGGACGACGCACCGACGACGAAACCCAGACGCTGGTGCTGCTCGGGCTGCTGCTGCGCGCCTGAGCGCGTCGCCCCTCGAGGACGAAAGTCGGCGGTCGGTCGATCCGACCCCGAAGCTCGCGCGTACCACCCCCATCGATGGAGGGAGCCCGCTGCGCTCGGTGCACGGCGGGCCGAGCTCCGTCCTCAGGGAGGATTCAGAATGCTTCGATCTCTTCGATGGAAACCCGTGCTCGGAGGCGCCTTGATGGTCGGCCTCGCGAGCTCGGCCTTCGCGGCCGACCACCTCGACTCGCCTGCTGCGAGCGCCGAGCCCACGGCCGACATCACCGACGTGTACGCGTGGATGACGAGCGACGCCGAGCGCGTCAACCTCGTCCTCAACGTCGCCCCCGACGCGGGCGACTCCATGTCGTTCCCGACCTCGACCGTCTACGCGTTCCACGTGAACAGCAGCGAGGGTTACGGCATGGCGCAGACGGAGACGCTCGTCCGCTGCAAGTTCTACGACGAGAACGCGATCGAGTGCTGGGCAGGCGACGAGTACGTCGTCGGTGACCCGTCGAACCCGGCTGGCATCACCAGCACGAGCGGCGCGCTCCGCGTCTTCGCGGGCCTCCGCAACGACCCGTTCTACTTCGAGCTCGTCGGCTTCAACGAGACCGTCGCCGCCGTTCGCGCGGCCGCCGGCTCGCTCACCTTCGACGAGGACGGCTGCCCCGCCCTCGACGACGAGACCTCGACCGCTCTCGTGACGCAGCTCCAGCGCGGCATGGCGGGCGCTCCGGCCAGCGACACCTTCGCGGGCCAGAACGTGCTCTCGCTCGTCGTCCAGCTCGACAAGGACGTCGTCACCACCGGCGGCGACGTGCTCGGTGTCTGGGCCTCCACCCACGCCGCGGAATGAGGACGATCATGCGCACCATCACCGCCCTCACTCTCCTCCTCGCGTTCACCGGCTGCGGCGACGACGACGGCCCCACGCCGCCCGTCGACTCCGGCACCGACACCGGCATGACGATGCCCGACTCGGGTCCCGATCCGGATCCGGACGGAGGCACCGACGCCGGCCCGGTCGATCCGATGCCCCGTGGCGCCGGCAACCCGCCCGCGCTCGGCGCGCAGATCGATCGTATGGGTCGCCCCGCGATCAACACCGCGCTGAACAACCCGTTCAACGGCGACGCCACCGCGCGCAACGCCGCCAAGGACGCGTACAACTCGGACGACGATCCGAGCACCTGGGCCGCGACCTGGTCGGACGACTTCCGCACCAGCCTCGCGATCCTCGACTCGCTCGACACGGTCTGCGGCAACCAGCTCGGCGCGGACGGCGCGGACGAGCGCTACGCGTTCCTCGCGGGCGTGCTCGCCGACGACCAGCTCTACGTGAACACCGCGAGCGGCATGTGCGGCACCTACCTCGGCTACGAGGCCGAGGTCCTGGAGATCGTCGAGGCTGGTGGCTGCGGCGGACGCACCCCGAACGACGACGTGATCGATCGCAGCTACTCGGTGCTCGCCGCCGGCATCCTCACGGGCGTCGACGACACGATCACCGAAGACGACGCCGAACACGATCCGAACGTCTTCCCGTTCCTCGCGGCGCCCACGGAGTGAGGTCGTGATGCGCAAGCTCTCCGCACCGCTGCTCCTGCTCGCGCTCGGCTGTTCGGATCCCTCGGCGCCGCCGATCGATCCGACGCCGGTGGAACCCACCCCGATCGAGCCCGTCGTGATCGACTCCGCGCGCACGAGCACGGACGGAGAGCTCGCGCTCCGCAACCTCGACTCGCAGATCGACGCGCGCCTCGCCAGCGTGGCGCGGCGCCCGGAGATCTTCGAGGTCCGACGCGACGCGGTGGGTCTGCTCCTCTCGCGCTCGCACTACCTCGGCGCGTACGACGACTTCGCCGTGGCGGCCGAGCTCGCCGACGAAGCCCTCGCGATGCGTCCCAACGATCCGATCGCGCTCTCCATGGCGGCCGACGTGGCCTCCGCGGTGCACCGCTTCTCGGACGTCGCGACGCACCTCGACGCGGCCGCCCTCGCGGGCGACGACGTGGCGCTCGATCGTGTGACGCTCTTCGTGTCGCTCGGCGAACGCCTCGACGAAGCGCTCGCGCTCGCCGAAGAAGCCGTGCGCACGAACCCGAGCTACGGAACCCACGTCGCGCGCGCCTCCGCGCTCGCGGCGCTCGAACGCTACGAAGAAGCCGACGAAGCGTTCCTCGACGCGCTCGAGAGCTACCGCGACGTCTCGCCCTTCCCGCTCGCGTGGGTCGCGTTCCAACGCGGCGTGATGTGGGCCGAGATGGCGGATCGCCCGGAGCTCGCGCGCGCGCTCTACGAAGAAGCCGTGCGACGCGTGCCTCCGTACGTCGTCGCGAACGTCCACCTGGCCGAGCTCGAGGTCGAGGCGGGTGAGACCGACCGCGCGATCGCGCGGCTCGAAGCACTGCTGTCGCGCACCGCGGACGCAGAGCCTCACGGTGTGCTCGGCGAGCTGCTCGCCGATCGCGATCCCGAGCGAGCGCGTGCCTCCGTCGAGGAGTCGCGTGCGCGCTACGAGCGCCTGCTCGATCGACACCTCGAGGCCTTCCTCGACCACGGCTCCGAGTTCTTCGCGAGCGTGGGTGAAGATCCCGCCCGCGCGCTCCAGCTCGCGGAGACCAACCTCGAGAACCGCCGCAACGCCCGCGCGTACATCGTCGCGCTCGAAGCCGCCCTGGCGGCCGAGGACGTGACGAAGCTCTGCGCGATCCGCGCGGACGCGATCGACGCCGAAGCCCAGAGCGCCGTGCTCCGTCGCCTCGTCGGCGAGCTCGCGACCGACTGCGACTGATCGCAGCCGCTCTTTGCGGGATACCCCCTGTCCCGCCCCACACCCTCGGCGCCGCTCTCCATCCCGGGAGCGGCGCCGTTCTATTTGGCTCGTTCCGGTCGCGCACGCGCGCTTCAGGCCACCGCGCGCGCTTCGACCGCCGTCGGCGACCTCGCCTCGTCGACCAACCCACGCTCGATCGTGAAGCGACCCTCGCGGAACGCGCGCCACGTCTCGGCCGGCGTCGTCGGCTGCCGCGCGCACCACCGCAGGTACGCTGCGAAGACGATGTCGGGATCGTTCTCCTGCGCCGGCGGGACCTTCAGCTCACCCGCGAGGAAGGCTTCGACCGCCGCGAGCAGGTTCTCGTGGTAGCGCTCGTACACCACGAGGTCGCGCAGGTACTCGCCGCGCGGGTGCGTGCCTTCGACGATCGCGCGCGCCTCGTCGCGCACCTCGAGCAGACGCGTCGGATCGAGCTCGAGCAGCTCGAGGTCGTAGTGGAACTGCACGCCGTCGTGGTGCGCGCCGAGCAGGTGCCGCACCACGCGCTCCGGCGAGCTCGCGAGGCCGCTGAAGTCGAGCGGATGCACCGCGCGCTCCGCGAGAAGGAACGGAAACCGCAGCGGCCGCGAGAGGAAGAGCCGCGCGCGCCAGGTCCGACGCGGCTCGAACTCCGTGCACATGCCGATGCTCTCGGGTCGCGTGAAGACGCGATGCCACATGCGCAGCACGCCGAGCTGGATCTGCCAGAGGTTCGGGACCTCGTGCTCGGCCACGAGGCCGCTCCCACGCACGCGCTCGAGGCTGCGCGCGATCGCGCGGGGGAAGAGGAGCAAGCTCGCGTGCATCGGGATCTCGGACATCGGGGCTCCAGTTTCGGACGGCGCTCGGTCGTGAGGTGCGATCGAGAGGTGCGCAGAGGTCGGTCGGAGAGAGCTTCGTTCGTGAAGCCAAGCGGGTGGTCTCGGTCGAGGGGGCTTCGTTCGTGAGGCGAAGCGGGCGGCTCGGTCGGGGTTCGCCTTCGTTCGTGAGGTGAGCGCGCAAGAGCCTTCGTTCGTGAAGCGGCGCGCACCGACTTCAGCGCTCGGCGAGCCGCGCGAGCGTCACGCGGTCGCGCTCCGCCAGGATCACGGCGAGCTGGTCCGCGCTCGGTCGCTTGGTGCGCGGAAGCTCCAGCGCCGCGAGCAGCGCGCGGTACGCCATCACGTTCGTCTGCGGCTCCGCGTAGATCGCGTCGCGCAGCTCCGGCAGCTCCGCGAGCACGTTCGCGACCGGGCTCGCGCAGAGCTGGAGCACGGGGCTCTCGGTCACCGCGAGCAGCGCCGCGAGCACGTCGAGATCCGCGGCCGCCACGCGCGCGACGTCACGGCTCTGCGCTGCGAGCTCGAAGTCCTCGATCGCGCGCCGCACCGACGCGAGCGCCGCGCTCGGCACCTCGCGGAGCCGCTCCAGCACCAACGCCGCGAGCTGCCGTCGGACCGCGAGCAGGTCGCTCGCGATCGCCAGGCGCTCCTTCGCGCTCCGCCCCGCCACCAGCGAAGGCAGCAGCTCGAGCGAGCCCGTCCGACGAAAGTCGCGCACCAGGTAGCCGCTCCCCTGCCGGACCGAGAGCAGCCCCTCCGCTTCGAGCCGCCCGAGCGCCGCGCGCACGGTCCCGCGGTTCACCTCGAAACGCAGCGCGAGCTGACGCTCCGGCGCGAGGCGTTCGCCGACCGCGAGCACCCCGCGCGCGATCTCGTGCCGCAACACCTCCGCCACGTCGTCGACCGCCCGGCTCTCCAACATGGACGCCAGGATGATTGGTCGAACCAATCCCGGCCATGCGTGATCGCACGAATTGAAGCGGAATCGTGCGAGGCGAAGCGGACGCAGTCCGCGAAGCTGCACGATTCCGCGAAACTATCGGGCCGCGCACGAGCGCGGAGCCGATGAATTGACGTTTTTGGAGCCGGCCGCCAGGCCGAGCGACCCGACGTCACGTGAGCGTCGCCGTCAGCGACCGAACCATCAGATTGGTCGAACCAATCGAGGGACACCGATCCGGAATCGTCGGCGCTCGGAGGGAGCGTATCGTCCGCCGGCACGTAGACAGCGCACGCAGTCGGCTCACGGAGCCGACTTCAGGGAGGGACACGATGGCCACGAAGAAGGCGAGCACGCCGAAGAAGTCGAAGAAGATCGAAGCGCCGCCCGGATCGCCCGAACGCGTCGTGCGCTTCTTCGAGGAGGAGCTCGCGGACTACGACGGCCGCGCCGCCCACGGCATGGAGTACTTCTCCAGCGAGTCGAAGCTCACACTCCGCTTCTCCCCGCAGGGGGCCGCCGACGTGCTCGAAACCTACGGCGAGGATCTCCCGGAGACTGCGTCGATGATCCCGCTCGCGATCGCGAAGGGTCAGGACGACGTCGCGTTCGTCGTCGATCCGCGCGCGCCCGAGCTGCCGGTGCTCTTCTTCGAGCACGAGGCCGGCTTCCATCCCTTCGCGCCGAGCTTCGACGCCTTCCTCGCCGGTCTGTTGAAGAAAGGCGAGAAGACTCCGCTCGAGAATCTCTCGAAGATCTACGAGAAAGCCAACGCGCTCCACGAGAAGAATCAACACGCGAAGGTCGTCGCGTTGCTGGAGCCCGCGCTCGCGCAGATGCCACCGACCAAGCCGCGCTCGCTCGATCACATCGCCGAGAGTCTCCCTGCCTCGCACAACCTGCTGGGGCTCGCTTACAAGGAGCTCGGGCGCCGCGAGGAAGCGGTGAAGGAGCTTCGGCGCGCGGCGGAGCTCGGCTCCGACATGGGCACCCTGAACCTCTGCGACGTGCAGGTCGAGGACGGCGACTTCGAGGGCCTCGCGACGATGGCGGGCGAGCTCGCGGAGCGCTCGTGGAAGATCGGCGACGCCTACGAGTGGTACCACGCGCGTTGCTACCTCGGCATCGCGACGGCGCGGCTCGGGCGCGAAGCCGACGCGGAGCGCGCGTACCACCAGATCTGGTCCGCCTTCCGCTTCACGCGCCCTTCGCGCCTCGAAGAAGCCGCGACGCAGCTCCGCGAGCACGGCGGCGACACCGCGGTCGCCCGACGCATCCTCGCCTGGCTGACGAAGTCGGCCGCGCCGCCGAGCGAAGCCGCACGCGCCACGCTTCGCGCGTGGTGGGACGGCCTCCCGAAGGAGCCACGCGCCGCGCTCACCAAAGCGGGCAAGCTCGCGAGCGACGCGCCATCGGACGCCGAGCTCGCCCGCCTGGTCGCGCTCGATCACCTCGAGCTCAAGCGCCTCGGCCTGAAGGATCTCTCCTTCCTCGCGCCGTTTCGCGCGCTCGACTCGCTCTTCGTCGACGAGAACGCCTTCGAGGACTTCTCGACGCTCCCGCCGCTCCCCGCGTTGCGTCACCTGCGCGCGGGCGAGGGCAAGCTGAAGCGCCTCGCCGGCGTCGCGAACGCGCCACGGCTCGAGGCGCTCTTCGTGCGCGAGAACCCACTGCAATCCCTCGACGGCGTGGAGGCCCTGCTCGAGCTGAAGAAGCTCGACTTCGCCAAAGCGAAGGTCGCGACGCTCGAGCCGGTGCGCGGGCTCCCGCTCGAAGAGGTCGACGCGTACGAGAACCAGATCGACGATCTCGCACCACTCGCAGGCTGTCCGTCGCTCAAAAAAGTTTCGATCTTCTCCAACCCGATCAAGCGCGGCCTCTCGGCGTTGACCGAACTACGTTTCTTGGAAGAGATCGACGCGATCGAGTGGAAGATCCCCGAAGCCGAGCACCGCGCGTTCCGGCGCGCTCGACCCGACGTCGAGATCGACATCTACCTGAAGCCCGACGCCGACGAGCCCGATCCGAGCGCGACCACCGATGCCGATCGCGCGTGGTGGAGCGCGCTGAGCCCCGTGTGGAAACGTGCGCTCGCGGACAGTCGCCGCGACAACGACGACGAGTCGCTCGGCAAGATGCGCGCGGAGACCGACTGCGTGTTCCTCGACGCCGCGGGGCTCGACACGCTCGCGCCGCTCACGCACCTGAAGCGCCTCGACTTCGTGGGGTGCAAGCGGAACGCGCTCTCGGATCTCTCACCGCTCGCGGAGCTCCCGCGCCTGCGCGTGGTGCGCGCGCAGCACAACCGAATCACCGACGTGAAGAAGCTCGGCGCGCTCGGCGATCTCATCGAGCTCGACCTCGCCCAGAACGCGCTCACGTCGCTCGAGGGCCTGCAGGGCTGTACGAGCCTCCGCGACCTCGACGTGACCGGCTCGCCGATCGAGGCGCTCGAGCCCATCGCGAAGCTGCACGAGCTTCGTGTGCTCGCGCTCGGCGAGACCCGGGTGCGCGACGTCGCCCCGCTCGCGGGCCTCACGCGCCTGCGAACCCTCGATCTGCACGACTGCCCGATCGACGACCTCGCGCCGCTGGCGGCCTGCGTGGACCTCGAAGAGCTCGACGTGTGGAGCACCCCGAGCCCCAAGGGACTCGACGCGCTCGCGTCGCTGCCGCGCCTTCGCCGCATCACCAGCCACGGCGCGCTCGGCGAGGCGGCGATCGAAACGTTCCGCACGAAGCGACCCGACGTCGACGTGGAGTGAGAGATGCCTCGGAGACGCGTGATCGTGATCGCACTCGGAGCGCTCGGAGCGTGTGGGGCGCTCGGGGCGTGCGGTGCGCGCAACGGGCTCGATCCGGGTGAGCAACCGCGAGACGCCGACATCGACGCGGGCGTGCTGGACGCGGGGCTCGACGCCGCACGCGATGCCTCCGTCGACGCTCCGACCGACGCTCCACCCGACGCTCCGATCGAGCCCGACGCGGGCACGCTGCGGTGTCCGGAGCCGGGCTCGGGGGATTTCCGCGTGGCCGCGCTCGAAACGCCGTCGCTCGGCTTTCCGCCTGCTGGTGTCGTCGTCGCGGGCGACGGCACGCGTGTGCTCCTCGCGGTCGAGGAGTCGTTGCCGGGGCTGTTTCGCTCGCACCTCTACCGCGTCGATCCCGACGACGGTGAGGCGCACGAGCTCGGAGTGGTCGACGGCCGCATCGGCGCGATGGACGTCACGGACGGAGTCGGGCGTGTGCTCGCGATGGACCGCGTCACGCTGTACCGCATCGACGGCGACGTCGTGACGTCCGAGGGCACGACGGACTTCTTTCACTCGTCGCGGTTCGAGCACATCCGACCCGCATGGAACGGCACGCACCTCGTGGTGGCGAGCCCGGTCGGATTCTTCGGAGCTTTGGTTCCGGGAGAGACGAGCGCGACGTGGCGTGAGCTCGCGGTCGCGGGGGTCGGTGTCGCGGTCGAGCCCGGTACGAGCAACACGCTGCTCGTCGAGTCGACGGACGTGGTCCGCCTGCAGATCTACGACGAGCTCGGGGTCGCCGAGGGACCGTCGGTGCAGCTCACGACACCGGAGCTCTGGGTGGGCCCGCGGATCGGTCGGTTGGACGACGGATCCGACGCGGTGCTCGCGCTCGCCGGAATCGTTCGTGGCGACGACGGAGCGTTCGAAGCGATCGTGCAACGTCACCGGCGTGATGGCGTGCTCGTCAGCGAGCTCGTGCTGCCCGCAGGCGAGGCGCTGGGTCCGATCGATCTCTCGTCCGTGGCGGTGCCGCCCTACCGCGAGGGACACGGTCTCGTGATGGGTGGCGAGGTCTCGTCGTTCCACGGCGTCGCGGGCGACCTCGTCGGCGCGCCGATCCCGATGCCGATCGCGTGTTGGCGTCCCTCGATCGCCGCTGGACCCTGCGGGTACGTGGTCGCTTGCACCTCGCCCGACGGGCTCGAGATGGCGCTTGCGGTGCCTCCGGGCTGACGCGTGCTTCGACCCACCGGGCTGACGCGTGCTTCGACCCACCAGCGGTCTCCTCGCATG
>JALOQC010000409.1 GCA_025453555.1 Myxococcota bacterium | reverse complement strand
GACGAGGAAGAACAGCGGGTACCCGACCCACTTCGCCACACGCTTCATCCAGGGCTTCATCTCGCTCGTCTCTCGTCTCGGTCGAGGGTTCGTCTACGGCTTCGGCGGCTCGCTCGGAGCTCAGGGGGCGGGGGGGCCCGCGCGGCCTGCGCGCATCGAGGAGTCCCCGCGCATGGAGCTGGCGTCTACCTCGCCCGCCTCGGGCTCCGCCGCGTCGTAGGCGATCACGCCGATCTGGACGTTGTAGCTGTCCTCGCCGCCGCGGAAGTGTTCGATTTGAATCCGCTCCACCGCGACCGGAAACCGGCTGTTCTCGATCGAGGTGAGCAGCTTGATGACCTTCTTGAGCCCGACGCTCGGCAAGGTCGCGCGCACGTTTCCGCCGGAAGCCCGCCACGACCTTCTCGGGTTGATCCGTGACCTCGCGGAGCTGGAGCTCCTGCTCGGTCGCGCGCGCCTCGAGGAAGCTCCCGAGCGGAGGTGCGGCCTGTTGGTAGCGCGCCTGGGCCGCCGCCCGCTCCGCCTCGCGCTGCGCGAGCGTCCCGCGTGCGCGCCCGATGTCGCGTAGGACGGTCGAGATCTCGCGGTTCTGCTCTTCGATGTCGGAGATCGCGCTCGTGACGACGTAGAGCGGGAGCACGACGACGATGAGCGCGAACACCACACCGAGCGCACCGAGGAGCTTGCGCTCGCGCTCGTTCAAACCGTCCACGTAGCTGCGGACGCGGTCGCTGAAGTTGGCCATCAGTTTCGGCTCCGGCTGCTACGGCGCTCGTCGGGGGCGACGATCGGCTCGTCTCCCGGACAGTGAACCGTCGCTTCGAGGCGGTAGTTCAATCCGGTGTTGTTCGGCCCCGGAGAGGTGGGACCGGGCTTGATCTCGTCGAAGCAAGGGTGCGCCTCGAAGTTCGCCGCGATGGTGTCGCGCTCGGCCAGGCTGGCCACGAGACCCTGCAGCTCGATCCGCCCCTCGCGCGATTCGTCGTCGATCTCGATCGTGAGTCGCCGCGCGTCGTGCTGGATCTCCTGCGGGATCGCGGCCGAGATCGCGTCGAGCGCGTCCCAGGCCGTGAACTTCGGGATCGGGTCGGCGATGCGTCGCCCACCTTCGAGCAGCGCCCGCGCTGCGGCGGGGTCGCGGGTCTCTTCGTCGAAGACCTCACGCGTCACCTCCGCGAGCTGCGTTTCGAGGCGCTCCCGCTCGTCGTCGAGGACCGCGTGGCGTGCCCACGTGGCGAAGAGGAACGCGACGAGCACCGGCGCGGCCGCGATCGCGATGCGTTTGCCTTGGCTCCGCAGCGTGCCCATCGCCTTCGTGTAGGCGAGCGGGCCTTGGCGCAGGTCGAGGCGCTTGCCGCGCGACGCCACGCGCGCCGCGAGGGCCGCGGCGAACGCGAACTTCGCGCGATCGTGAGAGGCGCTCGGTATCGCGGGCGCGCCGAGCGTCAGCTCCCCTTCGGCGGATTCGTCGCTCGCTCCCGGCGCGGGCGCGCCCGGCTTTCGCTTGCCCGCCGGCTCACGCCGATCGGGCACCGCGACGAGGCTCGCCTCGACGCCGAGGGTCTCCTGCAGCCACGGCAGCATCGAGTCCGCATGCATCGCCGCATCGCCACCGAGGTAGGCACGCGACGGAGGCGGATGACCGGCCGCGCGATACGCGGCGAGCGTCCGCTTGAGCGAGCTCGCGAGCTGGACCTGCTGCCCGCGCGAGAGGAGCTCCACCCCTCCGTCGGTCGTGCGCGCGAACGTGCAGGCCCCCTTCTCCAGCACACAGACGTCGGTGCGGTCGACGCCGATGGAGACGAGCATCAGCGGTCCCGGCGCGTTCAGCTCGGGCACCAGGTGTCGGAGCCCGTCGAGCGCCGCAGCGCCGACCGCGACCTCCTTCGGATCGATCGCCGAGGCCTTCAGCTCGGCGAGGAGCGTCTCGACGCGCGCGCGAGGCGCCGCCGCCGCCAACACGCGCAGCAGGGTGTCGGTCTTGTCGATCGGCTGGTGATCGACCACGGCGTCGGTGATCTCGAACGGCAAGACGTCGTTGAGCTCGAAGGGGAGCACCTCGCCGATTCGCTTGGCGGCGCCCGCGGGGAGCTCGACCACGCGCAGCGAGCCCTCACGTCCGTCGAGCGCGACGATCACCTCGTCGGCCGGACGCGCCACGATCGCGACGAGCTCCGCGAGCCCCGCCGCCAGCGCCTCGGCGCGTCCCTGAGGATCGGTCGCGGGCGCGAGCGGCACCTCGATGAACCGATCCATCTCCACGTGGCGCATCGACGTGCGCACGAGGACCGCGCGTATCGCGCTGCGTCCGATGTCCAAACCGAGAATGCGCGCCATGACGTGCTCTCACTCCACGCGGTAGTAGTGGAAGACGCCGAGCCCGGGCATCCGTCCCGCATTCGGCGGTGGGGGCGTCCAGAGCTCGTGGAAGTTGACGACGGTGTTCAGACGAACCTCGCCGCGATAGCCACCCACACACTCGCCGAATTCGTCCATCTCGCGGCAGCCGGACTGGCCGGTGACGTGGATGGTGAGGATGCGGGCGGCGGTGACGAAGCTGTTGTCGATCTCGGTGCGGACCCCCGCGGGGATCGTGACGGGACGAAAGAGGAGCGGATTGTCCGCGCCGAGGAAGCCTTGGAGCATCGGGTAGAGATCCCGCGGCCCGCCGCGACCCTCGATGAACGCGAGGAAGTCGCTGACGCGCGAGAAGAAGGGGAGCGGCACCAGCGAGCGCGCGGTCGAGAGCAACTGCACGAACTTCGCGGCCTCCGCGGGGTCGCTGCAGAGCGGCTGACCCTCGAGGTAGCTGCACAGGCGGGCGAGGATGACCTCCGGCGGCGCTTCGTTCGGGTTCACGGCGCCGGAGCCGTAGATCGTCACGATGCGTGCGTCGGGGTCGTTGGGCGTCGGCTCGACGAAGGTCGCCCAGAAGTCGTCGCCGACGCCGCGGATCATTCGGAGCTCTTCGAGCGAATCGAGAGGCGCGTTCTTGGTGTCGTACGGATCGTCCAGGCGCCGGTAGAGATCGTCCTCGCTGCCGCTGGAGCTGACCTCCGCGCGACCCGGATCGAAGACCGTTCGGTCGAGGTCGAAGTCCCACCAATCGATGATCGACGACACCACGTCGAGGCGATTGGTGAACTGACCGTCGCGGTCGCGCTGCTGGAAGAGCGGGTCGTAGCGCGACTCCACCTGGTAGCCGCCCATCATCGCGAAGAGCTGCATCGCGATGGATCGCCGCGCGCGATCGCCGCTGAAGTTGAGCGGCGCGTTGACGTTGATCTTCGCGTTCTCCGCAAAGGAGACGATCGTGCAGCGACCGTTCGTCTCGCCGAGGCCTTGCGCGGATCCGAAGTCGATCCCGGTCTGAAGCGCCTGCGTGGCCTCGTAGTCGCAGAAGGGCTTGAGCAGCGAGTCGGCCATGCGCCACACCGGCAACATCGGCGGCGGACGACCTGCGAGCGCGACGTAGTAGGGCGTCACGACCTGTCGAATGTTCGGCTCCGCCGCCACGAGCAGACGCGTGAGGTTCAAACCACTCCGCGCCATGTACTCCGCGCGGAGCTGATCGCGTTGCGTCGCCGCGATCGCGAAGCTGGTGCCGGTCGACTGGTGCAGGTCCGCGAGCAGCACCGCGAGGATCGCGAGCGCCGTGATCGCGATGATGAGCGCCACGCCGCGGCGCCCCTCACGCGCGCTCCGCTGCCTCGCCACGCGAGGACGCCGCGACGCACGGCGGAAGCCGTGGGAGTCGGAGGAGGCGGCGAAGGCGGAGAGCATGACGAGCGTCGAGGGGAGCGTTCGAGTGGACGTTCAGGGGTTGTAGATCGCGTGGTTGAGGCCGAAGCGGATCGGCACGTCGGCGCGGGTTCCGAAGGTGATCGTGCGCCCGCGCTGGCGTGGGTGCGGGACCGTGAGGCGGATCTTCACCTGCGCGGGCAGGCGATTCGGCTGCCCGGTGAGCTGGGTGGTGTCCCACGAGCGAACCCATTCGGTGGTGAGCGGGTCGAGGTACTCGAGCTCCAGATCCGTCACGTCGTCGACGAGGATCTGAACCGAGCCCCCGCGCCGGGGATCGTCGTCGATTCGGCGCTGCTCGCGTCGCGCGAGCACCTTGCGTCGCGCGTCCTCCGGATGACGCGTGACGAAGTAGCTGATCTCGTTCTGATCGCTCTCGTGCGCGTCGCGGTAGAGGCGTCGATGCGAGAACGAGGTGAAGTCGAGGCGGTCGCCGCCGCTGCGGTCCGTGCCGACGAAGCAGGTCTGCGTCTTCACGAGCGCGGGGCTCGGGTTCACCTGCGCGGACACGTACGCCATCGAGAGCTCGCGCTGCATGCGCGCGAGCGCCGAGCTCACGATGTGGTTTCGCTCGAGGTCCGCCTCCACCCGCTCCTTGTTGCGCGAGGTCTGCGCGAAGCCTCCCCACACCATCACCGAGACGACGCTGAGGATCGCGATCGCGACCATCGCCTCGACGAGCGTCATGCCGCGCGAGCGCAGCGCGTGGCGATCGCTCCGTGCCTTCGTCGTCGACGTCATGGCGCGGGCTCCTCCACGCGCGGCGGCTGTTCGGCGACGAGGTACTGCACGACGTCGAACTCGCGCGTCGAGGTCCCTTCGCGCCAGCGCACCACGACCGACGCCCGACGCACCTGCTCCTCGATCGCCGGTTTGAGCACGGGGAACGCGATGCCGATGGCCATCTCCGCGAAGCCGTCGCCGCCGCCGAGCCCTCCGCCGCCGCCGAGCATCGAGTCGATGGCGCCGGTCTGCGCGCTCTCGTCGCTCAGGATTCCCGTGGGGCCAGCACCTTCGCCGCCTTCCCCTTCCTCGCCCTCGAGCCCCTCTTCGGTGAGCGCGTCGTCCGGAAGCACCACGCGATCGAGGCGCCACTCGCACTCGAATCCCTCGAGCTCGGCACCCTCGCAACAGCCGTCGCGCCCCGAGTCGTCGATCGCGGGCAGGCCTTCCTTCAGGACCTGCTCTTCGAGCTCGCTCATCTTGCAGCGCGCCATCAACGCCGCGATGTTCATGTGCTGCGCGCGGGTGCCGACTTTGATCGCCTGGCCCTGACTCGAAAAGATCGCGGTGAGGCCGAGCGCGAGGATGCCGACCGCGACCATCACCTCCATGAGGGTGAAGCCGCTCGTCGTCGCGAGTCGTCGCCGCGCGCTCATCCTGGGTCCCTCAGGTCGCCTTCGTCGGCCATCTCCGTCGGCTCGAGCTCGCCGCGATGCACGACCGCGCGCCCCGTCAGCGGGTGGATCTCGATCGTGTAGGCGTTCGTGCCGTCGTCGTCGGTGATGTAGACGTACGCGTGCTCGGTGCGGCCGCCGGGAAAGAAGTAGACGTAGCCGCGGCCGGTTTCGCGCGGCTCGGGCTCGTGCGGAGTCACGAGGCGGAAGATGCGCACCTGCGGATCGCCCTCCGCCATCAACGCGGCGCGCGGATCGCCTTCCGCGGCCTCGACGATCCCGCTCTCCACGACCGGCAGCCGGTGCGGGAGGTACTTCTCCATCGGCTCTCCGTCGGAGCCCTCGATCGGTCCGAACGCGCTCCGGCCGAGCTGCGCGCTCATCGAGCCGTCGAGGCGCGCCTGCGCGCGCATCCACGGATCGGACGCGGAGCGATCCTCTTCGTCGTCGCTCTCGGCGTCCTCGCTCACGTCGAGCGTGACGTGCCCGTGCGCTTCCTCGATCGCGATCGTGTGCGCGTCGAGATCGAACGCGATCCGCACGGTGTTGCTGCGCGTGACCGCGCGGTGGTAGGCGAAGCGCGAGGCGCTCACGACGTCCATGGCGGCGCTCCGGAGCTTCGTGCGGTGGAGCGCGCCGATGCCGTAGGACACGCCCACCGCGACGACCGCGAGCAGGACGACCACGATCATCATTTCGATGAGCGTGACGCCTTCTTCGCGAGCGCGTCGGTGGGGGCTTCGGTTCATGGCGAGGTGTCGTTCGACGAATGAACGTGCGGAAGAGGGCGATCAATCCAGGAGAGGCGCCGAATCACTCGACGTCTTCGGGACCGTCGATGTCGTCTTCACTTCCGAACTGTCCGTCCGGGCCGGCGCTGACGACGTAGATGTCGTCGCCCTCGCACTCGATCTGGAAGTCGTTGTCCCAGGCGTCGGTCGCGCGCTTGCTGCGGTCGAGATAGCCCTCTTCTTGGAGCTCGGTCGAGGTCGACGGGCAGCCGTTGTTGTCCGTCATGTAGAGGAGAACGGCTGCCTTCACGGCCTGCGCGTCGGTCAGCGTCTGGCGCTTCTGCGACTTGCGCTGCGACTTGCGCCACTGCGGGACCACCGCGACGCCGACCGCGGTCGCGATGAGCGCCATGATGATCACGACGATCATGATCTCGACGAGGGTCATGCCTTCGGTGCGGCGGAGGCGGCGACGGCGGGTCGGGGTCGTCGTGATCGACTCGTTCGTGATCGGCAGGGTGCGGGTGCTCGTCATGGTGTCGTTCCTGTGTGGTCTCTCGGTCTGGGCGTCGCCCTCGCGGGCTCGAAATGCGGAAGTGCGTCAGAGCACGTTGTCGTCGACGAAGAAGTCGCCGCTCGGTCCTGCGCTCACGACGTCGACCGAGTCGGGATCGAAGCGGCCGGGGCAGCGCAGAAAGAGGCGGCGTCCCCAGCCGTCGACCGGCGTCCGCCGCAAGAATCGCGGCGTCGTGCGGGGCGGGTGCAGCACCTCGTCGAGGGAGCTCGGGCAGCGGCCGGTGTGGGCGCGGAAGAGCCCGATCGCATGGCGCACCTCGCCGATCACGGTGAGCGTCTCGCGCTCGGCGTGGCGCTCGCTGGAGTAGCGCACGAGCCCGTACACGACGGCGAGCAGAACGGCGGCCGCGAGCGCGACCCGCCACCGCGAGCCGCCGAAGAGCTGCCGCCACGTGCCGCGCTTCTCCCACGGGAGCGCCACCGCGCCGCTCTTGCGACGGACCATCAGCGGCGCTCCTTCCGCGGCACGAAGCCGTGCGGCGCGGAGCGGATCGGCGCGGAGCTGTTCGTCGCGCACGTCATCCGACGAACTCGTTGATCTGAAGCAGCGGCATGAGGATCGAGAACGCGATGCCTCCGCTCACGCCGCCCATCACGACGATGATGAGCGGCTCGAGCAGCGAGGTCATCGCCGCGACGCGGACCTCGACCTGCTGGTCGTAGGCGAGGGCGACGTGCTCGAGCATCTCCTCGAGCTGACCCGACTTCTCGCCGATCGCGATCATGTGCGTCACGATCGGGGGGAAACGCTTGCTCGCGCGCAGCGGCTTGGCGAGCCCCTCGCCCTCGCGGACGCTGTTGCGCGCTTCGTCGACCACGCGCATCAGCTCGGTGTTCCCGAGCACGTTCCGCGTGATCTCCATCGCGCGGAGCACGGGGACGCCGCTCGTGAGCAGCGTCGAGAGCGTCCGCGCGAAGCGGGCCACCGCGACCATCAGGAAGAGCTGGCCGAAGAGCGGGATCTTCAGCTCGAAACGATCCCACTTCTTTCGGCCTTCTTCGGTCGCTCGCCATCGGCGGAAGTACCAGATGCCGCCGCCGATCAGCATGAAGATGAGCCACCAGTAGCCGCTGATCACGTCGCTCGACCAGATCAGGAGCTCGGTGTACCAGGGCAGGCTCTGGTTGAAGTCTTGGAAGATCGAGGTGACCTTCGGCACGACGACAGTCATCATCACGCCGATGATGATCGTGCTCGCGAAGGCCATGAAGAGCGGGTAGGCGAGCGCGCTCTGGACCTTCGACTTGAGCTTCGCCTGCGCGTCGAGGAACTCCGACAAGCGCTGGAGGACGGCCTCGAGCGTGCCCGACGCTTCGCCGGCCGCGACCATGTTCACGTACAGGTCTTCGAAGTATTTCGGGTGGTTGCGCAGCGCGTCCGCGAAGCTGATGCCTTCGTTGACCTTGTCACGGGTGTCGGTGAAGGCAGCTTTGAGCTCGGGCTGATCGAGCTGGTCGATGAGCGCGGTGAGCGCCTCGACGAGCGGGATTCCGGAGCGGAGGAGCACCGCGAGCTGCTGGGTCGAGACGGCGATCTCGCGCGTGCCGACGCGGTTGAACATCCGCTTCAGATCGATCTCGCGACCCCGCTTCTTCGCGGCTTCGCTCGACTCGAGCAGCTCCGTGACGAGGACGCCGTCCTTCTTGAGGAGCGCGCGCAGCTGCTTGGGGCTGTCCGCGTCGCGGACCCCCTTCACACCCTTGCCGGCGGCGTTGACGCCGCGCCACGCGTAGACGGCCATCAGTCACCCGCCTCCTGCGTCGCTGCGAGGACCTCTTCGACGCTCGTCACGCCGGCGAGCACCTGGCGCGCACCGTCGTCGCGGAGGATGCGCATCCCGCTGTTCGCCGCCGCGCGACCGATGGTCTTCGAGTCGCTCTGCTTGAGGATCTCGGCGCGCACCGCGCCGTCGATGATCATCAGCTCGAAGATGCCGAGACGGCCGCGGTACCCGGTATGCGTGCACGCCTCGCAGCCCACCGGCTTGTAGAAGACCGGCATGCCGTCGGCGCCGCGACGAATCTGGATCCCGTGCGCGGCCTTCGGTTGCGCGGTCTTCGCCGCCTTCGCGGCCTGCGCGGCCTTCATCGGACCCGAGGCCTCGCGGAGCATGCCCGCGAGCTCGGCCTTGTCGCCGAAACGCGAGGTGTCCTCGTCGAACGCGCCTTCCATGCGGCGCAGATCGTGGACGCCGGTGGGCTCGTCCTCGATCAGGTCGCCGTCCGAGAGCTCGGCCTCGTCGGGCGTGGGAGGCGGCGCGGAGTTGCGCCCGAGCACGGTGCTGCGCGCGGCCTCTTCGAGCTGCGCGAGCGTCTCCTCCACGCGGTCGAGGTCGATCCCGAGCTCGATCAGCTTGTCGGGCGTCGCGACGTAGGGCTCGCGGCAGTGCACGCAGAGCCGGCGCACGAGCCGCTGCGCGAGCACGCCGAGCACGGTCGAGCTGATCTGGAAGGGCTGGATGCCCATGTCGACGAGGCGGGTGATCGCGCCGGGCGCGTCGTTCGTGTGCAGCGTCGAGAGCACGAGGTGACCCGTGAGCGACGCCTGGATCGCGAGCTCCGCCGTCTCGTGGTCGCGGATCTCACCGACCATGATCACGTCCGGATCCTGACGAAGGAACGCGCGGAGCGCGGACGCGAAGGTGAGCCCGATCTTCGAATGAACTTGGAGCTGGTTGATGCCCCGAAGCTCGTACTCCACCGGCTCTTCGGCGGTGAGGATCTTCTTGTCGGGCGTGTTGATGCGGTTGAGCGAACCGTAGAGCGTGGTCGTCTTGCCGGAGCCGGTCGGGCGATGTTCTCCTTGTCGAGGAGACGCATGACCACGCTCTCGCCCTTGGCGGTCGGGATCGTGCTCACGCGGACGTCGATCACCTTGCCGGCGATCTTCTTGGTGATGCGGCCGTCCTGCGGGAGGCGCTTCTCCGCGATGTTCAGACCGGCCTCGATCTTCACGCGCGCGATGATCGACGCGTGTGCGCCCTTCGGAGCCTCCTTGCGCTGCACCAGGCGGCCGTCGATCCGGTACCGGACGATCACCTTGTCGTCGAGCGGCTCGATGTGGATGTCGGACGCGCGCTCGCGCACCGAGGTGTAGAAGAGGTTGTTGACGAAGCGGATGACGGGCGCTTCGTCGTCCGCGTCGAGGAGATCCTGGATCTCGTCGACCGCGTCGTCGTCGCCCTTCTCGCCGAGCGAGGCCTCGTCTTTGCGCTCGTAGACGCGGTTGATCGCGTCGTCGATCGTCTCGCTCGTGGCGGCGACGAGCTCGATGGGACGTCCGAGCAGCGCCCGCAGATCGTCGGCGGCGGAGGGATCGAGCGGGTCGGCGATGGCCGCGATCACCGCGTCCCCGCGCTCGCCGATCGGCAGGATCTTCTGCTGGCGCGCGAAGTTGATCGGCACGAGCTCGATCACGCTCTCCGGCACGCCGCTCGGCTCGATCTTCGCGACGAAGTCGAGGCCGACCTCGCGCGCCAGCGCCTTCACGAGCTCCGCCTCGTCGATCGCGCGCGTCGCCCGGACCACGTCCGACAGCTGCACGCCGCGCTCGTCCGCGGTGGCCGCGAGCTCGCGCACGCGCTCCGAGGAGAGGAGCTCGTGACGAACCAAGATCTCGCCGAAGTAGCCGACTTCCATGTCAGTTCTCGTCGCTCACCGCTTCGCCGATCGACGGAGTCTCGACCGCTTGAGGCTCGGGTGGGGGCTCCATCACCTCGCCGTCCGGCGTGATGATCACGTCACCTTCGCCGCCCTCCGATGGGCCCTCGTACGCGCCTATGGGCGGACGCGCGACGTGCTCCGGCGGCGGTTCGGCCTCGAGCGCGGCTTCGAGCGCGGCTTCTTCGTCGAGCTCGCGGAGCTCACCGATGATCTCGGCCACGAGACCGCGCGTGCGCGAGTAGTCGACAGGCGGCTCGTAGTCGTGATCGCCGAACACGAAGTAGCGATCGAGGAACTCCTGGCGCTCGCGCATCTTGCGCTCGTAGATGGCGCGCAGATCCGCCATGTCGCGGATGATGTAGGGCGTCAGGAAGAGCAGCAGGTTCGACTTCTGTCGCTGCTGGGTGGTGCTGCGGAAGAGCGCGCCGAGCAGCGGGATGTCGCCGAGGATCGGGATCTTCGACTCGCTGTTGGTCACCGTCTCGCGCATCAGGCCGCCGATCACGACCGTCTGCTGATCGCGGACCATGACCTCGGTCTTCGCGGTACGTCGGTTGATCGGCACCACGCCGAGGTCACCCTGCGGGCTCCCGACGTCGGAGATCTCTTCTTCGATCTCCATCCGAATCTCGTCGTGCTGGTTGATGTGCGGCGTGATGCGGATGATCGTGCCGACGTCCTGGCGCGGGACGCCGAAGCCACCGCCGAGGCCTCCCGCGAGACCGCCGAGCCCGCCGAGCGCGCCACCCTGTGCGCCGCCCGCGAGGCCCGCGAGGCCGCCGAGGCCGCCGAGCCCACCGAGCGCGCCGGGCGCGATGCCCGAGGTCTGGAGCGGGACGTTCTGACCGATGTTGATCTCGGCCTGCACGTTGTCCATCGCGATGATGTGCGGGGTGGAGAGGATGTTCGCGTCGCCGCTGCTTGCGACGGCCTGGAGCACCACGCCGAAGCCCGGGATCGAGAGGCCGGTCGTGGATCCGGGGATCGTGACGTTCGTGTCGATCTCGGGGCCGCGCACGCCGACCGCCATGCCCGAGAGCACGCTCTGGTCGGCGGGGAAGAACACGGAGCTCTGCGCGTCGAAGCCGAAGATCGAGAGTGAGCCGTCGCCGGCGGGGTTGGGGATGCCGCCGTGGAAGGAGAAGCCGAGCTGGTTCGAGCGGCTCACCGAGAGGTCCATGACGACCGCTTCGATGAAGACCTGTCGGCGCGGGCGATCGAGGCGCTCGATCACGCGGCGGAGCGCGGCGTAGTCGTGGAGCGACGAGGTGATCACGAGCGCGTTGGTCGGGGTGTGGGTGGTGACCCGGATCTCGCCTTCGAACATGCCACCGAGCTCACCGCCCGCCGCCGGAGCTGCCGCTGCCGCCGGGGCGCGACGACCCGCCGCACCCGCCGCACCACCGGCCGCACCCGCGCGCGGCGCACCGCCGCCACCGATGAGGCTCTGCAGCGTGCTGGCGATCTCTTCCGCGTCGCCGTTCTGCACGTAGTGCACGTGGATGCGGCCCTCGCCCTCCATCGGCACGTCGAGCTGGCGGATCATCTCGAGGATGCGGAGATACGCGCGCTCGGTGGCCAAGATGATCAGCGAGTTCGTGCGCTCGTCGGAGAGGATGCTCGTGATGCGCGACTCGCCGCTGCGGCTGCCGATGGTCGACGCGCCCTCTTGGCCGGGGCTCGCGCTCGCGTTCGCGGGCGAGGCCGTGGCGCGTGCCCGTCGCGGGGCCACGGGGGCCGACGCGGTCGCGCCGCCGCTGCCACCGCCTTGAGCGGACGGGAAGATCTCCTGCAGCTTCGCCGCGATCTCGGCCGCGTTCGCGTAGTGGATCGGCTCGATCCAGATCTGTTCGCCGGTGCGCGCGACGTCGATCGCCTCGATCAAACGCAGCATGCGCTGGATCTGCGTGCCGGTGTCCGTGAGGATCAGCGTGTTCGTCGGCGCGTACGCGGTCACCGCGCCCGTCTGCGATTTGAAGCGCGACAGGAGCTGCGCGGCGTCCTCGGCGCTCACGTTCTCCACCCGGTGCAGGCGCGTCACGTAGCGGTCCGCGTTCGGCGTGGGCGAGCTGCCCGTGTAGAGCGGGATCGGCTGGCCTTCGATGTTCGCCGTCTCGGAGATCTTCAGGTACCGACCCGCCGGCACCACCGTCATTCCGTTGACCTCGAGGATCGACAAGAACGCGTTGTAAGCCTCGGCGACCGTCACCTTCGTGGGCGCGAACACCGTCGCCTTCAAGCTGCGGACCTTGCTCGACAAGATGAAACGCTTGCCGGTGAGGTTCGAGATCAAACGCACCAGATCCGGCAGATCCGCGTCTTCCAGGTTGAAGGTCACGCGCGTTCCCGGGGGGACGGCTTCGTACTCGACGCCGGTCTCGAACTGCGGGAGGCCGGTTCCGCTACCGGGCGCGCCGGGGGTACCGCCCGATGCGGTGTCGCCTTCGCCTTCGGCGACTTGCGCACGCACGGCGTCGCCGAGGCGCGGACGGACGCCGGCGACTCCACCGGGGCTCACGCGCACCGTGGGCGTCTCGGGAGGCTGCGCGTCCGCGCCGCCGAGCACGAGGCCGAGGACCATGAACGAGGCCGCGGCGGAGAGGAGGGGGATGGCGTGCTGGGGCTTCATCGGATGTTGTAGTCGATGGTCGTCGGCTGGCCCCGACGAACGATGGAGAGGGTCAGGTGGTCGGCGGTACGGAGCCGCGCATACGCCTCGAGGGCGCTGTCGGGGCTGCTCATGTCGTAGCCGTTGATGGTTCGGAGCATGTCGCCGTTCTGGACGCCGAGGCGTCCGAGCAGGCTGTTCCGACGAATGCCGTAGAGCTTCACGCCGACGGTGCGGCCGTTCTCTTCGTGCGGGATGACGCGCGCGGTGCGCATCAGCTCCGCTTGGTTCTCGAGCACGCGATCGACGAGCGAGCGGTCGATGTTGAAGTTCGTGTCGCTCACGCGCTGGATGCCGGACTCCATCTCGGAGGCGTTGATCCCGCCCTCGCTCTCACCCGCGCTCGGCACCTCGACGGGCTCGGCGTTCATGGGCGGGGCGGACGCGACGCGCGGACCCTCCGCGACCTCTTCGCCGAACATCGTGATCTGACACGCGCCGGTGGTCGGCTGGAGGTACACGCGGTCCGTGAAGATGTGGATCACCTGTCGCCCGTCGACCGATTGCCCGCGGCGGTAGAGCAGCGCCTTGCCGGCCGCGCCGACGATCGCCGCGAACGACCAATCGGGCGAGATCGGGTTCACGACCGCGGCCACCAGGCGGACGCTGCCGTCGCACACCGGCGGCGGCTGGGTCCAGTCGACCTCGTTGGTCGGCGGTCTGACGATTTCGTCCTCGCCGACGTCCGCGACGTCGACTCCATCGAGCGGACCCTGCTCGTGGTCGAAGATGTTGCGGCGGAGGATCGCGGTGTCGTCGCGCTGCGCGCGGCCGGGTGTGCTCCGCGTGCCTTGGGCGAGGAAGAACGCGGTCGCGGCGAGCGACACGAGCACGATGGCGATGGCGATGGCGTTGGGGCGGGGGCTTCCCACGAGAGTCCTCGGAAGAGAGGGATGCGCGGTGGGCGCGCGATGGGATTCAGCAACGGCCGTGCCTAGCGTGGAAGTCCTCTCGGTTCCAGCGGATTCCCCACGAACCGTGGGGGATCGGCGAGCCGCGGATCCACGTCTCGGGGTTGATGCCTGCCAGCTTGTCGTCGCGGCGAAGCGGGCCTCCGACGCGTGATGACAACTTGGCAGTCGCGCACGCCTCCGAGCGGGCCTGAATTGAAGCGGAATCGTGCGAGGCGAAGCGGACGCAGTCCGCGGAGCTGGACGATTCCGCGAAACTATCGGGCCGCGCGCGAGCGCGGAGCCGATGCATTGAAGCGGAATCGTGCGAGGCGAAGCGGACGCAGTCCCGGAGCTGCACGATTCCGCGAAACTATCGGGCCGCGCGCGAGCGCGGAGCCGATGCATCGACGTTTTTGGAGCCGGCCGCCAGGCCGAACGACTCGGCGCCACGCGTCGGTGCGGCGCCGATCCGGGTCGGACGGCGAGCTCGAAACGGGTCGCGACGGAGCAGCGACCGCACCCGGGAGCCGGCGCCCACCACGAACGTCGCGTCAGTCTTCGCGCTCGGAGCCGACCTTGCGGTAGATCGTCCGCGCGGAGATCCCGAGGAGCTGCGCGGCGAGCTGCTTGTCGCCGTGGGTGTGCTCGAGGGTCCGCTGCAAGACCCGCCGCTCGATCTCCGCCAGCGGCGTCCCGAGCGCGAAGGTCATGGAGGCGTCCGTGTGACGCTCCGAGCGCGCCACCACGTCGGGCAGGTCGCTCACCTCGAGCGTCGGACCTTTCGCGAGCACCACCGCGCGCTCGATCACGTTCTCCAGCTCGCGCACGTTGCCCGGCCAGTCGTAGCCGACGAGTTTGTCGAGCGCCTCGCGGCTCGCCACCAGCGGATCGCGATGGTTCTTCTTCGCGTAGAGCGCGAGGAAGTGATCGACGAGCAGCGGGACGTCGTCGCGGCGGTCGCGCAGCGGCGGGCTGGTGATCGCGATCACGTTGAGGCGGTAGTACAGGTCCTCGCGGAACTCCCCCGTGCGCACTGCTTGGCGAAGATCACGATTGGTCGCTGCGATCAGGCGAAAGCTCGCCTTGGTGGTCTTGCCCCCGAGCGGTTCGTACTCGCCTTCTTGGAGCACGCGCAGGAGCTTCACCTGCACGGCCGGGCTGAGCTCGCCGATCTCGTCGAGGAAGAGCGAGCCCCCCGCAGCCTGCGCGATGCGTCCTTCGCGACGTGCGACCGCGCCGGTGAAGGCGCCGCGTTCGTGCCCGAAGAGCTCGGACTCGACGATGGTCTCCGGCAGCGCGGACAGATTGACACCGACGAACGGGCCTTCGACGCCGCTGCGCTCGTGGATGTGTCGCGCGAGCAGCTCCTTGCCGGTGCCGCTCTCGCCGAGGACCAGCACGGTGGCGGTCGAAGGCGCGGCGGTGGTCGCGACGTCGAGCGCGTGACGCAGCGCGGGGCTGCTGCCGACGATCCCGCGCGAGGGCGCGGAGCGCTTGAGGGCCGAGAGCTCTTTGCGCAGGGTGCGGTTCTCCGCGACGAGCGCGTGACGCTCTGCGGCCTTTCGCACCGTCTTCACGATGTGCAGGCGCTTGAGCGGCTTCTCGACGAAGTCGTACGCGCCCTCGCGCATCGCTTCGACCGCGGTCTCGATGGTCCCGTACGCGGTCATCAGCACGACCTCGGTGTCGGGCGCGACGGTGCGCAGCGCCTTGACGAGATCGATGCCGCTCATGCCCGGCATCATCAGATCCGTGAGAACGACGTCCACGCGGTGCTGACGGCAGAGCTCGAGCGCGTCCTTGGCCGACTCCGCGGTGAGCGCGCGAAAGCCCTCCTTCTGGAAGATCTTGCGCAACGAGACGAGGTTCGCCTCTTCGTCGTCGACGACGACCACGGTGATCTCGGCGGCGCTGGACATCGTGTGACTCTCTGTCGATCGCGGCTGACACTCTGTCAAACGAGCGCTGAGCGGCATCGAGAATTCCAAGGGTTTCGTCATGCGAAG
>JALOQC010000408.1 GCA_025453555.1 Myxococcota bacterium | reverse complement strand
CACTGCTCTGCTCGCGGCTCTTCAGCGCGGCCAAGAAGTCGACGCACTTCAAGGAGCTGCGCACGTACTACTTCCACAACTGCGTCTACGGGCGGGTCTACGAGACCGAGCGCTTCACCGATCCGGTGCGCATCGAGGACCTGCTCCACGACTGCGGGCCCCACTACAAGCTCATCGTGGTCGGTGACGCGCTGATGGCTCCCTACGAGCTGATGAGCCCGGGCGGCGCCATCACCTACGAAGGTGAAGAGCGCATGGAGGGCATCTCCTGGCTCATGCGCTTGCGGAATCACTTCCGTAAGTCCGCCTGGCTCAACCCCGAGCCCCCTCGCTACTGGGAGGGAAACACCATCGAGACCGTCCGCTCGGTGTTCGACATGTTCCCTCTGACCCTCGATGGGCTCGGCGAAGCGATGGCGCACCTTCTCCGCACGCGATGAGCTCCCAACGAGCGAGATGCGTCGAAACGTCTTCTCGCCCTGCCCGTACGAAACCCCATGCGCCTCATCCCCGGTACCCCAGCCCCCGACTTCCGCGTGCGCGACTGGCGCGGAGAAGAACATCACCTCGGCTCGCTGCGCGGTCGCCGCGTGTGGCTCGCGTTCTTTCGCTACGCGTCGTGTCCGCTCTGCAACCTGCGCGTGCGCGACATGATCCGACGCTGGGACGGCTGGCGCGACCGCGTCGAGCTGCTGGCGGTCTTCCAATCCCCGAACGCGTCGATCGCGGAGTACGTGGGACGTCAGACCCCGCCGTTTCCGCTCATCGGCGATCCCGAGGAAGACCTCTACCGCGCGTACCACGCCGAGAGCTCCCTCGGTGGGTTCCTCCATCCGCGTGCGGCGGCGCTCGGTGCCAAGGCGGCCGCAGCCGGCTTCCTGCCGGGACGCATGGAAGGGACGAAGACCCGGCTCCCGGCGGACTTCTTCATCGACGAAGAGGGAATCCTCGAGCGCGCGTTCTACGCGGGAGACATCTCCGAGCACGTGCCCTTCGAGGACGTCGACGCCTGGCTCGCCCAGCCGCGCCGTAGCAGCCGACCCTGACGCGGACGAGTCGGAGCGGTTTGCTCGAGGGCCGGTCGCCAGCCTCCCGCGCCCAGCCGCCCCAGGGGCACGGCCCGAGCGCCCGAGACTCGCGGAAATGAGGCGGTAATCCGAGCTTTGCTGGTACCGTCCGCGCGTGGATTTGGCCCCGAGCCCCGTCGCGCGCCGACTCCTCGATGCGTGGAGCCGTCGCGCGGATGGCAGCCTCGACATCGGAGGTCGAGTCGTGCACGTGCGCGCGGGGCGCGTGGTCGCGGTCGATCGCGCCCAGGACGATGCGAGCGTCGGCGCGTTCTTGGTGCGCGCGGGGCACGTGGCTTCGTGTCCGGACACCGACGATCTCGACACTCTCGTCGCGGCAGGCGTGGCCCGCGACCGCGCGATCCGCGCGCGACGCGCGACGTGGATCGATCGACTCGTGGCTGGGCTCGCTGCGCTCGATCGCGGGGCACCGCTCGTCGAGGCCCGCGCGACGGTCGAGACGGGAGACGAAGGCGAAGAGTTGGTCACGCTCGTGCTCGATGCCCTCGCGCGCCGCGCCGCGGAGAGCGACGCTGGCGTGGTCGGCGGGCGCGCCAACGAGCGTGTGCACGTACACGTCGAGCTCCCCGAAGCCGACGTGGCGCGTGCGTGGGCGGGGCTCGAAGCG
This sequence comes from Myxococcota bacterium, assembly GCA_025453555.1. Classification (GTDB taxonomy): domain Bacteria; phylum Myxococcota_A; class Polyangia; order Polyangiales; family Houyiibacteriaceae; genus JACKEH01. Next base: position 4,825 of record JALOQC010000408.1, on the reverse strand, counting down.
CTGGACCTCCAGCAACCGCTCGCGCGACTGCTGGTGCGCGCGCCAGGGGCCGCGACACGGATCGCTGCGCTCGTTCGGGCCGGGCTCGCCGCGCTGGTCGCGCCAGGCGAGCCGCCTCCGCCGGTGCGACGGGGCAGCTACCTGCCGCCCGCACGCACCTCGCTCGTTCCCTCGCCCGCGCCCTCGTGGATGCCCGCGCGTGGCCCGCTCGTCGAGCTCACCCCCGGCACGGGACGCCTGGAGGACCAGCCGCTCGCGGCGACGCTTCGCACGTGGCCCGAGGAACGCGGCGCGTGGGACGATCCGCTCGCGCGCGCGGAGGCGCGGCTGCATCGGCTGGAACAAGTCGGCGCGCCGGGGCCCGAGCGCGCCGAGGCGTGGCGCGAGGTCGCGCGCCTGTGGCAGGAGAACCACGGCTCCCTCGAAGAAGCGTGCCGCGCCCAGCGCGAGGCGGCGGCCGCGGATCCGACGGACACTTCGGCGCTCCGAGAAGCGGCGGCGCTGTGTGCCGCGACCCATCGGCTCGAGCTCGCAGCGGCGTATGCCGCGGCGGCCAGTGCGGCTGCGTCGCGACGCGAACGCGCCAGCGCGAAGGCCGAGGAGGCGCAGCTCGCGCGACGTCGTGGCGACGTCGAAGCCGCGCGTCGACTGACCCGCGAGGCGCTCGCGGCGGATCCGTCGCCAGGACTGCGTGTGCGGCTGGTGCGGGATCTCGAGCCCTACACACCCACCTACCGCGACGCCGTGATCGCGCTCCGCAGCGTCGACGCCGCACATGCACGGCATCTGCTGGCGCGGCTCGCGGAGACCGGCGACCTCGGCGATCTCCGCGCGCACGCCGGCGCTCTCGCGGAAGACGGGCTCTCGGAGGCCGCCGTCTCTCGCCTCGCGCGACGCGCACAGGAGTCGTCGGGCGACGAAGCGCGCCTCGTACGGCTGCTCGCGGCGGAGGTCGCGGAGGACGCGCAGCGACCCGACCTCGCGTTCGAACAGCTCGTGGTGGCACACATCGCCGAGCCGCAGCTCGACGCGCTGCTCGAGCCCCTCGTCGGCGACGCCGAAGCCGCCGGTTGGCCCGAGACGGTCGCGGTGTGGCTCGAGCGGTTCGCGTCGCTGCGGGACGACGAGCGCGCGTGGTGGCTGCGCCGCGCCGCGCGGGCGTTCCGGGATCTGCCGGGTGCGCGCGCGTGGTCGGCCGAGCTCCTGGTGCGCGCGCTGCGGGTCGCGCACGACGACGAAGCGCTCGCGGAGCTGCGCGCGTACGCGGAGGAGCTGCGCGACGTGGCGTTCCTCGCCGACGCGCTCGAACGCATCACGCGACGTGACGATCCCACGACCTTGCCCTTGCTCGAAGAGCTCGCCGCGCTCTCCGAGGAGCGCCTCGGCTCCGCGCAACGCGCAGTGTACGCGTGGGGCGAGATCCTCGCGCGTTCGCCCGAGCATCCACGCGCCGCGAACGAGGTCGCGCGTCTGCACGAGAGGACCCGCATCAAGGCGGCGCTCGTCGAGCTCGCCCACGACGATCTCGCGCGCGAGCCGAGCGCGGCGAACGCCCGCAAGCTCGCCTCGATGTTGCGCGATCATCCGCGCGACCGGCCACAGGCGATCGAGCTCTACGAGCGCGCGATCGTCGACGATCCGGATGCGGGCGCCTTCGCGTCGCTCGAGCGGCTCCTGAGGCTCGCGGAGGACGACGCCGACCTCGCGCGCCTGCTGGAGCGCCGTACGCGCATGGACGGTGTGCCGCGCGATCACGCGGTGCGCGCGCTCTCGACGCTCTCGGGCCTGTACGCGCTCTCCGGGGAGCTCGCGGCCAGCGCCGACGCGGCCCTCCGTTGGCTCGAGCTCGCTCCGCAGAGCGCGGATGCGGTCGCGCGCCTCGAGCTCGCCGCGCGCTTCGAGCCGAGCTACCGCGACGCTGCCGATCGGGCGCGCCTCGCGCTGCCGGCCGGTCGAAGACACGCGCGCGTGCACGCGCGGCGGCTCGCGGACCCGCGCCTGCCCCCCGCCGACGCCCTCCGAGCCTTCGCCGCCGCGCTCGACGCGGATCCACGCGCATCCGACGCCTGCTACGCGCTCGTCGCGCGCCACGATCCCCCGTCGGCCGAGCTCCTCGCCGTGCTCGAGCGTTGCCGCGAGGTGCTCGGCGACGATGCGTGGCTCCTGCGAAGGCTCGTCGAGGTGTGTGGGCACGTGGCGCCGGAGCGGCGGCATGCGTGGCTCGCGACCTGGACCGGCCTCGACCCCGAAGACCGACTCCTGGCCGCGTCTCGGCTTCGAGCCGCGCTCGTCGACGGCGACCACGCGACCCTCCGCTCCGCCGCCGAGCACGTGCTCCGCCTCGGCGACGCGTCGCTCCTCGACGACCTACGCGACGCCGCAGAACGTCTCGCGGAGAACGCGGACTCCGACGGCGCCCACGACGCAGCCGCATCGCTGCTGCTGCACACCCTCGATCGCCTCGGCGGCGGCAAGGAGATCGTCGACGCGGCGGCTCGACACGCGCGCTCGACCGACACCCGCATCGCGGTCGCAGAGCGGCGCGTCGCGTGGAGCGACGAGGGCACCGACGTGCGCATCGAGGCGTTGCGCGAGCTCGCGCACCTGCACTCGGAGCGGAGCGCCCGGGGCGCCGAGGCGCGCGCGTGGGTGCGGCTGCTCGGCGAAGATCCGCACGATCCGGAGGCGCTCGCACGGCTCGCGTGTCTCTACGCCGAAGCGCGTGACGTCGAGCGCTGGCTCGCGGTGCTGGCGCTCGCGCGCGAAGCCGCCGAAGACGATCCGCCCACGCGGCGCGCGCACACCCGCGAGCTCGTCGCGGTCGCGTGGCGACATGGTGATCGCGAGCGCGCGCACGACTACCTGCGCGAGCTCGTCGCGGAGCACGAGTCGGAGATCGCGGGACACCTCGACGCCGCGGGCGTGCTGGTCGCGCTCGGCGCGGCGCGCGAAGCGGTCGATGCGCTCGTGGCGAAGGCATCGGAATCGCCGGCGATCGCGAGCGTGCTCTTCGCGCGCGCGGTCGCGATCCTCGAGCGCGAGCTCGGCGATGCCGAAGGTGCGCTCGAGCTCGCTTCGCGCGCGCTCTCGGCAGGTCGCCGAAGCCCGGAGCTCCTGCTCGCGTTCGAGCGGCTCGCGCTCGAGCGAAACGCGGTCGAACTGGCGCGACGGACCTACGACGCCCTGACCGCACGCGCGATGGGCGCACACGGGCGCAGAGGCACGCGCTACCGCGAGGCACGTTGGCTCGAGCGCGCGGGCCAGGACGAGCTCGCGCTCGACGCGTTCCTCGAAGCGTTTCGTGCGAACCCGGCGGAGGGCGCGGTCTTCCTCGCGCTCGAGCGGCTCTCGCGACGCACCTACCGTTACGAGCCGCTCGCCGAGGCGCTCGGCGCGCTCGCGGAGCGGCAGACCGTGGTGGAGCGGCGGCTCCTGTTGGAAGAGATGCTCGTCGATCTGCTCGAGAACGAGCTCGGACGACCCATCGACGCCTTCGAGCGCCTCGCGCGGGCCTGGGGCGAGACGGGACGGATCGCGCTCGTGCCGGAGCTGCGCCGGCTCGCGAAGCGCGTTGCGGTGATCGACGCCTCCGGAGGGATCGCTGCGCTCGATCGAATCGAGCAGGGTCTCCGCGATCGCATCGAAGGCACGTGGGATGTCGAGGACCAGGTCCGCACGCTCACGCTGCTCGCGTCGTTCCTCGCGGACGATCGCGGCGACGTGACGAGCGCGGAGCGTCTCGTCGCCACGGAGGTGGTGCGGCGCGGCGACGATCCCGAGGTCCCGCGCGAGCTGCTCGCGGAGGCCTACGTCACGATCGCCGAGCGATTGCTCGACGCGATGCGCCGCCCCGAAGCGCGCACCTGGCTGGAGCGCGCGCGCGAGCTGACCCCCAACGCACCGCGCATCACACGCATCGACGAGCGCCTCCGACGCACCCCGAGCCTCGCGCCGCCGACCGACGCGATGGCGAGCGTCGAAGGCGTCGAGCGGGTGGACGTCCCGGCGGACGACCACGGGCTTCATGCCGTGCTCCGTACGGATCGAGCGTCCGTTCGCCCCTCGAGCGCGCTGGTGACCCAGGCCGACGAGCCCGCGAGCGACGCGAGTGAGAACGCTGCGAGCGAGAACGCCGAGAGCATCGCGAGCGAAAACGCCGCGAGCGAAAACGCCGCGAGCGAGAACGCCGCGAGCGAGAACGCCGCGAGCGAAAACGCCGCGAGCGAAAACGCCGCGAGCGAAAACGCCGCGAGCGAAAACGCCGCGAGCGAAAACGCCGCGAGCGAAAACGCCGCGAACGCCGCGAGCGAAAACGCCGCGAGCGAAAACGCCGCGAGCGAAAACGCCGCGAGCGAAAACGCCGCGAGCGAAAACGCCGCGAGCGAAAACGCCGCGCCGCACTTCCCCGAGCACACGCACCGCCGGTGGAGCAGCGCGCCGCCGCCCGTCTCGTCGGAGAACGTCCACGACGCTCCGTCCGAAGACCGGTCGCTGCCCACGACCGTCGAGCCTCTGCCGGAGAGCACGCGACCGCTTCCGGTGCGCGCCGTCGCATCGCACGCTGCGGCACGCTGGCAAGTCGTCTCGCCCCCCGACGATCGCGAGCGCGCGCTGCGCCTCGCCGCGGCGGAGGACGACGTCGACGACCTGCTCGCGCTCGCGAGCTACCTGGCCTCCAACGATCGCGCGCGGGAAGCGGTCTCGGTGGCGCTCCGCGCGGTCCGCGTCGATCCGGCGCGCGTGGACGCCGTGCGCTTGCTCGGCGCGCTGGCCGACGAAACGGGCGCGCTCGCGATCGCCCACGCGGTGAACGATCTGCGCGCCC
>JALOQC010000407.1 GCA_025453555.1 Myxococcota bacterium | reverse complement strand
CGAGGAAATGTGGTGCATTTTCGAGCGTGAGTGGATGGCGGCGAGGGGCGTGCGGATGCCGGGAAGCGGCTGCGGGAGGTTATGAGATGCGCTCTAGTAACTCACCAAAGAGTTACTCTGTTCGAGCGAACGCGCAAGCCCTTTCCGACGAACGTCGGCGAGTAGGGCTGCGGAGCCACCGATGGGTCGCATGAGGCGCTCATCGGACGGCGCGGATCCGTGACGCCGATCGACGTCAGCCCGCGAGCTTCGACAGCCAAACCGCGAACGCGGGCTCGTCCACGAGCGCGGCGAGCACGCCTTCGCCTTGGACGCGCAGGTATGCGCGCACGTCCGGCAGCGCGCCGGCCTCGTCGAGCAGCTCCGCGATCGTCCGCTCGCCCTCGACCTCGAGGAACGCCGCCAGCTCCGCGCGCACGATGGCGTGACCGAGCGCGGAGCGGAGGTCGTGCTCTGCGATCGCGGGCGCGAGCTTCGCGACCTCGCGCCACGGCAGCGCATCGAAGTCCGCGAGGATCCGTGCGAGCGAGACCTCGGTCAGGTGCCGGAAGGCGTGCCGACGCAGCTCCTCGACGAGCGTGCGCCCTTCGTCCGACGCGAGCCGCGCCGCGACCGCGTCGCGCAGCGTCGCGAACGCCGACTTGCTGAACTCCGCCGCGATCGACTTCGCGCCCGAGAGCGCGCCTCCCGCCGCTTTGCCTCCGACACGCGCGAGCGCGCCGAGCGCCCCCACGCCGGGCAGCTTGCCGACGAACTGCATCAGGAGCTCTTGCAGCACCGGCGAGAAGAGCCGCTCGAGGAGCTTCGGATCGATCGCGTCCCGAGCCCACTCGAACCGAGGAAAACGCGTCGTGAGGAGCAGGCGCTCGAGCTCGATCCGCGCGTCGTCGGGGAGCAGCTCGCCCACGCGGGTCGCGCGCCGCATCGTCTCGTCGCGGAACCGGTCGAACGCCGGCAGCACGTGCTCGTCGACCCCACGCGAGAGCGGTGAACGAACCACCGCGACCTCCAGCAGCGCCAGCAGCCCCGTGACGTCGACCACGTCGCGCACGCGCCGCGCGAGCATTGCATCGACGACGATCGCGACCCCTTCGCGGCGGAGATTCTCGTCGTGGCGGAGGCGATCGATCGCGGTCACGCGCGCTCCGTAGAGGCAATCGCGTCGACGCGCCAGCAGGGCGCCCGCTCGGAGCTCGACGTGCTCGTGAACGTCGCGAGCGCGCGCGTACGATGCGTGTTCGAGCTCGCCGCGCCGAAGCTCAGCGATTCGAGCCGTAGAGCGCGAGCGCGACGCCTGCGACGCACACCACCGCGCCGGTCGCACGAAGCGCGTTGACGGGGATGCCCTCGACGAGCGCATCCCACGCGAGGCTCGCGATCATCTGCGCGGCCACCGCGACCACGAACACCTGCAGCGCGCCGACCCGCGCGATCGCCCACGGGAGCCCGGTGATGAGCGCGAAGCCGAGCACCCCGGGCACGAGCCACCACCACGCGAGCTTCGCCTCGCTCGACACCATGCCCGGCACCCAACCGCGGCGCGCGGCGACGTAGAACGCGCCCGCGCAGATCGCGACGATCGCGCCGTTGAGCAGCACCGCGGGCGCGAGCCCGATCTGGCCCGCGATGCGCCGGTTCAAGCTCGCTTGCACGACGGCGACGCAGCCGAGCGCGAACGCGACGAGGGCAGCGGGGTGGAACATCGGCGGGTCGACGTGACGTGCGCGCGGGGTGGGGTCAAGCCCGCGCCGGCGGCAGGTAGCGCACGGCCCGCTGCGGCACCGGCGGCGGCGTGCCGACGAGACGCTCGGCGAGCACGAGGCGCGTGCCGAGATCGATGTTCGTGAAGCGCAGCCCGAGCGCGTAGCCCGGATCGCCTTCGCGCCAGCCCTCGATCACGCGCGCGACCTCGGCCTCCGCGTCGAACCAAGTGTCGAGGTCGTCGCCGAGCTGGAAGGTCACGATCACGGCGTCACCGATCTGCGCGGCGTCGTTCGCGGCCAGCATCATCCCGTGCGGCGACACGTCGAGCACCCGCTCCCCGAGGCGGCGAAATCCATCGAGCGCGACGGCCTCGCAGCGACCACGGAGCGCACGACGAAGGACACGGCGACGGGTGAGGTAGCGACGCATTTCCGAGACTCCTGTTCGCGGGCGGCTCCGACTCGATCGACCACTCGACCGGGTGGGCTGATGTAGGACATGAACGTACTCGGACCGACCGCAGGTCCCAAGAAAGCGGCGCATCGCCGCAGCTCGCTCCACCCCACGGGACCGCTGACTCCCGAGGCTCGGCCGGAGCCCATCGCTCGGCCCCACCGGATCGCACCGAATGGGTGTGCGGTCACCGCCGTGAGGTCCGCCGCTTGGAGGTGCCCCGCGGATCGGTCACGTTGGCCGCGTGGTGCGTCTTCTCTTTCTCGCTTCGCTCTTCTCGTTCGCGTGTGGTGCCCGCACCGAGCCGACCCCTCGACCGCGCGATCCCTTCGACGCCGGCCCACGCCCCGTCGACGCCGGGCCGCGCCGCGACGTGATGGAGGTCGACGCGGCGATCTGCGGCGGCGACTGCGACGACGGTGTGTTCTGCAACGGCCCGGAGATCTGCACGCTCGAAGGCTGCGTCTCGACCGGCGTCGTCTGCGACGACGGCGATCCGTGCACCGAAGACCGCTGCGTCGAACGCGGCGCGCGCTGCGAGCACGTGATGGTCGACGTCGACCGCGACGGCGACGGCGTCACCACGTGCCGAGGCGACTGCGACGACGCGAACCCGAGCGTGTTCCCGGGCGCGATGGAGATCTGCGACGGGCTCGACCAGGACTGCGACGGGAGCAGCGACGAAGGCGTCCTCAGCGAGTGCGGCGACTGTCGCCCATGTCAGATCGTGACGCTGCCCGACGAGGTCGGGATGAGCTGGGACGACGTCGCGGAAGAGCGCGCGGGCACGCGCTACGGGACGATCACGAAGCTCGACCTGCGCACCGGTCGACAGACCGGCGAGTACGACAGCGTGCGCAACGACGGCAGCAACAACGCGCCGCCGGCGGGCGAGGAGTGCAACGACGACGGCACGGCGGGCAACTGTCCCTCGCGCACCGCCGTCGATCTGCGCGGCGCGGTCTACGTCGCGAACCGCGCGTTCGGCGGTCAGGGCACCGTCACGAAGATCGCCGGTCGCGAAGAAGACTGCGTCGATCGCAACCGCAACGGCCGCATCGACACGAGCCGCGACCTGAACGCGAACGGAATCATCGATCGTTCGGGCGGCGAGTACGTCGGCCAAGACGACGAGTGCATCCTCTGGACGGTCGACGTCGGGAGCATCGAAGGCATCCCGCGCGCGATCGCGATCGACGCGCGGGGCGACGTCTGGGTCGGACTCTTCGGCGAGCAGCGCATCGTGCGACTCCGCGCGAGCGATGGGCGGATCACGCGCAATCTCTCCACCTTCCGGGAGGAGTTCCGTCCCTACGGCGCGGCGATCGGAAGCGACGGAATCCTCTGGATGACGGAGGCCTTCAGTGGTCGAATCTTCGGCATCGACACCGTGACGGGCGCCGCGGTACGGGACACGCGTGTGATCAGCTCCGCCACCGGCTGCAACGGCAGCTACGGCATCGCGGTCGACCCGCGCAATCGCGTTTGGATCGCCGGCATCAATTGCACGAGCGTCTTCCGCTTCGATCACGCGACGAACGAATGGTTCGAAGTGGAGCTGCCCGACAGCGGCGCGACGCGTGGCATCGCGGCCGACGACCGAGGCTTCATCTACGTCGGCGCGTCGAACACGTACATCCGCCTGCGCGTGACCGGGCTCGATGCGGGCCCCGCGATCGCGCGCCTCACGCGCTTCCGCGCGGACGACGGCGGCGACATCCGCATCTACGGGACCGAAGCCGCGCCCCTGCCCGGCCTCGGATCGGTGGGAGTCGGTCTCGACTCGCAGCGCAACGTCTGGATGATCAACCAGGTGAGCAGCACGGCGACGCGCGTGAATCCGGAGACGGGCGAGGCACGCGAGTTCCCGGTCGGTGACAGCCCGTACACCTACAGCGACTTCACGGGCTTCGCGCTCCGGACGTTCACGGTGCCGAACGGCTTCGTGCGGACGGTGATCGAAGGCTGCACGAGCGGACCGACGGAGTGGGAAGAGCTGAGCTTCGACGCGACGGTCCCCGCCGCGACGCGCGTGGAGCTTCGGCTGCGCAGCGCCGACACCCGCCTCGGCCTCGTGGACGCGCCGTGGATCGGCCCGTTCACGCGTACTCCTGCCGATCTGACGATGGCCCCGGGCCCGATCCCGCCGCGTCGCTTCCTCGAGGTCGAAGCGACGCTGATCAGCGAGGACGAGTCGCGCTCCCCACGCCTCGACACCGTGAGCGTGCAGCTCAACTGCCCCGCGGGGTGAGGGACGCGACATCGCGCGCAGCGTCGAACCACGGCGCGCGACGAGCCTCGGACGGAAAGCGCCCGCCATCCCGTCGGAGCGGCGCCACGAACCCGTGATAGAACCGCGCGCGGAGGTGGCCCTTGCTCGATTGGTTGCTCAAGCTCATCGGCGGGAAAGACGACGTCGACGTCGCGCTCGATCGGATGAAAGAAGACGCGAAGGATCCGCTCCGCTCACGCGTCCACGGCATCTTGCTCATCACCGAGCCCGCAGATCCTGGTCATCGCCCGGAGTACGGCGGCCAAGCGATCCGCGAGTGGTACGGCTGCCCCGACCGCGCGAGCGCGCTCCGCGCCATCGAAGGTTACGCGTCGAGCCGCGACGCCTACGACGTGTTCCGCGCCACGTTCCTCGCGCGCGCCGCGGCAGGCGGCGGCGTGATCTCCCCCGAGGAGAGCTGGGCGCTCTGCCAACGCGTCGTCACGACCGCGCAGCAGACCTTCTCGAGCTGGCAAGACTACGGCGACGGCTACGTTCGCGGTCACCTCGCTTACCGCCGCTCGCAGGGCGACGACGAGGCCACCCTGGCCCGCTACGAGCAGAACCTGCGAAAGACGATGGCGGAGCTCCAAGCCAAGGGCGTGTGGAGCCGGGTGGCGCTGCAGGGCTGAGTCGCTCTCACCACGGCTCGTCGCGTCCCTCGGGGAACTGGTCGCGCAGCGCGTCGTTCATCGCGTCGAGGAACGCACGGAGGCCGACGGGCTCCCCGCGCTCACGCAACGTCGACCACGGCGCGCTCCGCAGTGCATCGGCGCCCTCCTGGTGGAGGACGATCGCGAGCTCCTCGACGACGCGCTTGGGGTCGCGCTGGGTCCCTCCCGTGAGCCGATGGCCCTCGCGGCGCGGGTCGAGCCCGAGCCGACGTGCCAGCGCATCCAGGCGTTCGGTCTCTCGTGGGCCGGTGGGCTCGTACGCGGCGAGGAACCACGCTTCGATCTCCTCGATCGCGAGCGCCTCTACGATACGAAATCTCCAGCCTCTCTCCTTCTTCGCTTGGGCCAGTCCGTTCCCACGTCGTCGCCCATCACCGTCGGCGTCGCGCGCAGCCACGACCAGATCGACGGGTTCCTCCATCGACTGCACGAGCAAGAAGACCGCGCGCCACATCCCCGATTCCGCATCTCCGGGCTCACCGCCGACGAAATGACCGTACGCTCTGCGATCAACCGATCCGTGAGCGTCGTGACCGCGATCCGATGCCCGTCGTCTTCCCCCGCGAGCAGGATCCGCATCACCCGAACATCCACTCTTCGCCGACGAAGCTCCAGAACTCGCCCGCCTTCATCGTGTCCTTCCAGCGCTCCCAATCCGGGTGATCGGTGAGCCTCTGGCAGGTCGCGTGCCCCTTTTCGTCGAGGCGCATCACACGGACGTCGGCGGGGTCGAAGCCGTCGACGACGAAGGGGGAGTGGGTCGTCGCGAGGAGCTGGAGGCCGTTCCATTCAGCCTTGCACAACGCTCGCAGGATCCGCGCGAGCTGACGTTGTGCGGCCGGGTGCAGACCGCGCTCGATGTCGTCGAGCATGACGATCTTGGCCGACGGCTGTGCATGAAGCGCGGTCAGCAGACCGAGCACGATCAGCGTGCCTTCGCTGAGGTGAGTCGCGGGAACCCAACCCTCACCGATCTCGAGCTCGAACGTGTCCGCGATGACTCGGCGCGGCCTTCGAACCACCGTCGTCGATCCACCGATCGAGAGCGGGACCTCTTCTTCGATCCCGATCTCCCGCCGCGGCGTCCTCAGCCGCCTCACGCTCGGAAGCAACTCGCGCAGGTCGTGGAGGATGTCGTCGCGTGTCTCCGGTTCGTTGCCGGCGAGCCAGGCCAGCACCGTGGCCAGGCCGTAGCCATCCGCGCTGAGCGTCGGCACTGCACCTTCGGCCACTGACGGAGCAGCAAGCCGGTTGGCCTGCAGATGCAGGCGCTGCGCCCCACGCAACCGTTCCCAACGTTCTTCGCGCAACGTGCGTGCGGTGTCGGAGCCGAACTCTTCGTCGCGCTGTCGAGGCTCCCCCCGTGCGCAGACCTCGAGTCCCTCTGTCCCGAGGATCGCTTCCAAACGAAGTCGCGCCGGCTCGCTCGACTCGGACGAGTCATCCACGTCGACCGTAACCGCCGTGCGCGTCAGCGCTTCGTGAGTCCGCACGAGGTCGAGCGACCAATCGCCCGCGAACAAAGTCTCGGGCTCGACCCCGTTCACGGCGCGAGCCAACAGGCCGATGCCGTCGAGCACGGAGCTCTTGCCGCTACCGTTCTTGCCCACGAGCAACGTCGTGGTGCCGAGCGCGACGTCACAGTTCGCGAGCGCTTTGAAGTTCTGGAAGCGCGCCGAGCGAAGCCACATGGAGGTTGGTTGTCCGGCTTCCTCGACCACGGGTCAAGCTCGCGGGGCCCTCACTCCGTCATCTCGAACGAGAGCGTGCCGCCTTCCGCGAGCGCTTCGTGGCCGATCCAATGCGCGTCGAAGGGCGCGTCGTTCCAGCGCACCTCGCTCACGCGCCACGCCCGGTCGCTGCTCTCCGCGGCGTCGATCACGAGGGTGCCGGCGCTCGGGAGGTCGATCTCCGCGCGCGTGACGAGCGGGGCGGCGACGACGTACTCGTCTTTGGCGGTGATCGGGTAGACGCCGAGCGCGGCGAACACGTACCACGCGCTCAGCGTGCCCGCGTCGTCGTTGCCCGGCAGACCCGCGGGCGTCTCGTCGTAGTAGGTGCGCGCGACCCAACGCGACCAGCGCCACGTGCCTTCGGGCGCGCCGACGGCGGCGAACGCGAAGGGCGCGTGGATGTCGGGCTCGTTGCCGTGCCAGTACCAGCGGTTCGGGAAGATCACCGAGGTGTCGCGGGTGGATTCCGAGAAGAAGCGCTCCAGACGCTGGAGGTAGATCTCACGCCCACCCATCACCTCGGCGAGCCCGTCGAGGTCGTGCGGCACGAAGAAGAGGTACTGCCAGGAATTGCCCTCCGCGTAGTAGTCCTCCCATTGATTCTCGCGCGTGGGAGCGAAGCGACCGTCGACGTGGCGTCCGACCAGGAACTCGCTCTCCGGATCCCAGAGGTTTCGCCAATGATCGGCGCGCGCGTCGTAGGATGCTGCGACGGCCTCGTCGCCCACGTGCTCGGCGAGGCGCGCCATCGCGTAGTCGGCGTAGGCGAGCTCGAGGGTCCAGCTCGCGCTGCTGCCGGCCTCTTCGATGCCCACCCAACCACGCTCGATGAACGACGCGATGCCCGCGCGACCACCGAACGGCGCGCCCTCCGGCGTCGGGGCGTCCGCGGTGATGCGCGCGAGGCGGAGTGCCTCGTCCCAGTCGATGCCTTCGACGCCCTTCACCGCCGCGTCCGCGAGCTGGAGCGCCGCTCCATCTCCCACCATGCCGCCGGTGTAGTTCGTCCCGAGCGGCCAGCGCGGGAGGTAGCCGCCGTCGATCGCCATCTGCATCAACGACAAAACCATGTCGCGCTGCAGATCCGGAAAGAGCCAGGAGAGCAGCGGGATCTGAGTGCGGTACGTGTCCCAGAGCGAGTGATCCGTGGAGTAGCGGAACGAAGGCACGTCCTCTTCGGTCAGTGGAACTTGGTGCACGTCGAGATCGAGACCGCGGTAGCGGCCATCGACGTCCATCGCGAGCGTCGGCATCAACAACGAACGGTAGAGGGACGAGTAGAAGATCCGCAGCTCTTCGTCGCTGCGCGCGGAGACGCGCACGCGCGAGAGATGGGCTTCCCAACGCGCCACCGTCTCCGCGCGCACCTCGTCGAAGGGCGCGAGCTGCGCGTCGAGGTTCGCGCGCGCGCCCGCGAGATCCGTGAACGAGAGCCCGACCGCGACCTCGACGGTGGCGTCGCTCGGGTCGAAGCGCGCCCAGGCGCCCGCGGTGTCGCCCTCGCGCGTCGTCTCACCTTCCGCGAGCTCTCCGTCCAGGAAGACGCCGTGCGCCGCGAAGTCCCGATCGAATCGCGCGACGAAGTACACGCGCACGCCCCCGCGACGTCGCGCGTAGCCGCCGCCGCCGAGCACCGAGCCCCAGACCTCGCGCGCCTCCGGATCGACGTGCACGTCGGCCTCGAGGATCTCGACGTCGCCGAGGTGGTGGCCGAGGTCGACGATCACCGTCGGGTCCATCTCGCTCGGGAACGTGTAGCGGTGGAAGGCGACGTGGTCGCTCGCGGTGAGCTCGACTCGGACGTCGTCGTCGAGGGTGACCGCGTAGTAGCCGACCTCGGAGGTCTCGTCGTCGTGCGAGTAGGCGCGTCGGTAGCCGACGTCGTTCGTCTTCGCGGCGCTCATTCCGTCGGTCGGCATCAGCGCGATGAAGCCGTACTCCGCGATGCCCATGCCGTGCGCTCGTACCTGGCTGAAACCGTCGATGAGGGGATCGTCGTAGTAGTAGCCGGCGCAGTGATTGAAGCCGGGTGCGCCGTCGGGCTCGGTGGTGTCGGGCGCGGGCCGCGCGAAGCCGAACGGCGTTTGTGGGGCGGGCGAGACGCTGCCGACCCCGAAGCCGAGCCCGCCGGTGCCGATCAAGGGATCGACCCATTGCACGAAGGGCGCGGTCGCGGGTCGGCTCGGTCCGGGCTCGGGTCCCGCGTCGAAGCCTGCGTCGTCGCGCGCGTCGATGGAGGCGTCCACGAGCGAGGCGTCGTCCCCCGCGTCGACGGCGGAGGTGTCGTCGTCTCCACACGCGGAGAAGTAGACGCAGAGGACCGAAACGAGAACGAGCGGGAGGCGACGGGTCACCGCACGAGTATGCCCAGCCACGCTCGCGATGGACTGTCAGGTCGTGCGTTCGAGCGACGATCGTTCGCCCTTGCGCGCTCGTCGCCCCTCACTCGCGCTTTCGCACACGCACGTCCGGCTCTTCGCGGAGCGACATCGAGGCCGCGGCGGCGACCTTCTGGCGTAGCGCGTCGTCGTGGATGTTCGCGAGGGCGCGGCCGAGCTCCTCGGGCAGACGCGAGAGCGCGACTGCACGCGGCTTCGGCGGCTTCGGTCGGTAGAAGGTCGGCAGCTCGGGGAGCGGACCCACGCGAAACCGAATCGCGTGGATGCGGGCTTCGGGGGCGTGCGCGCGCACGCGCTCGAGCAGGTCGTCGTGCATGTGGTGCAGCTCCTGCGCCCACGCGCTCGAGATCACGTTCACGTGCAGGATCCCGTGCAACAGACGCGTCGGTCGCGCACGCGACACGATCTTCTCCGGGAGCGCCGTGAGCCAAAAGCCGAAGACCCGCGCTTCGTCGATCTGCTCGGGCGCCGGATGGACGCGCCGCAGCAGCTCCGCCAACCCTCGGAGCTGGCCCTTTCGACGTTTCTTCGGGCGCGCCACCGACGAAAGGTAGCAGCGTCACGTCACGCGCGCGTGGCGCCTCGACGACCCACGAGTCGGTGGGTCGCGACACGCCCCTCGGTGGCTCGTGTGAGCCCGAGAGGACTCCGAGCGCGCCTGCTACCCTCGCGCGATGACCGATCCTTCGGCGCCCCGCGACGCCGCGACCGTCCTCCTCCTCCGCGATCTCGGCGTCGGCCCGGAGGTCTTCCTCGTGAAGCGCCACGGCGGCAGCGGCTTCATGGCGGGCGCACACGTGTTCCCCGGTGGGGTGCTCGACGACGCCGATCGTGATCCCTCGCTCCGCGAAGGCGCGTCGCCCGAAGCCTTCGCGCGTGCGCTCGACGAGCTCGACGATCCGATCCGCGCGGTCGCGCTCCACGTCGCGGCGCTGCGCGAGACCTTCGAGGAAGCCGGCGTGCTCCTGACGACCACGGCGCACGACGCGGACGTTCGCGCGACGCTTCGCGCACGACACGCCGAGCGAGACGAGTTTCCTGCGCTCGTCCGCGAGCACGGGCTCGTTCTCTCGCTCGAGGCGCTCGTTCCCCAGGCCCGCTGGATCACGCCGACGGTCGAGAAGCGTCGTTACGACGCGCGCTTCTTCCTCGCGGTCGCGCCCGACGATCAGGAGGCGACCCACGACGCGAAGGAGACGACCGAGAGCGCGTGGATGCGACCCGCCGACGCGATCGACGCCGAAGCCCGCAACGTGATCCGACTCCCGCCGCCGACGATGCGCACGCTGGAGCACCTGGCGGCGTTCGAATCCATTCCGTCGATCCTCGCGGATGCACGTTCGCGCCGGCCACCCCGCGTGGCGCCGGTCTTCCACGATCGCGGCGGCACCTGGATCCTCGCGCTCCCCGGCGATCCGCTCCATCCGGAGCCGGAGCCCACGTTTCCCGGCACCACGCGCTACGTGCTCGAGGGCGGCCGTTGGTGGGCCCGGACGGGCTGAGCGGCCGTCCGCCGTGACGCGGATCCGAAGATCCCCACGACGAAGGGCCACCTCGCGGCGGCCCTTCGGTGCAGGCGCTTCGGGGACTTCAGTCCGCCGCGAGCACACGCGTCGTCGGCACCCCGATCGCCGTGGCGAGGCGCGCGAGCGTCTCGAGCGAGGGCGTGTGTCGTCCCGCTTCGACGCGCGCGATGTTCGGACGGTGGATCCCGGTGCGGCGCGCGAGCTCGGCCTGCGTGAGCCCCGCCGAGAGCCGCAGCTCGCGCAGGCGCGCACCGAGCCGCGCACCGTCGATCGGGATCGCGCTGCTCGTGCCCGTGGACGCTGGAGCCACCGTCGCGACGTCCAACTCGACCGTCGCGCCGCTCGCGAGCTCCAGCGTCGCGCTCGCCGCGTCGTCCGAGAGCACGATCCCCACGACCTCGGTGCCGTCGTCCTGCGTCGCGAGCGGACGCTTCAGCAACACGGCCTGACCGTCGCCCAAGATCGCGAGCACGTCCTCGTCGTCCGGCGCGACCGTGACGAATTCGAAGCGCTTGCCGCGATCGAGATCGAGGCGACGCCCGAGCGTGCGCACGACGCGCTCGACGTCGGGCTCCGCGCGCGTGATCAGACCGAGCGCGACCTCGGTCACGATCGGCTCGAGCTCGCCGTCGGCGTGCACGACCGCGACCCCGCCGGCCGCCCGCACGTAGCCGACCCCGCGAAGCGCCCGAGATCGGAAGGCGCGTGCACGCGGACCGCGAAGGCGTGGCGCTCGAGCACGTCGCGCCAAACGGGCACGAAGGCAGGGCGATCCGTGACGAGCGTGACGGTGGCAGTCATCCGTTCCTCCCGCGTCGAGCGAGCGCGCTGGCGCTTCATCCCCCTCGACGTGGCCGCGACGATGACGAGGCGGATCGAGTCACGCAATCGTCGACTGCTTCACCACCGAAACGAGGTCGCTGTGGAGCCGCTGTGGACAACTCCCGTATCTCCCGGGGATTCCGAGTGATGTGGGGCTCGCGACGCGCGACGCATCTTCGCACGGCGAGCGTCCCGGGACGCTCGAAAGGCGATCTCCAGGCGATCCGTCGCGCGATCCGTCGGCGCTCCCGGGCGCCTCCGAGCCGTCACGCGGAGCATGCTCTCGGATCTGGTTTGACACCTCCGGACCCCATTGCTACCCATCGGCGCGTTCGAGGCCGGTGGTCTTCGAGCACTCGTACGCGTCGGCCCTCGGGTCGACGCTTTTGCACATCCGACCTTTTGCAAGTCCGACGATGTCGGAGACGGAGACGACGATGGTTTTCAAGTCGACCTGCGTATTCTCCGGGAACGCCAACCCCGTGTTGGCGGAGTCGATCGCGCGTTACCTCGAGCTGCCGCTCGGTCGCGCGAAGATCGCGCGCTTCGCCGACGGTGAGGTCTTCGCGGAGATCCTCGAGAACGTCCGCGGCGTCGACGTCTACGTGATCCAGCCGACGTGCAATCCGGTCAACGACCACCTCATGGAGCTTCTGGTCATGGCGGACGCGCTCAAGCGCGCCTCGGCCGGCTCCATCACCGCGGTGATGCCCTACTACGGCTACGCGCGTCAGGATCGGAAAGCCGCGCCGCGCACGCCGATCACCGCGAAGCTCGTGGCGGATCTGCTGACCGCGTCGGGCATCAACCGCGTGGTCGCGATGGATCTGCACGCGGGTCAGATCCAGGGCTTCTTCAACGTGCCCTTCGATCACCTCTTCGCGATGCCGGTGTTCCTCGAGCACATGCGCCCACGCTTCACCGGTGACCCCGCGCCGGTCTTCGTCTCGCCCGATGCGGGCGGGGTGGAGCGCACGCGCGCGTATGCCAAGCGAGTCGGCGCCGAGCTCGCGATCATCGACAAGCGTCGCCCGAAGGCGAACGTGTCGGAGATCATGCACATC
Source organism: Myxococcota bacterium (assembly GCA_025453555.1). GTDB lineage: Bacteria > Myxococcota_A > Polyangia > Polyangiales > Houyiibacteriaceae > JACKEH01. Next base: position 66 of record JALOQC010000407.1, on the reverse strand, counting down.
ATCGGCGACGTGCAGGGTCGCGACTGCGTGCTGCTCGACGACATCATCGACACCGCGGGCACCATC
>JALOQC010000055.1 GCA_025453555.1 Myxococcota bacterium | reverse complement strand
CGGACCGGCATGCTCGTGGATCTCTCGGGCGTGTCCGCGCAGCCCTTGATCCTCGCGCTCGCGCTGATCGTGGTCGCGGTGATCGGCAAGCTCTTCGCGGGGCTCGGGGTGCGCGGCAAGGTCGACAAGATGACCGTCGGCGTCGGCATGGTCCCGCGCGGCGAGGTGGGTCTGATCTTCGCGGACGTCGGACGCGGGATCCGCGTGGACGGTCACCCGCTGATCGAGCCCGACGTGTACATGGCCGTCGTGCTCATGGTCATGGGCACCACCGTGATCGCGCCGCCGTGGCTCGCGTGGCAGCTCAAGCGCGTGCTCGCACGCGAGGGCGGATCGCCCAAACCTTCCGCGCCCACGCCGGTGCCCAACGAACGCGAAGGCGAGGAACCTGGTCACGCCCCGCGCGCCGACGGAGAGACGACCGCGCACTGAGTGCGTCAGCGTTCGTAGCCGAACGCCGCGTAGACCTCGGGGATCTGCTCGTAGACCCAGTCGCGGCTCAGCCCGAACTGCTCGAGCGAGTACTCGTGCGCGCTCTGGTAGCCACGCTGCTTCTCCGAGAACGCCTGCAGCTTGGCGCGATAACCGTCGCTCAGCGGCAAGCCCATCCACGCGTAGAGCCCCTCCACCACCGGGCGCGCGTCTCGGACCAACTCCTCGTAGCGCACGAGGTGGAAGCGCTCGCTCGGCAGCTCGTTCCGGATCGCGAGCACGTAGCGGTAGTAGGCGAAGCACATCTCCGCGAGCTCGCGGGCCTGCGGCGAGTCGTGCGGCAGCTCCGGCGAGTGGGTGATCCACTTCTCGTAGAACATGTTGAGCCAGCTCGGCAGCGCCTCCGCGGGATGCCGCACGAGGTAGACGAAGCGCGCGTCGGGGAAGCGCTCGAGGAAGGTCTTCAGGCGCGGGGCCGTGAAGACGTTCTTGTTCAGGAAGTGTTTGTCACCGCCCACCGCGAAGAGGTGCTTCTTCAGCGCCGCCTCGTAGTCGTCCATGAACGCGCGGCGTCGCTCCGGGCGCTCCGCGTCGAGCCAGCCCATCCGCTGGTAGTTCTCCTGGAACGGGTTGAGCAGCGACACCGTCGGCGATTCGAGCGCCATCACGAAGAGCGCCTCGTCTTCTTCTTCTTTGTCGATGCCGAGCTCGTGGATGCCCTCCCAGCCGGAGAAGAACGTCTCGTTGATGGCGTCGACCGCCTTGCGCCCGAGCGAGCCGACCAGCGGCGTGTGCCCAATCTTCTCGAACAGACGCTGCCAGCTCACCGCGCTGAAGATCGACTGATAGAGCTTGTACGAAGCGAAGTGCTCTTCGTCCCACGAGAGCAGCCGATGAAGCATCGTGGTGCCACTCCGGCCGTTGGCGAAGATGAACACCGGCTCGCGCACCGGTTGCTCGCGCCATTCGGGGAAGAGCCGGTCGTCGAGCCGTCGGCCGACCCGAACCATCGTGCGCAGGCCCATCCACGCGGCCGAGAAGCCCGTCCACGTGCGCGCCCGACGAGCGTTCAGGTGAGCGGCCGCGCTCTGACCGAGGGCCTTCATCGTGTCGCGGTTCACGTACATCGCGGCGGAGCATGTCCGCTGCCCCCGACCGCGCAACCTCGCGGGATTCCTGGCGTGAGCTGTCTCTTTGTGTCAGTTTGGTGACAGAGTTCACACGCGGGCTCCACCGCGCGCCTCCGCGGAGGCGGGACTCGTTACCCGAGTCGGCGGGGTCAGCCGCCGACTTCACGGAGGCTCGGAAGCGGCGTTGGCAAAGCACGGTGGCATGGTGAGAGACCTGCGGACGTCGGATCCGCCCAAGAAGCGTGTCGCGAAGCCGCGCCTCCAAGCCGCCACCGACGAGCTCGACACCGAGTCGACGGGGCGCTTCTCCGCGCCGGGCGAGTGGGCGACGCTCCTCGGCGATCTCAGCCCCGGCGATCGCCCGCCCGAGTGGCGAGTGCACGATCGCACCCACCTCGAGCTCGCGGTGGACTACCCGACGGGCGCGAGCGGTGACGCCGATCACGTGTGGGAAGCCTATTTCTTCGTGCCCAAGAGCCTCCGGCTCAGCCGTGAGAGCTACTCGAAGGAGGACATCTACCGCGACTTCCAGAGCTGGGTGCGCTTCGCGGTGACGCGACGACCGCTCGGCGAGCTCGCGCGCGACGGAGTCCCGAAGCTCGCGGAGGCGCTGACGCGCGACGAGGCGACGGCGGTGCGCGAGCTGCGGGTGTTCGCGTCGGAGGTTCGCACCGCGCTGCTCTCGGCGCGGCGCCGCATCGAGGAGGTGCGCGCCGCGAACGAGCCCGACGCGGTGGAGGCGCTCACGCGAACGCTGCTGGTCCGCGTGCGCGAGCTGCTCGACGCGACGCGCGAGATCTTGCCGCGCGCGAAGACCGAGGGCGCGAAGGTCGCGGCAGAGTGGATCGACGAGGACCTCTCGCTGGTGGCCGAGACGCTGCTCGCGAGCCTCTCGCTGGATCTCGGCCGAAAGCACCACGAGCTCGCGGCGCTGGTCGCGGCAGGCGCGGTCCACGAAGCGCGGTATCGCCGCGATCACGGCCTCGAGGGCGTGGGCCACGCGAAGGTCGGCAAGCGCGAGATCGAGCACCTGGAGTTTCGGCGTCACGTCCTCAAGCGCTTCACCGCTTCGGCGCTTCAAGCCGAGAAAGAGGTCAGCGAAGCGGGTCGCTTCACGCTGCAAGTGCTCTACGCCGTAGCCGCGTCCATCGCGATGAGCTTCGCCGTCGTGGCGGCCGCCTATCACGGAACCCACGCGAACGCGTCGGCCTTTCAGAGCCCGTGGATGTGGGCGGCGGTCGTGATCTTGGCCTATGCGGGCAAGGATCGCATCAAGGCCACGCTCCAGAACGTCTTCGCGAGCTGGGTGGCCAAGCACCTGCCGGATCGGCTCTGGAAGCTGCGCTCCGCGGGCAGCGAGCGCGTGCTCGGCACCATCAAGGAGCGCTCGGCCTTCGTGGGCAAGAGCGAGATCCCGAAGCCGGTCCTCGCGACGCGCAACAGCACGCGCCAACACGAGCTCGAAGAGCACGCGCGCCCCGAGGAGGTGCTCTGGCACCAGAAGGTCTGCCGCGTCGACGCCGACGCGATGCGGGCGACCGACGGTCGCTACGCCGCGCTGACGGAGGTCTTCCGGCTCGATCTCCGCCGTTGGCTCGCCCACACCGACGACCCGAAGCAGCGCATCGTCTTCGCAGACCCCGACGACGCGCACGTCTACGCCGCCAACGCGCCGCGCGTGTACAACCTCGCGATCGTGTACCGCCTGCGCCGCGCGGGCGACGAGAGCCCGCCGTGGAAGCGCATCCGCGTGATCGTGAGCCGCAAAGGCATCCAGCGGATCGAGCACGTGAGCTGAGCCCAGTGAGCCGAGCCCAGTGAGCCGAGCCCAGTGAGCCGAGCCCAGTGAGCCGAGCCCAGTGAGCCGAGCCCAGTGAGCCCAGCTCAGCCGCGAAGCCTCCCGAGCGCACGACGCAACCCGAGCCACGACTTCTGCGCGTAGAGATCGGGGTGCACGACGTCGAGCGGCATCGACTCGTGCTCGGCGAGCTTCCGAAGCTCCGGGAGCGCGGCGAGGCGCTCGCGACGCACGTAGAGGAACGTGTTCTGACGGTACCAGTACGGGATGCGGCCCTCCCACCAGAACGCGGGCCGGAAGAGATCGACGAGCACGTAGCCGCGCTGCGCGAAGAGCTCACGCCAGTAGCTGGGCCATCGCTCGTTGACGTGGTGCGTGCCGCCCTGCCCCGGCACCGCGGCCGAGAAGAGCACGAGGTCCGAGAGCGAGGCGAGGTTGCCCACGAACGTCGGCGCGACCGAGGCGGGCAAGTGCTCGGCGACCTCGAGCGAGATCGCGAGATCGAAGCGTCGATCGAGCTTCAACGGTTGCGCGAGATCCCGACGCTCGAAGCGCTCGCGCGGGATCCGAAGCGCTCCCTCGTCCACCCACGGTCCGTCGAAGCCGCGCACCTCCGCGCCCCGCATCTCGAGCTCCGCGAGCCAGATGCCGACGCCGCATCCGAGGTCGACCGCCGACCCGATGCGCGGCACGTGGGCCAGCAAGTGATCGATCAGGAGCCGCGCGGCGCGCTCCTTCTGCCGCTGACGACGAACGTAGAAGCCTTGGCGATACGACATGGGTCACTCCGGGGCGCGCGCGGCGCCCGACGAACGAGGAGAACGCAACGAAACGGACAGATGCGACGACCGCGACGACCGCGACGAGCGCGACGAGCGCGACGAGCGCGGGACGGACGACGCGGCGGGCAGCCGCCGAGCTGCGAGTGACCACGACGCATGCGTCGGCATGGCGATCCGCTCGAGCTGCGCGAGCTCTCCCGCGATGGCCTCGGAGGCGGTCGGCATCGCGTGCACGCGCGCCGCGACCTCGGGCTCGGGCGCGAACGCGTCGAGCGCGTCGAGGTGAGCATCGACGTCGGCGTCCATCGACGAGGCGAGCCCGAGGCCCGAGTGCGCGACCAGCGCGGCGTTCATCCGCTGCTCGACGTCGTCCGCGCGGTGGAGCGCGAGCATCGGCACGCCCAGCATCGCGCACTCCGCCGGCAGGTGATTGCCCGCCGAGCCGACGACCACGTGGCAGCGCGAGAGCGCGTCCGCGAACGCGCGCGCGTCGGGTGCACGGCGCTCGATCCCCGAGGGCACCTCGCCCTCGGTGAAGCAGACGACGCGACGATCGCGTCGCGCGAGGGCGCGCAGCCAGGGCTCCCCGTCTCCGTCGCGGAAGTACACGAGCACGAAGCCTTCGTCGTGCGCTCGCGCGAGGTCGTCCCGAAGGTCGGGGCGTGCGACGACGGTGCCCTCCGTACGGGGTGCGACGGGCGCGAAGTGCACCACCACGCGGCGGCGCGCGGGCCACGAGGAGCTCGCGGCGTTGATCGTCTCGCGCCAGCGCGCGAGGCGTGGGATCGACGGAGGCAACGCGGCGTGGTGGAAGAGCAACCCATGCCCGACCGCGAGGCGTGGCAGACCGAGCGCGAGCGCAGCGTGCACCGAGGGCCCGTCGCCGTCGCTCACGACCACGTCGGGGCGAAGCGTCGACAACACACGCAGGTCGTGGCTCATGCGAGCGCTCCACGCGCGCGCGAGGCCACGACCCGGCACACACGGGAGGATGGCCTGCGCGGTCGCCACGTCGGCGAGCAGCTCGAGCGCTCGGCCGCCCGCGAAGACGTGGACGTCGTGTCCCTCCGCGCGAAGCCGTGGGATCGCGGCGCGCGCGCGTGCGGCGTGCCCGCGTCCGCGACCGTGAACGAAGTAGGCGACACGCGTCACGACTTCACGCTGCCTTCCTGGCGACACCGGCGCGCCGAGTCACAGCGTCCACGCGGGGGTGGCGGCGTGGTTGCGGTTGAGGACCGCAGGCGCGCGCAGTAGCCCGAGCCCGAGCGCGACGGCGTGTACGCCCGTCCAGCGGCTCAGCAAGCCGAGCTCTTCCGGCCGCGTCGGGCGACGAAACGTACGTCGCGCGTGCTCACGCGCGGCCTCGAACGCGTCGTAGTAGCGCGCGACGCAGTGGCCGGGGTCGGCTCGCAGGCGCGCGCGTCGCGCGGCCTCGATGGCGTAGGCACGACGGCGAAGCGGCTCGCGGAGCAGCCGCACCACGCGCGCGCCGAAGTCGACGTCGGCGTCGTCCTCGTGCGGTCCGGGCGAGACGAGCTCCCCGTCGACCCCCGACACGATCTGTCCCGAGACGCCCATCTCGTCCGAGAACGCCACTGCCGGCAGCCCACACCACGCCGCTTCGGTCACGACCTGCCCGTAGGTCTCGGAGAGCGACGCGTACACGAAGAGATCCGCGTGCGCGTACCACGTCGGCATCGAGACGAGGCCCTGCTCACCCACGAAGAACGTGCGATCCGCGATGCCGAGCTCTTCGGCCGTTCGCACGAAGAGCGCGTGGTCCGGCCCGTCACCGACCAGCGTGAGTGTCGCGTCCGGACACGCGGGAAGCACGTGGTGCGCGAAGATGCCGAGCAGTCGCTGCACGCTCTTCTCGCGCACGTGCCGACACACCACGAGCAGTCGCTGGCCTCGTCGCGCGCGAGGATCGAAGGGATCGTCGCCGGGCTTCGCAGAGAAGATCTTCGGCTCGATCGCGCGCGGGATCACGTGGATCGGCGCGCGCACGCCACGACGTCGCCAGTAGGCCTCGAGCCCCGCGCTGAGCACGACGAGCCCGTCGCCGCGATTGTACGCGTCGACCGTCTGCGCTTCGGCGAAGGGCACCACCGTCTCCTGGAAGACCTCGTGGACCTTCGCGTACCGGTTGAGGCGCTCGGGAAGCACGGCGTTGTAGACGCTCGGCAGGTGCACTGTGTTGACGAGCACGAGCGGAACGCCCTGCGTCGTACGCAGCCAAACCCCGGCGTCCATCAGCGCGTTCGAGGTCTGCGCGAGGACGAGATCGAAGCGTTGCCGCGCGAGCTCGTCGAGACCGGTGCGGCTCGGCATCGCGAGGTGCACGCCCGGGTGGTTGCGCAGCGGCAACGACGGCAGCTCGACGTAGCGCGGCGGCAGCTCCTCCGGTCGCGCGTCGGGATCACGCGGGCCGACCACCGTGACCTCGTGTCCGCGCGCGCGGAGCTCGCGGAAGAGGAACTGCGACGCGAAGGACGAGCCGTTCGCATACGGGATGCGCACGTAGTCGTTGATCAACCCGACGCGATGCAGCCACTCGGGTCCGACGGCCGGTGGCGCGAGCGCGGCGCTCCGCGAGGTCGTGGCGTCGTGCAAAGCGTCGTGCGTGGTCTCGTGAGTCGCGAGCGCGAGAGCGTGTCGTCGAGGCAACATCGTCACGTCCTATTTTCTCGTTTGGAGCGCGACTTCGAGAGCCGCGATCCCGGACTAAGCAGGACCGGTGCCACGCGCAAACGGCGCGACCTTCGGAGCTTGGCGCGGCAAATTCCGGCCGAGTGGCCGCCAAGCCACGGTCGCACCGTGCGCCCACCACCACAACCTGTGACTCCACGGCACGCGGGTCCCTCCGTTCGCGAATTCACGACACTTCTCGGCTCTGCGACGTCGGTGTCGCCTTCGCGTCGCTCGTCACGACCCGGCAACGGGTCGATGTCGCGGGCGCCGTGGGGAGCGGAGCGCGGCAACCGAAGTGTCGGCCGCGTGACACCCGAAGCGGCGCCCGTCTCTACAGGTTCATGTACGGGTCGGTGGCCTGTTCCATGCAAATGTCGATACGACGTGCCGGCCTTGAAATCCACTTCTCGAAGATCGTTCGCGCGATGAGCCCCCGCTCGTCGAACCCATCGTCGTCGAGCTCGTCGAGCTCCCGCCCCGACGAGAACGTCGCCTCCGAACGAGAGGCGACGTTCGCGCCCGCCACCGACGAGGGCGCGTCCGAAGTCGACGCGCGCGATCTCCGCCGCGGCGCGCTCGTGAACTTCGTGGGGTACGGCGCGCGTGCGCTCCATCCCGTCCTCCTCGCGTGGGTCACCGTCACGTACGGCCCCGAGCGCTGGGGCGTGTTCGTCGCGTCGCACGCCGTCCTCTGGGTCGCGCTGCGTTTCGCGGTGCTCGGCCTCGATCACGCGCTTCCGTGGTGGATCCCGCAACACGGCGACGCTGCGGTTCCCGGCGTGTACGCAGCGCTGCGTCAGGTCGCGCTTCGCTCGCTCGCGATCGCTTCGGTCCTCGCGGTGCTCGCCGCGCCGGTGCTCGGGCCCGCGTGGAACATGCCCGCGCTCCCCATCGCGGTGCTCGCGCTCTGCCTCGTCCCGATCGCGCTCACGGAGACGCTCGTGCAGGCGACCGTCGCGCGTCGGCGCCTCGAGCTGCAGGTCGGCGTACGCGAAGTCTTGGTGCCTGCCGTTCACGCGTTCGTCGCGCTCGGGCTCCATGCCATCGGCCTCGTGGAGCTCGGTCTCGCGCTCGGTTTCCTCGTCGCGAGCACCACCGGGCTCGCGGTGGCCGCGCTCGGCTTTCGTCGCGTCTTCCCGCAGGGCGCGCTCGCCCACGACGTGGGTCTCTCCCTACCGCACGCGCTCCGGAGCTACGCCACGCCGCTCTTCGGTGCCGGGCTCGCGACCACCTTCATGGCGCGGGCGGACACCCTCGCGGTCGCGTTCTTCGCCGATCCCTTTTCCGTCGGCGTCTACGGCGTCGTGAAGCAGTTCGCCAGCACGGTGCTCTCGATCCGCGGCTCGTTCGAATCGATCGTCACCGCGATCGTCTCCGACGCCGCGCTCGGAGGTCGACGGATCGACGCGGCTCGTGGTCGGCTCGCGCGCGGGCTCTCGTACGCGACCACCCTCGTCACCCTCACCCAGCTCCCGGTCGTCGTGTTCTTCGTGGCCTTCGCGGGCTGGCTCCTCCCGCTCTTCGGTGACGGCTTCGAGCGCGGCGAACGTGCGGTCGCGATCGCGTGCTCGCTGCTCGCCCTGCACGGGCTCGTCGGCTTGGCGGGCCAAGTCGTCAACGGAGTCGGGGGCAGTCGCGCCACCCTCGTGGCGTCGGGGGTCGCGGTCGCGCTGCAGAGCGGGCTGCTGCTCTGGCTCGTGCCGCGCTACGGCATCGAGGGGGCCGCCGCCGCGAGCGGGCTCGCGCTCGTCGGACACGCCGCCGTGCAGCTCGTGCAGATGCGCGCGCTGACGGGGGGTTGGAACTACACGCCGCGCGTGGCGCTCGCGGGCGTGCTCGGTGCGTTGGCGATCGTGGCGATGACGCTCACGTCGTTCGCGCTGCACGAAGTCGGCGACGCGGCGGCGCGGGCCTCGGGCTTCGTGGTCTTCGCCGCGGTGCTCGCGCTCGGGGCGGTCCCGCTGATCCGCTCGACGCCAAGGCACGCGCCCATGCACGCGCGAGCGGGCGCCGTCGCGCTCCGCGAGAACGCCGCGTGGGCTCCCCCGCACACAGCACGCGAAAGCGCAGACGGTTCTGGGGTCTCGGAGGAGGTTCGATCGTGAAGCTCGTCGACGTGTCGGAGTTCTACGCGGAGCGCGGAGGCGGCGTGCGCACGTACACGCACGCCAAGCTCGCCGCGGGCGCGCGCCTCGGAGTCGAGGTGGTGATCGTCGCGCCAGGCGACGCGGACCGCGAAGAGCGCCGCGACGGTGGACGCGTGATCTGGGTGAAGAGCCCGCGGCTCGCGCTCGACCCGCGCTACCACGTGCTGCTGCGCGAGCGCGCGGTGCACGCGATCCTCGACGCCGAATCGCCCGACGTGGTCGAAGGATCCTCGACGTGGACCGGAGGGGCGTTCGTGGCGCGTTGGCGCGGTGACGCGGTGAAGTCGCTCGTCTTCCATCAAGATCCGGTCGCGGTCTATCCGCACTCACTCCTCGATCGCGCGATCGCGCCCGCACGGCTCGACCAGCTCGCATGGCCGTGGTGGGCGTACCTGCGTCGCCTCGCGCGCGCGTTCGATCGAACGGTCGTGGCGGGCGAGTGGCTCGCCGCACGCCTGCGCGACCGGGGGGTGACCAACGCCGTCGCGGTGCCCTTCGGCATCACGAAGCACGGAGCCGTGCGCGGCACGTCGAACGACGCGCACGCGAAGCCCAGCTCGCGGTTCACGGAGGAGGCGTCCCGCGTCCGTCGCGAGCTGCTCGCGCGCGCAGGAGCGCCGGCCGAAGCCGCGCTGCTCGTCGGGATCAGCCGCCATCACCCCGAAAAGCGCCTGGGCACCGTGCTGCGCGGGGTCTCGCGGGCGAACGAACGCCTGCGCGCACGGGGTCGGCCGGGGGTCGCGCTCGCGCTCTTCGGCGACGGGCCGCTGCGACCTCTCGTGGAGCGCGACGCGCGGCGTCACGGTCCGACGTTCGTGGCGGGCTTCACCACCGATCGCGATCGCCTTCGCGCCGCCCTCGCGAGCGCCGACGCCTTCGTCCACGGCTCGGCCGCCGAGACCTACGGCCTCGTGGTGGCCGAGGCGCTCGACGCCGGACTTCCGCTCGTCGTGCCTTCGCGCGGTGGTGCGGCAGACCTCTCGGATCCTTCGTGGGCGGAGACCTACGCTCCTGGCGACCCACTAGCGTGCGCCGACGCGATCGAACGACTCCTCGATCGCGATCGTGACGCGCTGCGCCTCGCGGTTCGAGGTGCGGCCGCCACCCGCGTGCGCGACCTCGGCGATCACTTCGCCGACCTCTTCGCGCGCTACGCGAGCGTCTCGCGCGATTCGCGAAGCTCACGTTCGTCGGAAGCGCGCCCGACCGACTCCGGCGAGCGCTCGAGCGACTCGACGGAAGCTCGTACGACCGACTCGACCGACTCGACCGACTCGACCGACTCGACCGACTCGAGCGACCCGCGCTCGCGTGGCTCCGCCGCATCCCACGAGGCCGACGCGTGAGCCGCGCTGGACGAGGCCTGCTCCTCGCGCTCGGGCTCTGGCTGCTGGTCGGCCACGTGCTCGTGCTCCCCGCGATCGAGAGCGGTGGGCTCGCGTGGCTCGTCGACCTCGCGGGGCACCCGCCGGAGATCGTCGCGCGCTTCGTCAGCAACCTCGTCGCGCGCGTCGCGCTCGTGCTCACGTTCGCCGCGCTCCTCGTCGGCCTCGGCCCGCGCCGACTCGGGCTCTCGCCCTTCTTCGCGCGCTTCGTCGGCGCCGCGCGCCCGGAGGTCCTCGGCTTCCTCCGCTTCACCACGGCGTCGATCCTCTTCGTGAGCGTCGCGTGGGAGGACGTCGCGGGATCGGCCTCGCTCCCCGCGTCGATGCGAGACGCGCACGGGCTCTTCGCCCTGGTCGCCGCGATCCCCGGCTTCGATGCGTTCTCGAGCGACGCGGGCGCGCTCGCGATCTTTCGCGCGCTCACCCTCCTCGTGCTCGGCGCCGCCGCGCTCGGCGCCTTCTCGCGCATGTCCGTGCCCCTCGGCGCCGCGCTCTACTTCGTGGTGGCGGGCCTGATGCGGCAGCCGACGTGGCCGTACCACACCGGCCTCGTGCCGCTCTACGCGATGACGGTGCTCGCGTTCTTCCCGAGCGGCGACGGTCTGTCGCTCGATGCGTGGCTCGCGCGACGTCGGGGCGGCGCGACCGAGCCGAACCACGATCCACACGCCACACGACACGCGCTCTACGGCTGGGGCCGCTTCGCGTGGGTCGCGACGCTCGCGCTCCCTTACACCGAAGCCGGGCTCAGCAAGCTCTGCAACGGAGGGCTCTTCTGGTGGGAGCCCACGAACCTGCGCGCGGTCCTCTACCTCGACTCGCTCAACCCGATGGAGTTCGACTTCGATCTCGGGCTCGAAGCCGCGCCGCTGCCCGACGCGTTCTTCGCGCTGCTCGGGCTGTCCGCGGTGCTCGGCGAGGTCGCGATGATCTTCGTGCTCTTCTCGCGTCGCGCGCGGCTCGTCGCGCCGGCGGTGATGATCGCGATGCACGTCGGCATCGTGCTGCTGCAGAACATCCTGTTCTTCGACCTCATCCTGATGCTCGCGGCGACGTACGCGATGCCGCTCTTCGACCGCGACGGCGGCCCGTGGGATCCGCGCGTACGCGCGAGCGCTCCGACGGACGAAGTGACGCCGCCGCACCCCCCTCCGCCTCGCGTGATCGTCGCGGCGCTCGGGGTCGCGCTCTTCTTCTGGACCTTCGCGATCGAGCTCTTCCCGTTCACCGCGATGCAGATGTACTCGCACAAGCGCGACACCGGCGTCGTCGACTACCACCGCCTCGTCGCCGTCCACGCCGACGGCGCGCGAACCGAAGAACGGCCCGAGGCGCTCTTCCCCGCGCTTCGCGACGGACGCTACCGACGGGTCCTCCGCACGTGCGCCGACGACTCGCAGCACGCCGCGTGTCGCGACTTCCTCGCACTGCTGCTCGCGCACCGCGCGCGCGACGGAGTCGTGGCGTTCGAGGTCGAGCACCGACGCTGGGACTTCGTCGCGGAGCCCGACGCGCGCGTGGGCGACGTCGTCGCCGTCGTCCGCTTCCCGGACGAGCCGCTCGCCGAGCAGGCGAGCACGTCGCCGCTCGACCGTTAGCAGGCTGCCTAGAAACTCACGCGATGTGATTCGTGGGGTCCAGTGCTTCGAATCGCACGTCCTCGAACCGAGGAAACGTGGGGCATCTTCGAGCGTGAGACGATGGCGCGAGGCGGAGTGCTGGTCGTGCGAAGCGCGCACGTGAGTTCTTCAGCAGCCTGCGAGCGCGTCAGTCCGCGAAGCGAACCTGCACGCGCCAGACACGCTCGCCGGGCGGCAAGCTCACCGCGCCGAGCGCCCCGAGCACACACTCGCCGACCGCATCGCTCGCGAGGTCCGAGAGCGAGAACGTCTTCTCGATCGTGCGCCCCGACACGTCGGTTCGGAGCCGCGCGACCGCCAACGCGTCGCCGCGTGGCTCCCGCGCGTAGCAGACCCCGAGCGCCTGCGTGATCGCCCGGGTGCGCAACGCGTCGTCGGCCGCGGCCGCGCCTCGCTCCACCGCGACCGCCACGATCGCCGCGCGCGGACCTGCTCCGGGCAGCGTGTCTTGCTCCTCGTCGTCGAGCCACGCGCGCAGACGATCCATGTCCTCGCGTGCCACCACGCGTCCATCGGCGTCGACGAGCTCCGCGAACGCGAGCTCCGCCCGCACGAGGGTCACACCCACCGCCGCGCGCACGACGCAGGGCTGCCCTTCCCCGTCGAAGCCCAAGAAGAAGCCCAGGCGCAACGCGCGCCCCCGACGTCGTAGCTCGCGCGCGCGCTCCGGCGACGCCACGAACGCGACGTCCTCGAGATCCTTCGGCAACACCTCCACCGCGCCCCTCAGCGCGCGGAGGTTGCGACGCGTGTCGACGAGCAAACGCCCGCCGTCGCGGTCGTACCCGTCGAAGCGGAAGCTCGGCACCTCGAGCACGTGCAGCACACGACGCCCCGGCTCTTCGCTGCGTCGACACGCCTCGTGCACGCTCGAGAGATCCTCGAGCACGTGCTCGTCCGCCGCCGCGCGCGAGGCCCCGAGGGCGACCCAGCAGACGAGCAGCGCGAGCACGCCGCGACGAGCGGAGGCGAGAAGCATCCGAACATCATCCGGGGTTCCGACGAAGCGTCAACGTTCCGGCGAAACGCTCCGCACCGATCGATGGGTCGCAGCCCAGAGAGTCGCTCGCGTCGCCGACACCGACCTCCGCGACACGGCACGCTCACCGGGGTCTCCGGCGCGCCGTCCCGTCGCAGCAGTGGTCCGCCACGCAGAAGCCGACCCGCCCGCAGCGGTTTCGCACCACCTCCCACGAGACGGGTTTTCCCGCGAGGCGGGCCGTCGCGCGCGCTGCTATCGTCTCGCGGTGCGTCGCGCTGCGGCCCCTTCCTTCGTGCTCGCGACTCTCGCGTCCCTCGGCACGCTCGCCGCGATCGCCATCCCCGGCTGCTCCGGCGCCAAGCCGACGTGCGAGGATCGAGACGTCGACGGCTACGGTTTCGGCTGCGAAGCCGGCCCAGACTGCGACGACACGAACCCGCTGCGCAACGTCGACTGCGACCGCGTCCCCGCGCCCGACTGCGCCGCCACGCCCTTCGCCACCGGTTGCCCGTGCTTGCCTGGCGCGCTCGCGTGTTACGCCGCGCCCCCCGAGACCGAAGGGGTCGGCGTGTGCGTCGGCGGAAGCGCGCTCTGCATCGGAGGCCATTGGGGCGTCTGCCGCGGCGCGCAGCTCCCGAGCCCCGAGGGATGCAACGAGCGAGACGACGACTGCGACGGCCGCGTCGACGAAGGCGTCACGAGCCCCTGCGGAGGCTGCACGCCGGGCTGCGCGGGCGAAGCGTGGGGCGAGCCCTTCGAGGCCACCGACGACCTCGCGGTCACGAGCTCGGGCGAGCTCACGCTGCGACGCGAGGAGGTCCTCTCCGGCGACGTGTGGATCGCCAACAGCGCCGAAGGAACCCTGAGCCGCATCGACGCCGAGACCGCGGTGGAGATCGGTCGCTACGTCACGGGCGGTCTCGAGCCGAGCCGCGTCGCGGTCGATTGGCGTGGCGACGCCTGGGTGGCCAACCGAGAATTCGACGGAGTCGGCTCGATGCGACGCGTGGCGACCGATCCGAGCCGCTGCGTCGACACGGACGGCGACGGGCTCGAGACCTCCACCGACGCCCGCGTGGTCGACGGGGACGAGTGCGCCGGCCCCGTGATCACGATCGGCGCCGAGCGCGAGATCCCGCGCGCGCTCGCGATCGACGGCAACGTCGGCCCCGACGGCGGCGGGCCGGGCGATCTCTGGGTCGGTCTTCACGACGGCGAGGCGGTGCTCCACGTCGACGGTGAGACGGGCGCGATCCGCGCGCGCCACGAGCTGCCCGGCTTCTCGCCTTACGCTGCGAACTTCGATCCGTGGGGCACCCTCTGGATGATCTCGCGCGACGGCTACCTCGCGAGCGTGCGCCCCTCCGGCCCCGACGTGATCACCGAGATCCGCGAGGTGCCCCTCCCCTGTTACCTGCTCTACGGCCTCGACGTCGACCGCGACGGGCGCGTGCTCGTCACCGGCTTTGCGTGCGACGTGGTCTCCACCTTCGATCCCGCGAGCGCACGCTGGAGCACCGTGAGCACGCCGCCGAGCGTTCGCGGCGCCGTGATCGACGATGCGAGCGGTCGCGCGTTCGTCGCGCACAGCGACGGACGGCTCTCGCGCCTGCAGGTCGCGCCGCTGCGCCTCGAGTCCACGTGGAACCTCGAAGAGCTCGGGCTCCTCCCGCGCGACTCGATCGGCGTCGGCCTCGACGCGTTCGGTCGCGTGTGGGTCGCGTCCGGCAACGGCGCGCCCGGTGTCGGCGTCGCGACGCGCTTCGATCCGGAGTCCGAGTCGGTCACCGCCCAGGTTCCGGTCGGCCGCGCCCCACACACGCAAGGCGACCTCACGGGCGCGAAGCGCGCGGAGCGTTTCCTCCCGCGCGGGAGCACGACGCGGGTGTTCGAGGGCTGCCCGACGATCGGCGACGGCCCCTCGCCCGAGACTGAATGGCTGCGTCTGCACGCGATCCTCGACCCCGGCGCGAACGGACGCGTGATCGTCGAAGGTCGTCACGCTGCGACGCGCGCAGCGCTCGCCTCCGCGACGTTCGTGGAGCTCGCGCGTTTCCCCGGCGCGACCAGCCCGATCGCGCTCGACCTCCCGCGCGGCGGCGTGGTGGAGCTGCGCCTCACGCTCGAGGTCGAGGGCGCGATCGGCGCGCCACGCGTGCGTCGCCTCGGGATCGAGCAGAGCTGCCCCGGCCCCGAGTGACGCACGCGATCGGTCGCGCGTGAGTCGCCTCGGGATCGAGCAGAGCTGCCCCCCGGCCCCGAGTGACGCGATCGGTCGCGCGTGCGTCACTCGGGACCGATCGGAGATCCGAGTGACGCACGCGGTCACACGTCACGCGTCGACATCATCGGCACGGCGAGCGTCGTCGGTCGACGCGCTCGCACGACGGACGCGGCTCACGCGGCCTTCGCTTCGGCCTCCTTCGCCTTGGCGATCTTCGCGTTCGACTTCGCGTCGAGCTTCGTGTCCTTCGCGTCCTTCGCGTCGAGCTCGTCGGTGCCGTCCGCCGCCGCCGCGCTCGCGCGCTGGCTCGCGTGGCTCGGCGTCGGCACCGCCCACCCGAGCTTCTCCGCCACGCTCGCGCGCAGCGTCGGATCGTCGATGAGGAGCTGCCGCGCCTTCTCGCGCCCCTGGCCGAGGCTCTGCCCCGCGAACTTGAAGAACGAGCCGTTCTTCTCGACGACCTCGGCCGCGATCGCGCAGTCGAGCAGGTCGCCGATCGCGTCGACACCTTCGCCGAAGCGGATGTCGAACTCGACCTGCTGGAAGGGCGGCGCGAGCTTGTTCTTCACGACCTTCACCTTCGTACGGTTGCCGATCGCGGCTTCGCCGTTCTTCACGCTCCCGATGCGCCGCACGTCGACCCGCACCGACGCGTAGTACTTGAGCGCGTTGCCGCCGGTGGTGGTCTCCGGCGAGCCGAAGGTCACGCCGATCTTCATGCGGAGCTGGTTGATGAAGAAGAGCGTGGTGTCGGTGCGGTGCGCGATGCCGGTGAGCTTGCGGAGCGCCTGGCTCATCAGACGCGCCTGCAGGCCCATGTGTTGATCGCCCATCTCGCCGTCGATCTCCGCCTGCGGCACCAGCGCCGCGACGGAGTCGATCACCACGAGATCGACCGCCCCGCTCCGCACGAGCGTCTCTGCGATCTCGAGCGCTTGCTCGCCGGTGTCCGGCTGGCTCACGAGCAACGACTGCGCGTCGACCCCGAGCGCCTGCGCGTACTGCACGTCGAGCGCGTGCTCCGCGTCGATGAACGCCGCCACGCCGCCCGCGCGCTGACACTCCGCGATCGCATGCAGCGTGAGGGTCGTCTTGCCGCTCGACTCCGGACCGAAGATCTCCACCACGCGACCGCGCGGGTAGCCGCCGATCCCGAGCGCACGATCGAGCGAGGGACACCCGCTCGGGATCACGGGCACCCGCTCCACCTTGCGCTCGCCGAGCCGCATGATGCTGCCCTTGCCGAACTGCTTCTCGATGGCGCGCAGCGCTTCGTCCATCGCCTTGAGCTTCTCTTTGATCATTCGTCTGCCTCCTGCGTCGCGGCGAAGGCCGCGCGTGCGCCAGCCCCATCGCAACGCGCGTACCGGAGGTGCGCTCAACGATCTCGCGAGGTTGGCGGAGGGGTGGCGGCGGAATGGCGGCGGCGCGGTGGCGGCCGCCACTTGGGACGAGGGCGCGTCGATCGGTTCGTGCCCACGCCTCGACGTCGAACGCACGCCGCGACGACGCGAGCGGCATCGCACGACGCACGCGCCGCGACGTCGAGACGTTCGGCGCGACGCTCGCGCGTTGCGACGCTCGCGCGTTGC
Source organism: Myxococcota bacterium (assembly GCA_025453555.1). GTDB lineage: Bacteria > Myxococcota_A > Polyangia > Polyangiales > Houyiibacteriaceae > JACKEH01. Next base: position 3,876 of record JALOQC010000055.1, on the reverse strand, counting down.
GACGCTCGCGGCATCGCACGACGCATGCACGGCGACGTCGAGACGTTCGGCGCGCTCGCGCATTGCGACGGTCGCGCGCGCCTGACAGCCTCGCGGCATGCGCGTGCTCGTCACCGGCGCCACCGGCTTCGTCGGCGGCGCGATCGTCCGGCGGCTCCTCGACGAAGGCGCCACCGTCCACGCGTTCGTACGCGACGCCACGCGCGCCCGAACGGACGAGTCCACGTCGAAGCAGGACGTGCGCTTCTTCGAAGGCGACCTCGGCGACCCGAACGCCATCGCACGGGCCGCCGAAGGCTGCGACGTCGTCGTGAACGCCGCCGGTCGCCACGACGATCGCGCGTCCCTCCAAGAGCTGGGCACGCTGCACGTCGCGGGCACCGAGAACGTGGTGCGTGCGGCGCGACACGCGGGGGTGAAGCGGCTCGTGCACGTGAGCTCGTCCGACGCGACGCTCCATCGCGGTCCGCGCGTGGGCTGGAGCGAAGACCGCGCGCTCTCGCACCTGCCGCTCGGCGTCGTCGGTCGCACCAAGCTCGAGTCCGAGGAGGTCGCGATCGGCGCGGCCGGCGATCGTCGCAGGTCCGCGGGGTCAGCCGCGGACGATCGACGCCTCGAGGTCGTCGTGCTCCGCCCCGGCCGAGTGTGGGGCGTCCGCGATCGGTCTCGTCTCCCCGCGCTCGCCGCCGAAGGTCTGCGCGGAGGCATCGCGCTCTTCGGTCCCGGCACGAACCTCGTCGCCACCACGCACGTCGACAACCTCGCGCACGCCGCCACGCTCGCGGCGCAGGCCGAGGCGAGCGGCACGATCGTCTACGTGCTCGACGCGGAGCTGAACCTCGCCACCGACTTCTTCGGCGCGCTCAGCACCGCGCTGGATCTCCCGCCGCCACGCAAGAGCGCCCTCGGAGTGCGGAGCCAGCTCGCGCTCTCTTGGACGAAGTCCGTGCCCCGGGAAGAGATCCTCCGACGTGCGCAGAGCAGCTCGTTCGATCCGCGGCGCGCGAAGGAGCAGCTCGGCTACGAGCCACGCGTCTCACTCGGCGAGGGCATGCGCGAGCTCGCGACGTGGACCCGCCAGGTCGGTGGAGCTCGCGCGCTGGCGGAGACGAAGTCGAGCTGACCTCGACGCCGTCGCTCAGAACCGCCGGCTCACACCGACCAACGCACCTTCGCGCGAGACCGACGCCGACAGCTCCGCGCCGTCCCAATCCGTCGCGAGGATTGCGAGCAAGGTCGTGCCGATCGCCGCGAGCCCGGTCCCGAGGCCGAGCCCGATCGTCTGTCGGCGGTGGCGCTCGAAGGCCCGCTCGTGCTCGTCGCTCGGGGCCGCGTCCTGCATGCGACGCGCGTCGGAGAGCTTCGAGAACGACCACACCATCGAGGTGCCGAGCACCGCGGTCGCCGCGACACCCGCCCAAGTGACCCACGTGGGCAACGAGAGCCGCCCCTCGTGCTCGAGGTGCACCGGAGGCCGCGGGAAGGCGTCGTCGGAGGGATGCCGAGGGTCGGCGCGCGCGACCGATCCCAGCGAGCCCACGAGCGTGGTGCACAGCGCGATCACGATCAGGTTCGTTCGTCGAGCCATGAGCCTACCCCCCTTCGGCATTCGAGCCGCGTTCGAGCCGCATTCGAGCCTCCGCGCCCTCTCGGACGTCCGGAGATACCCGACGAGTATGGAACGTGTTCTAGAGCCGCACCAGTCGGTTTCTTCGAGAGACCGCCGCGAAATCCGCGAACGAAACTCACTCCGGGGTTTCAGCGGGCACCTCCGCTGAGACGCGTGAGCCTCGATCCCGTGACGTGCTGGCCGAATCGCACGCGCCCCCCTTGCTCTTCGCGCCGCGCGGGAGGACAAGCGCGGCCATGGCGAACATCACCCTCAAGGGGAACCCCATCCACACGAGCGGCGAGCTGCCGAAGGTCGGCACGAAGGCGCCGGCGTTCACGCTCGTCGACAAGACCCTCGCGGAGAAGACGCTCGCGGACTTCGCCGGCAAGAAGAAGGTCCTCACCATCAACCCGAGCTACGACACCGCCGTGTGTCAGGCCGCGGGCCGCGCGTTCAACGCGAAGGCCGGCGACTCGAACGCGGTCGTGCTGCTCATCAGCGGCGATCTCCCGTTCGCGCAGAAGCGCTTCTGCGAGGCGGAAGGTCTCTCGCACGTGGTCCCGCTCTCGAGCTTCCGCTCGAGCTTCGGTCAGGACTACGGCATCGCGCTCGTCGACGGTCCGCTCAAGGGCCTCACGGGTCGCGCGGTCGTGGTGCTCGACGAGAACGACGTCGTCCTGCACGCGGAGCTCGTGCCCGAGATCGCGCAGGAGCCGAGCTACGACGCCGCGCTCGCCGCGCTGAAGTGATCGCGCGCTCTCGACACGACGAGCACACGAAACGAAGGAGCCCCGTCGGTCTCGGCGGGGCTCTCTCGTTTCTGCGCTCACGCTCCGACGGTCGCGGCGATCACTTCCGCAGCTCGATCTCCGGCGGCGCCTTGAAGAACGCGTTGCGCTCCGGATCGTTGTAGGTCCGGTAGTCGATGTCCCACGGCACGATCGTCTGCGCTCCGTCCTTCCAGGAGAGCGTCATCGCCTTCGGCGTCACGCCGCGGTAGCTCGAGTCCGCCGGCAGATCCTCGTTGTCCGCGCCGCCGCACGAGAAGATCGTGATGAGCGTGACCTGCTCGTCGTCGTAGGTGCGCGCGAAGCCGGAGTCGACCTTCTCGTGGCCGCGGACGAGCGTGTGGCAGCCCATGCGCTGCAGGAACGCCGCCGCCTGGAGGCGGCCGAAGGGGAAACGTGCCGACTGCTCCTGCAGCTTCGCCGGGATCACGTCGGTCGAGCTCGGATCGGACCACATCATCTGGAAGCGCGCGTCCGGATCGTTGAGGAAGGACATGTCCTTCCAGCGCTCTTTCACCAGCAGGTCGCGCGGAATGCCCGCGTGCACGAAGAGCGTCCGATCGAAGATCAGCGCGCTCGGCATCGCCTCGAAGAGCCGCATGTAATCGCGGAACACCTCGATCGGAAGGTGCGGTTTGAGCGTGTTGATCGCCTCGGCCGGCTTCACACCACCGAAGATCTGCCCCTTGTACTCGATGTAATATTCGTGGTTCCCGCGCAGCACGTAGACGTGATCGGGCGCGGTCACGAACATCTGGAGCGCGGTGCGGAGCACGCCGTTCAGGCTGAAGAGGCCGCGGTCGATGTAGTCGCCGAGCAACACGAGGATCGGCTTGGGGTGGTTCTCCGGGTCGCGCTTGAACGCCGCGACCTTGTCGAAGAACTCGGCCTGCATGACCGCGCCCTTGAGGCAGGAGTAGCAGCCGTGCAGGTCGCCGAGGACGGTGAGCTCGTAGCCGGCCGGGTGCGTGGCGGGGCAGTAGTAGACGTGGCTGTCGAGGAAGGGCTGGCTCCCGAGCTCGTCGACCTTCTGTTTGCCGGCGAGCTTGCCCTGACCCTTTTCGCGTTGAGCGTCGAGCGTCTCGCGAACCTTCACGAGCAGACGACGATCCGCGTCGACCTGCTGCATGATCTTTTCTTTGTCGGCCGAGTAGTGGAACTCGAACTGACCGAAGAACGGATGGTCCGGCTTCGAGACTCGCTTCTGCACGGGATCGACGATCGTGGTGCGGGGCGCCTCCGCGTCCGGCTCGAGCTCGACCCCGAGGTCCGAATGGAAGAGCTCGACCAGCTCGGCACGAAACTTCGCCTCCGCCGGGTGCACCTGGCCGTCCGCGTGGATGAGCTCGTCGACCGCCTCCATGAGGACCTCTTGGCTCTCGCGGTCGAAGCCCTGGAAGAGCTCGAAGCACTTGAGCTTGAGCTTCGCGTGGATGAACGCGTCTTGGTTCTCGTTCTGCGCGACCGCCTCCGTGA
>JALOQC010000406.1 GCA_025453555.1 Myxococcota bacterium | reverse complement strand
CGGCGCGTGGGCTTGGCGGTGGGCATGCCGGCTCATCGAGCCGACGCATTCCCCGTTGATTCTCGGGACTGGGCAAAAATGGTGGAACGTTCCCCCCGCGCGAGCTGGGGTATTCTGGCACCGTGGTGTGCGACGACCTCAGCACGCACACCGCGGGAGCGCGCGGAAGTCCGATCGTGCTCGCGGGCTGCTGGGCGCACGTGCTGCGACGTTTCCGCGATGCCGCAGCCAACCATCCTGAAGCCGAGCTCGTGCTCGGTTGGATCGGCGAGCTGTACGCGATCGACGACGAAGCGGAGCGCGACATCGAGCGCCTCGCGGAGCTCCGTCACACGCGCTCGCGCGACGTCTCGAAGCGCATCTTCACGTACCTCGGGACGCTCGAAGTGCTGCAGAGCACCTCAATCGGCGAGGCCGCGCGCTACGCGTACGGCAACCGCGAGATGCTCGAGCGCTTCCTCGACGACCCCCGCATCCCGCTCGACAACAACCGTACCGAGCGTGCGCTTCGAGGTCCGGTCGTCGGTCGCCGCAACCACTTCGGGAGCAAGTCCGAGCGCGGGACCCAGGTCGCGGCGATCTTCTACTCGCTGCTCGAGACCGCGAACCTCGCGGGCGTGAATCCCGCGGAGTACCTGCGCGAAGCCGTGCTCGCCGCGCGCGCGGGCAGCGTGCTGCTGCCCAGCGATCTCGCGGGCGTCTGAGCTTCGACACGCCCCGGATCATGGGGAGATCACGTCGTCACGACGGGGTCTGGCGAGCACATACGGACGAGAGAGTCCGATGGCCGCGCAACTGGCAGGCTGGCCCGGAGCAACGGCCCACCATTCTTGCCGAGGTCGTGGATCGCCCCGGCCCGGAGCAACGGCCCACCATTCTTGCCGAGGTCGTGGATCGCCCCGAGCAACGGCCCACCCATTCTGGCCGAGGGCGTGGTTCTGACTCTCAACGGTGGTCCTCGACGAGCCGTACGCGGACGACCGCCGCGGGGGGCACCTCGAAGCGGAACGACAGCGGCTGTGCTCGCTCGATGGTTTCTCGCGGCAGGAAGTAGAGGACGTGCGAGCGCTCTCCGAAGAGGGTGTCACGTCGTGCGTCCAGCATCGCCTCGGCTTCGCGGTCGCGCAGCCCGCGCTGGACGAGCTCCTCGAGGAGCCGCTGCCGGAGCCGCACGTGGTCGCCGGTCTGGACGAGCACGCGTTGACGTCCGAAGACGCGGTGCTCCTCGAACCCGCGGCCCCCCGTCACGATCCACACGCTGTGTTCGCCCTCGGCCGACACGAGGCCGCCGTCGCGAACCCGAACCGGGCTCTGGAATCGCGCGGTCCCAGCGTGGAGGAGGACACCGTTGTGCCGATAGGGGCCGTCGATCGGGCTCGCCACGCCCGATGCGAGGATGGACCACACACCCGCGTCGTGCGGTGGTGCGCCAACGCCGCGCCACTCGAGCGGGCCGCGCGCCGAGACAGGCGCGGGATACGCCCAGCCCGCTCGTCGGCTCGCGTAGCGGACGCTGGTGCGGAGCGTGTCGAGCGGCCTCGTCGAGTAGACGTAGAGCCACGACGCGTCCGGGCCTGGGCCCGCAACCACGGTGGCGAACGAAGGCGCGGGATCGGCCGGCCGTTCGATCGTCCAGATGCCGACGTCGTGCACCTCGAGCCTCGGCGCTTCGGGGCACGGTGGCAGGTCGACGAAGCCCCCGCAGCCGTCGGGCATGCGCCCGCACGCGTTCGGCGGATGGCCGATGGGATCACACGCCGGGCTTCGCGGTTGCGCGAGCGCGACGCACGGAACGAAGAGGAGGCCGACCACCCAGCGCATCGGCAGATGTTATCTCTCTGACGCGGGGGAACGCACGGCACCGACGTCACCGATGTCGTGGCACCGACGTTCGACCGAAGGAGTTTCGATTCGCGCTGAGCAACCGACGGAAATCACGGCCTCTTCCCACGACACACCGAGACGTCGGCGGCACGGTGCGGCACGGGTACGCCACTTGCGTGGGCCGACTTCGGAGACGACCCTTTGCGTTCGGACGGAGCCTCGATGAACCCCTCGATCCCGCGCCCCACGATCTTGCTCGCGTCGTTGTCGCTCTTGGCCGTCGGGTGCGGCTGGCGGAGCGGGCTCTACGTGCCGGAGCCCGTGGAGGACGGCGGGTCGCGGGTGGATGGTGGTCCGCCGCCGCTCGTCGACGCGGACGTGCCGCCGCCGATCGTCGACGTGTGCCTCGACCTGCCGCCGCGCGAGCCGCCCGAGAGCGTCGACGTGCGCTTCGTGGCGCGCATCGCGACGGCGGACGTGCTCTTCTTGATCGACGTCACCGGCAGCATGGTCGAGGAGATCGAGCAGATTCGTCGCGCGCTGCGGGAAGAGATCGCGCCCGCGCTCGCCGACGCGATCCCCGACGTGCACATGGCGGTGGCCGAGCACGCGGACTTTCCCGTCTCGCCCTACGGCGACGGGGCCGACATTCCGTTTCAGTTGCTCCAGCCCAGCACCAGCGACGTGAGTCTGGTCCAAGCGGGGCTCGATGCGCTCACGCCGCGGGGTGGAAACGACGTGCCGGAGTCGCAGGTCGAGGCGCTCTTCCAGGTCGCGACGGGGCGCGGTATCGGACGCTACCTCCCGCGCGCGGCGTGTCCGATCGGCACGGTGGGCTACCCGTGCTTCCGCGCGGACGGCGCGCGCATCGTGCTGCTGTTCACCGACGCGGAGTTCCACAACGGCCCCGGCGATCACGCGTTCTACGACCGCACGTTGCTCGGTGTACAGCCCGCGACGTATCCGCAAGCGGTCGAGGCGTTGAACGCGATCGGCGCGAAGGTGCTCGGGCTCTACAGCGGTGGGGACTTCGGCGGCAGTGCGGCGATCTCGCACCTGCGGCAGATCGCGAGCGACACCGGCGCGGTCACGGTCGACGATCGCGGCAACGAGGAGCCGCTCGTGGTGGACATCGGGCTCGGCGGCGAGCTGCTCGGGCCGGGCGTGGTGGATCTCGTTCGGACGTTGGTCGGCGAGGTGCCGATCGACATCGACGTGATCGTCGAGGACTGGCCAGGAGACCCGATCGACGCTCGGCAGCTCGTGACCTCGATCGTGACGACGGGCGCGCGCCCTGCGGGTGGCGCGATCGATCTCGGCGATCGGTACCAGCGCGTGCGACCGGGGACCGACGTGGGCTTCCGCGTGTTCCTCGCCAACGAGCGCATCGAGCGGGGACCGGAGCCGGTGTCGTACTACCTGACGGTGGTGCTCCGCGGCGACGGCGTGACGCGGTTGCGCGAGACGACGGTGCAGGTGGTGATCCCGTCGATCGACGGGCGGGGTTGCGAGGAGTCGCGCTGAGGCTTGGCTCGGCGCGACCGCTCCTCACACTGAGGCTCAGCTCGGCGCGCGACCGCTCCTCACGCGGAGGCTCGGCTCGGCGTGCGACGACTCAGCGCGCGACCGCTCCTCACGCGGCGGCTCGGCTCGGCGCGCGACCGCTCCTCACGCGGAGGCTCGGCTCGGCGCGCGACCGCTCCTCACGCGGAGGGTCGGCTCGGCGCGCGACGGCTCAGCGCGCGACCGCGCAGCCCGCGTGCACGGTGAGCGAGAGCGGGCCGCCGCCGTGGTAGACGTCGAGCGCGCGCTGCATCGCGGCGATGCGCTCGTCGCCGCGCTCTTCGCCCGCGGCTTCGCGCCAACGCGGGAGGCCGACCAAACGCACCAACCGGTCGGCGAAGAGCTCGGCCGCGCTCCGATACGAGAGCTTGAAGGTCTCTCGGCGCAGCTCGACGCGGGTGAAGCCCGCCGCGCGTAGCGAGGCTTCGAGCTGCTCGACCGTGGGCTCGCGCGCCACGATCTCGTCCACGCGCCGCGCGAGCGAAGGATCGTCCTCCGCGATCGCGCGTTCACGCAGCACGTCGAAGGCCTCGACGAAGGTGCCGCGCAGCGGGGTGGTGAGCAGGAGCGGGCCGTTGCCGACGAGCACGCGTCGGACCTCCGCGAGCATGCGCTCGGGGCTCGGCAGCTCGGGGTAGAGGAGGTTGCTGACGACGGCGTCGAACACGCCCGCTCCGAAGGAGAGCGATTCGGCGTCTTCGACCTTGAAGAAGAGGCGTCGTCCGATCTCTTCCCAGCCGCGGCGTCGCGCGAGGTCGACGAGGCCCTCGTCGCGGTCGACGGCGATCACGCGCCCGCCGCTCCCGAGCCGCGAGAGCACGTGGAAGGAGAGGTGTCCGGTGCCGCAGCCGACGTCGAGGACGTTGCGGGCGTCGCTCGGGATCTCGGCGAGGAGCAGGCGCGCGAAGTGCGCGGCGTAACGCGGCACCACGACCGCGTCGACGAGACGAGCGTCCTGCTCCGAGCTGCGGCGCTTCCGGACAGGACGCTCTTCCGTCATCGCCCTCGACCCTTGGGCGCGCGACCCAATCCCTGATCGAAACGGCCCGCGGGCTCGGGCTTACCGCCGAGCGCTTCGAGGGCGTCGGTCGCGAGGTCGCCGATCGTGGCGCCGGTCTCTTCTTCGAAGTCTTCTTCCGAGACCTCGCGCTCGTCGGTCGCGAGATCCGCGAGGGAGCGCGCGAGCTCCGGATCGCCGAGCTGCACGGCGGCCTCGATCGCGGCTGCCACCACGGTGGCGTCGGGGTGCGCGAGGAAACGACGAAGGAGCGGGGTGGCGCTCGGCTCGCCGACCTCCGCGAGCAAGAAGGGGAGCTCCGCGAGCGCGCGCACCGCGCGGCCGTCGTCGAGGCAGCGATCGATGCCGCGCGCGACCTCCGCGTAGTAGTCGTAGGCCACGTCGAGCAGGGCCTCACCGGCCGCGACGCGCACGCGCGGCTCGTCGTGATCGAGGATCGCGATGAGCGCGTCGGCCATGCGCGGACCCGGGACCTGTGCGCAGAGATCGGAGAGTCGCTCGAGGCGCAGGCCCGCTTCTTCGGGATCGTCGAGGGCCTTGGCTTCGTGGACCGCGGCTTCGAGCGCGGCGATCACGTCGCTCTCCGGCTCGGACAGGAGATCGGCTTCGGCCACGCGCAGCGCACGCTCGGCGTCGAGCACGGCGGTCAGGTGCTTCTTCGCGCTCACGCTCCACCCACCTTCGCGTGCACTGCCGTGCCGTTCGCGAGCATGTCGATGTTTCGGAACACCACGAAGACCTCGTCGACGTCGGCCTTCACGCGCTCGCAGACGGCGATGATCTTCTCCACCGCGTCCTCGTCGTAGCGCGAGCGATGACCCGCGGGCCCGGGCAAACGAAGATACGCGAACGCCTTGTCCTTCGGGGGCTCGTCTTGGAGCGGATCGTAGGCGGCGATGACCTTCTTCCCGCCCGCGGCGACGATCTCGGCCGGCTTCCACGACGGGAGATCGAAGACCACGCGGGGGCCGTCGGCGGCGCCGAGCTTGCCCGGCAACCACGAGACGAACGCCTTGAGCGCCGTCTTGGCGGCCTTGGTGGGCTTGATCTCTTCGGGAGCTTGGAAGACCACCGCGCGCGCGCCGAGCGTCTCCGCGAACTCCGCGAAGGCTTCGAGCACGGCTTTGTTCTCCTTGGTCTTCGCGAAGCCCGACACGCCGAGCTCCTGCGGAGCGAGCGCGGTGAACGCGTAACCTTCGGGAGACTCGCGCAGCCAGCGGCGCACGGTGCCGGAGCCGGGGATGCCGAGCTCGGTGTCCGAGATCTCCACCGCCGGGAAGAGGGACCAGTACCGGCTGACCGGCACCGGAAAGCCCGAGCAAGCGACGTAGAGCATGGCGGCGGAGTATACCGACTCGGGACGATGCGGGGGCCCTCGAAACGACGGTGTGACGACGGGCTCGGAGAAGGCGACGTCGCACTGCGTCGCGAAGTCGATGCCGCGCTGCGTCGTGGGCCGACCGGGAGGGGCGAGTGGGGCGACGTGCGACCTGGGGTGCGGTGGCGCGCGACCGGGGATGGTGCGGACGCACGCAGCCCGATCCACACGTTCGGCGACAGTCCCTCGAAGAAGCTGTAGGCTCGCGCTCGTGACGCGGGTACGCGCGGCTCTCGCTTGCTTGGTCTGGGGTGTG
>JALOQC010000054.1 GCA_025453555.1 Myxococcota bacterium | reverse complement strand
ACCTCCACGGCCTCGGTCACACGCTCGTCGCGCTGCGGATCGCGCGTGGCCTGACCCGAGGCTTGGCAAGAATGGTGGAACGTTTCGCCGCCGGCTGTAGTGCATCGCGCGGAGCACGCCTACGAAGCGCCAACCCTTCATCGCCTGCTCGGCGCGCTTCTTCGCAATCCGCGCCTCGACGTATTCGCGCACCTTCGCGACGCACGCGTCCGGGTCCATGTCGATCGCCTCGCAGAGCGGCTCCTGCACGAGCTCCACGAAGTCCGGCCACCAATGGCCGAGGAAGGGCACGCGCGTTCCGTCCTCGCGACGAATCCACCGTGGCGCCTCGAAGCGTTCGACCCGCCGCCGTCCCGCGTCCTCGACGCGCGTGAAGAGGCCTGGCCACTCGGTCGGGTCTTCCACGATGCCCGCCTCGGTCGGGTTGCAAATGATGTAGGCCATCGCCTCGACGCACGCGGTCGCCGTCACGTTGTCCGGCTGAGAGGTCGGACGTTTATCGAAGAGAACGCTCTTCGTTCCGCGATAGATCTGGACCGCTTTCGCGAGCATCGCGTGAAAGGCCTGAAAGAAATCTCCCGTGACCCCCCGAACATCCGTGAAGAGCAGGTGGTAGTGCGTCGACATCAGCACCACCGCGTGAATCCGAATCCCGTACACGTTCGCGTAGAACTGCAGCAGGTAGAAGAAGAGCTCCCGCATCTGACGGTCGGGCCGGAGCATGAAGCGATGCTCGAGCGACACCCGGTCGGCGAGGATGACCTGCCCTCGCACCACGTAGTGCGGACGGGACATACGACGTTCGGACGTTCGACGACGTGTCGTTCGAGCGGACATGCCGACGTGCACATCAAGCCGCGTGCCGAGCGGGGCGATTCAACGATTTCGCCACCTTGGCTCTCCCTCCGCGGCGGCGGTGGCGGGCGAGTGGCGGCGGAGGTGGCGGTGGGAAGGTGGCTACGCAGATTCTCGCGGCACGCGAGACGGGGTTTGGCGCGCGCGAGACGCCGGACCGGTCGTCGAGGTCCCGTCCGAATGCAACGGGGGTCAACGGCGGGAGCTCTGCGGGCGCGCGCGCCTCTGGATCCGCGCCCGCCCTCAGTCGAGGCCGAGCCGCTTGCGTTCTTGCGCAATCAAGAACCACCGCACCGACGGTGACGCGACCAAGGCGATGACGGTGGCGGCCGAGAGCAGACCAGCCACCGCGACCACGACGAGCGCGAGCGTGTGGCCTCCGGCCAAGAAGGCGAGCGCGGTGATGGTGAGGACGACGGCGCTGATTCCCAACAAGATCGCAGTCGCGGGGCGTGCCCAACGAACGCCCGAAAAGACGAGGAAGTAGAGCACGAGCTCACCGATGTACCGGATCACGTCGGCGATCCTGAGAGTCTCGAACGAGAGATTCAACAGGAGGGCAACTGTCCCGAGTGTCGCGAGGCTGCCGAACAAGAAGCTGAGCATCGTGCGGCCGCGTCGAACGAGGACCGAGTCCCGAACCGCGTCCCGATCGGCCTGCAGTTTTCGGCTTCCCCGAAGCGCACGCGGCACTTCGGACAATGCCCGTCGTCGTCGCGCAAGCAGGCGTGGTGGTAGGCGACTCGGCAGCTCCCACAGCCGACCCCGTCCGTCGCCATTCGGATCTTCTCCTCACACGTCGCGCAGGTTCGTCCGACGGCTTGCATCGTTGCTCCCGCGAGGGGGTAGCAGCACTCGGATGTCTTGCACGGTGGTCGCGACCGACGAGCAGATTGGCTCGACGCGCGCGCGACCCGGGCTCGCGGAACACCAGTCCAAAGGACCCCGAAGAAAGTGGGGCACGGGGAGCGGTCGCGGAGCGACCGGTGAGAGACGCGATTTCGCGCGCAACTCGCGCCTCCCAGTGGATCGGCGGCTCGCCGAGCGCTCCGCGAGCTCGTCGGCCCGCCGATCGACGAACGGACCACGGAGCTCCGGTCCAACGGACCCGAAGAAACAGGGTCTGAGCTGGGCCCGGCGTCGCGTCGATCGATGGATTCGCGCCACGCACGAATCGCCTCGGAGGGCATCGCGGCGCGAGCTACCCTGCGCGCCATGTACGAAGCGATGTTCGGTCAGTTCCAGAAGCAGCTCCGTCAGGTCGACGGTTGGCTCGACAAGGCGGAGGCCCACGCCAAGGAGCGCTCGTTCGATCCGAACGTGCTGCTCGCCTCGCGCCTCGCGCCCGATCAGTTCCCGCTGCTGAAGCAGGTCCAGGCGACGTGCGACGTGGCGAAGCTCGCGGCGGCGCGGCTCACCGGCAAGGACGCGCCGGAGCACGCCGACACCGAAACGACCGTTGCCGAGCTGCGCACACGCATCCAGTCGGTGCTCGCGTTTCTGGGCGGCCTCGTCGCCGCCGACTTCGCCGATGCGGCGACGCGATCCGTCACGCAGCCGCGCTGGGAGGGGCGCGTGATGACAGGTCACGACTACTTCCTCGAGCACGGGCTGCCGAACTTCTACTTTCACCTCACCCACGTGTACGCGCTCCTGCGGCACAACGGAGTGAACGTAGGAAAGCGCGATTACCTCGGGCAGCTCACCCAGCGACTGCCCTGAGTACCGGGCTCGCGGAACACCGGTCCAAAAGGACCGAAGAAAGTGGGGCGCGCATCGGCGTGCGCGTTCCGGAACGTGAAGAGACGCAGCAGCGCCTTCGCACGCGCGACGCCCTCACCAGCGCCCGCCTTTACTCGCCGCGCAGTCTTCCCTTCGATCCGTCCCCCCGCCTGGTCTCCGGTTCTTGTCTCTGGCGGGGGCCTTCAAGCTGCGGGTGACGCGCGGCGCGCTTCGCGCCTACCCTCGCCGGCGTGGACGTCGACGTCTTGCTGCTGGGCGCGAGCTTCGCCGGGGTCGAGCTGTGGCATCGGCTGCGCAAGACGCGGATCGGGCGCGCGCTCTCGATCGGCGTGATCGATCGGCAGGAGCGTCACGCCTACATCCCGCTGGTCCACGAGATCCTGTGCGAGCGGCTCGGCGAAGGCGCGACGCTGCCCACGCGCGCGTGGATGGCGGCGGACCCGAAGCTCGAGTGGCGCACCGACGAAGTGGTGGGCTTCGATCCGGCGACGCGCGAGGTGCGGCTCGCCTCCGGCGGGCGCGCGCGGGGGCGTTACGTGGTGATCGCGCTGGGCTCGACCGTGGCGCCGCCGGAGCGGGTGCCGGGCCGCGAGCATCTGCAGGGCTGCAAGCTCGACGACGAGAACACGCGCTCGCGGCAGGCGCTCGAGCGCGCGCTCGTGGGGCGCGAGGACACGCCGCACCTCGTGGTGATCGGCGGCGGCATCAGCGGCGTCGAGCTGGCCGGCGACCTCGCGCGCCTCCGTGAGGAGCGCCCGGCCGGCTGGTGCGCGCCGCGGGTGACGCTGATCCACGCGGGCGATCGGCTGCTGCCCCACCTCGGGCGACGGGCGTCGCGGCTGGCGAGCGCGGCCCTGACCCGGCAGGGCGTGACGGTGCGGCTCTCGACGCGGCTCGCGCGCGCGGAGGAGCGCGCGCTCGTCCTCGACGGGGGCGAGCGCGTGGGCAGCGACGTGACGTTCTGGGCGGGCGGCCTGCGGGCGCCCGCAGTGCTGCGCCAGCTCGGCCTGCCGACGACCGACGACGGCTGGCTGGCGGTCGCTCCCACGCTCCAGTGCGACCCGCGCGCCGCGCCGAACGTCTTCGCCTGCGGCGACGACTGCCGCGTCGTCGAGGACGGGCGCCGATGGCCCACCATGCAGCGCGCCATCGAGTGCATCTGGCAGGCGTCCACCGTGTGCGCGAACCTGCTCGCGCTCGAGCGGTCGAGTCGGCTGCGCCGCCACCCGCTGCGAGAGGACTTCTTCCACGGCGTGAGCATCGGGTCGGCGTCGCTGATCACGCTGGGCGCGTTCGCGGTCGATCTCGGGGGCTTCGCCGTGTGGTTCCGGCGCTTCCTGATGGACCGCTACTTCGACCGCTACCGACCGTCGGCGCGGCGCCTGCCGCCCGCGCGCCCCGCGCTGCCTCTGGAGCGCGACGCCGCGGAGTGAGGGCCCGGATGAGAACCGAGGCGCTCACCTGAGCAATCGTAGGGCTTCCTTCTTCGAGAGCGGCGAGAGCTCGGGGTGGGAGGCGACGTAGGTGCGCACCCACCCAGGGTCCGCGCGCGAGACCTGCCGCAGGGCCCAGCCGATGGCCTTGCGCAGCCAGAACTCGGGGCGCTGCAGCGAGGGCGCGAGGCAGGCCTCGAGGAGCGGCACGTCCACGGCGGCGCCGAAGGCGAGCTGGGCGAGGATGGCGGTGCGTCGGAGCCAGAGGTCGTCGCTCGTCGACCACGCGCGCAGACGCGCGCTCGTGGGCTCGGGCTCGACGCGCAGGACGGCGCCGACGAGGTGCGCGGCGATCTCGTCGACGTGGTCCCACCACGCGCCAGCGACGACGAGGGCTTCGAGCGCGTCGAGGTGTCGGGCCCGGAGCTTCTTGCGGTGCGAACGCAGCAGGTCCTGCGCGACGTAGCGCTCCTCGCGTCGCTCCGCGGCGTGGAAGAGCGCCGTCGCGTGCGCGACCACGTCGTCGACGTCGGCCGTTCGGAGCGCCGCGAGGATCGGCTTGGTCGCCGCGACACGCGCGGGCTTCTTCACGCCGAAGAAGGGCATCGCGCTCTTCATGTACGCGCGCATCGGCTCGGCGTCCTCGGGGACGGCCGCCGCCGCGAGCGCGGCGCGCACCTCGTGCACGAAGGCGTGGATCGACCGGCTCGTCTCGACGTTCGTCACGTGGCTCCCTTCACCGACAGCTCACGCCGGTGCGACGAGGAGGTCGAGCATCGCGAGGCGCACCATCACGACACCATAGCCCGCGAGACGCGCGACGAGGTGTGCGCCTCCGGTAGCCTCGCGCCATGCGTGTCTTCCGGTTCGAGTGCCTCGGTGAGCGCTACGACCCTCTTTCTCGGGGTCCTCAGGTGCGGCGCGCTCGTGTACTGAGGTCACGAGATACGCTCCAACGTAGATGGTCGATGAGCCAGAAGCATCGTGGCCTTCGGAGGCAGGCTCGCTCGAGCCCGGCGCGCGCGCGTGAAGCGGCACGCGGTCTCGCGGCGCGTGCGTCGGCAGACCGGGGCGCGAGCTCACGCGTCGAAGGTCGAGTGCATCCTCCTGCGCGCGATGGCGTCGTTCGACCACCGACGTGGCTCACCCGCTCGATGGGTCCAGTCCTGATCGGTCTGGGCTGGATCGCGGCCTCGGGTTGCGGAGTCGATCGGAGATCGACGTCGTTGGCGACGGAGGTCGTGGACGAGCCGGAGGGAGTCGCTGCGGTCGAGATGCTCGCGGAGCACCACGCCACGGTCACCGAGGACGGCCGCGCCCCGGAGGTGTCACCCGACCCGAGCTGCGCACCCGAGGTCGGGCGAGCGGTCGACGTGGCGCGCGCGGCGCTGATCGAACGTGGCGCGGTCGAGGCTGCGCTGACGCGATGCACGGTGGCGGTCACGCGTTGCGACGCCGAGCCGAACGAGGAGCGCGACGACGCGGCGATCGCGGTGGACTGTCGGGTCCGTGTACGAACCGGCAACGAACGAATCGAGGTGCGCTTCGAGCCAGGTCCCGTGGCGGGAGCACCGGACCACGCGGAGGCGTGGCTGTCGTCGGATCTACGCGAGGTGGGTCGAACCTGGATCGGCGGCAGCACCTACGGCGTCGCTCGGGGCGGTGCGCTGGTCGTGCGCGGCGTGACCAGCGACCGCCACCACACGCACGGGGGCGAGGCCGCGGAGGTCGCGCACGCTGCATTCGTGGTGCACAACGCGACCGGCCGCGGAGGTCTGTTGTGTGAGCTTCGGCGGCGCACAGACGTGCACCGCGCCGGACGCGTGCATGGGCGCGACGCTGGCCTGCGACGGGCCGGAGGACTGCTCCGGCGGTGAGGTGTGCTGCTTGAGCGGGGGCTTGAGTGGAGGCGGCAGCCGCTGTGCGCCAGCAGCCGGCTGCATGGCCCGGACGTGCCGCGAAGACTCGCACTGCCAGACGGGCGCGATGTGCTGCCCGTTCATGGGCAGCGGGATCTGCTCGACGTTCGGCTGCTTCGGACCCTGAGCGTCTGCCGAATCCCCGGGTGCCTGACGCGAAGAGGAAGGCGCAGGGCGTCACATCGACAAAAGCGACGCTCAGCTCCCAGTACACGAGCCGTCCAGGCACGTCCCACTACGACAAGAAACCCCTTCTCTGCAGCAGGCCTCGGACGGACCGCCACACGCCTCGCAGAGGTCCGTGTCGTCCCCGCACTGCCAGGCGCTGTCGATGCAGGCGGCTCCCCCGATGCAACAGCCGGCGCCGATGCGAGATCCGCACGGCTCGAACCGACACACACCGTCGGGCTCACACGCGAGGCCGGGCACGCATCGCGAACCGACGCAGCATGGTTCGCCGAACAACGTCCCGCAGGTGCCCGCGCACACGTTGTCGTTGGTGCAGACCAAGCCGCCTCCGCACGTGTCCTCGCTGCAGCATGCGTCCCCGACGGCATCGCAGGTCTCCCCTGCGTCGAACGTGTCGGCTGGCGCATCCACGGGAGCATCGGAGGGCATGGTGTCGAGTGGCGCATCGAGGCTGGGCGCATCGACGCTGGGAGCGTCGAGGCTGGGCGCGTCGAAGCCGGGAGCATCGACGCTCGTCGCGTCGAGGCTGGCGTCACGCCCCGCGTCTTCCGTGGATGGATCAGAACCACAACCGATGAGCAGTGCCACTGCCAGCCACGCGGTGGCGAGAGCGCATCTCATGACCTCCCGCCTCACGACTAGCGCGTCCACACGTCGAGAACGTCCGGCGCGCCGGGCATCCCGAGGAGTTGGGCGTCGGGCGTGGCGAGCAGTTCGATGCGCTCGGGCTCGCCGTCCGAAGAGGGCACGTTGATGGCGACGTGGCGAAGTGCGTCGTCCGAGGTGGGCTCGCCCGCCGCCTCCGACGCGCGGAGCATGAAGACGCGCGCGACGCCGCGCTGGACGATGCGGACCGAGTAGTCGCAGCCGCCGTCGGGGCAATATCCCTCGAGCGCTGCTGCCGCGGCCACGTCGTCGGAGCTCCGGGGGTCGAACCGACGCAGGAGGCCGCTGTCGTAGGGGCCGATCGGATCGTAGACGAGGTTCGCGTCCGGAACCGTCACCGACGCGGCGACCAGCACGCTGTAGACGTTCACGGGCTCGGGATCGAGGGGCAAGTCGATGCCCGGGGTGCCGCCGACGCGGCGTGCGTACGAGCTCGTCGCCTGGTCCCAGGTCGCCCACGCCGAGAGATCCGCGTTCCACACGCGAACCACCGACTCCAACCACTCCTGCGTGACCCGGACGTCCCAGTCGGAGAAGGTTCCCACGAGCTCTTCGAACTCCGTCGGCCGGTCGTCGCGCGAGCCCGACGTCGAGACCACACGTCGATAGCGTCGCGTGCCGGCTTCCGTCGCGAGGTACGGGGCCACGAACGCGCCCCGCGGTCCGTCGCCGAGCTCGGGCGGTCGCCATCGCCAGACGGGCCCGCAATGCGTGCCGTTGGCCGAGTCTTCGATGCCGAACATCTCGCCCTTGTAAGGGTAGTTCGCCCCGGCGCCCTGGTGCCAATGCCAGAGATCGAGGGTGTGACTGAACTCGTGAAGGAACAGGTTTCGCGCATTGAGCACGTTCGAGCTCGTCGAGCTCGAGAGCAAGTTCGAGCCCCCACGGCCTTTGAAGTTGCCGTTGGTGCCGTCGTTGAAGTTGCCGTGCATCCCCACGATGTAGGATTGACCACCCGCGGCGAGCAGAGAGCCGAGCAGCATGTGGGTGTGGTCGACGCTGCGATCGTTTCGCGGGAGCCAACTGACTCCCGTCGACGCTTCGGCCTTTGCGGCCCAGTCCTCGAAGGAGGTCGCGGCGATCCAAGGTGTCCGGTGGACCACGCCTTCGAGCGTCTGTTCGTGCGGCGCAATCACGGCGCGGCCGATGAGCGTGTCGACGCGCTGCACGCGCAGCTCGCGCACGGGGAGCTTCCAGCCGACCTCCTCGTTGACGGCGTCGGCGAGGACGCGGTCGCCACGCGTTCGAAAGTAGTCGAAGTCGAACATCGTGTTGCGGAGGATCGTGGGCGCTCCGACCTCGATCGCATGCACCTCGGTCTCGACCTCATCCCCCTGTCCGTACCGAACCTGGAGCTGCATGCCCGGAACGACGTGCTCGCCGGGAAGAATGACGCTGTACGACGTCGCGAAGTCGTGAACGAGCTCGCCGAGGTCCCTCGTCGGGCGCGGAGAAGGCGCGGTAGGGGCCTCGAGGGTTGCGTCGAAGAGCAGCTCGCCGCCCGCGTCGAGCACCTCGACGCTCACCTCGAGCGTGTCGTCGCCGGAAGTGGGCGGGTCCACCAACAGCAAGGTGCTTCTGCCGCCGACGAGCTTGAGCATCCGCAGCCCTTCGCGACCGACTTGGCGACTCAGCGCCTCTTCGGCAAACGCGAGATCGGCCAGCCCGCCGACGCGCGCCACGTGGGTCTGCGCGAGCCAGACACCACGGAGCTCCTCACTGCCGCCGCCGCTCCGACCGTCGAGCTCCCCGCCAGTCCGACCGTCGAGACGACCACCATCCCCGGCCAGGCCGTTCGGATCACCACATCCGCAGCCCGGAGCCCACATCGCAACCCACGACAAGGCCAGTGGGAGCACCGCATTTCGAGCGCGCGCGAGTGACATTCGCCTAGAGTATCTGCGCGTCGGGACGGTCGTCGACACTCGACCTCGTTTTCGGGATTTCGTCACGTGGACGTGACCGCCACCGCCCATCAACGAAGCTCACCGGCTCGCGAAACCGCGCAGAGTCCAACCGAGCGGGCAGGTCTCGCCCGTCTTCGGAGCGCTACTCGCCGCGCTTCACGCACCAGCCGCGAGCGCAGCGCGCTGGACGCATGGAACGAACACCACAAACTCCGGCCGGATGCCGCGTTGGATCGACGGCGTCCGCGGCGCCGAGCTCACGCAGGAGCTCGGCGAGGCGCGCGATGACGTGCACGAGCACGTCCGCGACACATGCATCGGGGTCGCGCCGATCACTCGGGCGGCGGCGCGTCCGCGCGCGGCACCTCGCCGTCCTTGCGGTAGCGCGCCATCCACACACCGGTGTCGCTCACGCTGGACGAGGTCAGCGTCCAACCGTTTGACGCACCCTCGTTGGGGAAGAGCCGCTTGCCGCGTCCGAGCACGACCGGGAACGTGGCCACGCGGACGCTCGCGTCGGTCGACTGGGCAGGCAGCACCCTCGTACGCGATCCCGTTACCGAGCTCGCGGCGATCAAGGGCCGCTACGGCCGCGAGCTGCAGGTGCACGGCAGCGCCGGCCTGGCCCCGTCGCTGATCGCTGCGGGCGTCGTCGACGAGCTCAACGTGCTGACGTCGAGGGACACGCCGCGCCAGGTCGTCGGCGAGTCCGGCTCCCACGCGCGAAAGGACTCCGCGAGTCGGCTCGACGACGACGACGCTCGGCACGAGGAGGTTCACGTTCTCGCCTCGGAGCTCTTCTCGCTCGGATCACGCCATCCTGGTCAAGCTCGCCTTGACCTTGTCCGCCTCTGCCGCCGGGGTTTCTCCGAAGAATCGCTTGAACTCGCGGCTGAACTGCGAAGCGCTCTGGTACCCGACCAGACGCGCCGCGCGCGCGGCGGTCTCTCCCTCTTGGATCATCAACAACCGCGCTTTGTGCAGCCGGATCGACTTCAAGTACTGCAACGGAGGCGAACCGGTCACCGCCTTGAAGTGGGTATGAAAGGTCGACACGCTCATCCCGGCCTGCCCCGCCAGCGTGGCGACGTCGACCGGTGTCGCGAAGGCACCGTGAATCCGCTCCAAGGCGCGGTGGATCTGGCCGAAGTGACTGTGCGGCGCCGCGAGCGCTCGCAGGGGTCCACCCTCGTCGCTGCACAGGACGCGGTAGACGATCTCCCGGACGATCTGCGGGCCCAAGATGCGTGAGTCGTCGGCGGAGCGCAGCACCTCCGCGAGCCGAACCGCCGCGTCGTAGAGGACGTCGTCGAGCGGGTTCGCGCGGACCGCCAGCGGCAGTCCCGTCGGAATCGGCAGCGGCTGCTCGATGGTCATCATCAGCTCGGCCACCGTCGTCGGCTGCACTCCGACGGACAGACCGAGCATCGGACCATCCGGTGACGCCAGCGTCTCGCACTCGAAGGGCAGCGGCACCGACAGCACGAGGAAGTGATTCGCGTCGTACGTGAACACGCGGCCGCCCAAGTAGCCGCGCTTTCGTCCCTGCGCGACGATCACGACGCTCGGTTCGTACGCGACGGGAGTCTTCACCGCCGCGCAGCTGGAGCGCATCAGCTTCACCCCCGGCACGCGGCTCGGACTCATTCCCTCGCCCTCCGCGAGCTGGGCCAGCGAGGTCGCCAGACGTCCTGGCCGCGCGGGCGCGATGACTTCGTCGCTCGGTCGTGGTTCCGCACGCATCGAATAGAAATAGGCAACGATCGGGCGCGCCCGGGCAAGCGCGTTCAGGCGATTCGGAGGATGAGGCAATCCTTCCGGGTCATCGGGTATGTCCAGGCCGCCGCTCCCGAACCACGGTGTGTTCTCGCGACGAACGCCTTCGTCCAATCCAGCGGAGCGACCATGAACACCGAACGCAAAGTCATCCTCGTCACCGGAGCCAGCAGCGGCATCGGCGAAGCCACCGCCCGCCACCTCGCCGCCAAAGACCATCACCTCGTCATCGGCGCCCGCCGCACCGACCGGCTGGACAAGATCGCCGCCGAGCTGAACGCCGCCGGTGGTTCGGTGACGTTCGCCTCCCTCGACGTCACCGATCTGGGCGACGTGCGCGCCTTCGCCCAGCTCGCCATGGACGAGCACGGCCGCATCGACGTGATCGTGAACAACGCCGGCGTGATGCCGCTGTCCCCCCTCGAGGCGCTGAAGATCGACGAGTGGAACCAGATGATCGACGTGAACATCCGTGGTGTGCTCCACGGCATCGCGGCCGTGCTTCCCGTGATGAAGAAGCAAGGGCGCGGTCAAGTGATCAACGTCTCATCGGTCGCGGGCCATCTGATCTGGCCGACGTGCGCGGTCTACAGCGCCACCAAGCACGCCGTCGTGGCGATCTCCGACGGGCTGCGCCAGGAGAGCACCAACCTCCGCGTGACCGTCATCTCGCCGGGCGTCACGACCTCGGAGCTCGCGCGCACGATCACGCACGAAGAAACCGCGGGGTTCATCGACAAGTTCCGTGAGGTCGCGATCCCGGCCGAAGCGATCGCCAAAGCGATCGCGTTCGCGATCGATCAGCCGGACGACGTCGACGTCAACGAGATCATCGTGCGACCGACCGCCAGCCCGAACTGACGATCGCCGAACCATCTCGTGGAAGCCGGCCACCGCCTCTTCGCGCGGAAGGCGAAGACGCGGTGCCGATGCCTGTCGGATCTTCGCTGATGCAGCGAGACGACCGTGTTGCAGCGAGACGACCGTTCGTGGAGGTGGCTGCGAACGTGGCGCACCCGCTCGCGCGCACCGGACCCGAGCGCGCTCGGGCCTTCGCACGATGGCGTTCTACTTCGTTTGAAGTAACCCATTTGGGGTAGATGCGATCGATCTCAATCGCGCGAACGTTCGATCCGGTGTAACTGGCTTCGATGATTCGAGCTTCGTGGAGTGCGCTGATCTGCGCGATTCTCTCGGCGGCCCCGGCGGTCGAGGCACAGGAAGTCGATGCGCTCGGCTCGGGCGTCGTGCGGGTGGTCGTGTTTCCGGACGGGGGGCTCGACATCGAAGCGGTGCGGGTCGGCGAGCGTCGTTTCACCCTCACGGCGGACGGGCGCGTGATGAGTGGGATCGTCGTCGATCGACGTGGGGTCGTCGCGATCCCGCTCGTGACGCACTCGTCCGAGGCGCGCTTCGCGGTCGAGATCGCGGGCGAGTGGCGCGCGGCGCGGCAGGCGATCTTGACGCGGCTTCGTTCACGTCGCTCTTGATCGTCGACACCACGACCCCGTTCGTGGAAGCGGAGGTGGAGGCGACCGCGACCGGGCCGACTCCGAGCGAGGTCGTGCTCGTCGACGCGGACGGAGGAGCGCACCGCGTCTCGCCGCGCGTGGGCGGTGACGGTCGCCCACGATTCGGGATCGATTCGCCCGAGCATGCGGGCGCGTTGGTGCGCAGTCTCGATGGCGTCGTGCTCGGGTGGACCACGCACGGCCCCCGTGAAGCCGCGCTTCGGCTCGCCTCCGTGTCGGAAGCCCGCGCGCTCGTTTCGCGTTCGACCTCGCAGCTCGCGCAGAGCCAGCGCGCCCTGGAGCGCGAGTGGGTTCCGTTCTACGCGCGCGTTCGATCGCTCCTCGGAGCTCGTGCGGTCGAAGCGAGCCCGCTGGCAGCAGACGTGGTCGCGCTCGCGCGGGACGCGGGCGCCTCGAACGATCCCTTCGTGCTCGCGTTGGCGGCGGGCTACCTGTGGAACGTCGCGTGGCTGACGCGGGAGGGCCTCGGAGTGCGTGACGCGCCGTCCGAGGCGGTGGTCGAGCAGTGTCGAACGACCTCCGTGCGATTCGCGCGCCGCGTGGCCGACCAATCGTGGAGCTTGCACTCCCGCTCGCGCGCGCTCCTCGCGATCTCGGGGCGTCACGCACCACCGCCTCCCTCGGGGGGCTTCACACCCGTGGAGAGCTCACCCGACGAAGACGACGACGTCGGCGCGTCGGGCTGGTTCCCCGTGCTGTGGGCCGGCTTCGCGGCCTCGCCGGGGAGCGTGACCGCGTACGGCTTCTCGCTCGGCGGCCTCGCGCCGGTGTGGCGGACCGAAGGCTCCACGCGGCTCGCGCTCGGAGTGGGCCTCGGCGTCGACTGGCTTCGTGCCTCGGCATCGGGCGTGACGGTGTCCGAGCTCGGGCTGAGCTTGCCGCTCGGAGCGTCGCTGCGCGTCGGTGGCGACCTCGCGTTCCTCGGCACCTTCGTGTGGGCGCCGACGATGGTCGTCGCCAAGGCGTGCCCGGACGAATGCAAGACATCGATCGACGCGCGCATCGGCACGTTGCGCGTCGCGGCCGGGCTCGCGTGGAAGCGACTCTCGTTCGGGATCTTCTCGACGTTCGTCCTGCCCGAAGGCGGCGGGTCGGGCGACGTTCGGCTCGGCGGACAACTCGGGACGTCGTTCTGATCGGCGATTCGACCGTACGAGGTTGGAACATCACGCCGTGCTCGCCGCGTCGGATGCGCTCGACGCAGTGGGCTCGTGCTACCGGAAGGCGAAGCTCCTCGCGACGGCCTTCGCACACGGAACGACCGTGTGCTCGGCGGAACGACCGTAAGAGGTACTCGGGGATCGCGTCGTGCGACCCGCTTCGAAGCACCGGACGCGGTGCCGCTCAGGAGATCTCGAAGGGCGGGATGACGCGTCCGTCGACGTCGGTGAACCCGTACTCGCGCGCGAGCTCCCCCACGAGCTGGACGGTGCCGTTCTTTCGACGCACGTCCTCGTCGGTCGCGAGCGCGACGACGGCGCGACCGAGGTAGCGCGTCGACTCGGTGCGCGCGAGCGAGGGACGGTCGACCCACGAACGCTCGTCGGCCGAGTGCCCCGCGAGCACGAGCTCGGTCCGCATCCAACCGGGCGAGAGCGCGATCGACGTGATGCCGTGTGGGCCGAGCTCTTGCGCGACGGCGAACGCGACGCGGTTCATCGCGGCCTTCGCGAGGTCGTAGAAGAAGTTGCCGCGGAGGTACCGGTCCCGATCCCAGAAGGTGGTGGTGACGATGAGGCCCGCGCCGCGCCGCACGAGCATCGGCGCGGCGGCCTGGCAGGCGACGACGTGGTTTCGGACGCCGTGGTCGAACATCGACGTCCAATGATCGAGCGGCTGCTCCCAGAACGGCGCGCTCAGCGATTCGGGCGTGAACGTCTCGTGCCCTCCCCACGCATTGTTCACCAGCACGTCGAGGCGCTCGTGGTCCCGCTCGATGCGCGCGAAGAGCGCGCGCACCTCGGCGGCGTCCGTGTGATCGCAGCGCACGGGGATCCCGTGGCCACCGGCTTCGGTGACCGCCTCCGCCGTGTCTTCGATCGTGCCGGGCATGCGCTCGAGCCCGGCGCTGGAGAGGAACGCGTCGTAGCCGTCTGCGGCGTGTGCGCGCGTCGTGCGTCCCGTGACGTAGACCGTCGCGCCCGCGGCACCGAGCTCGATCGAAGCTCCGCGCCCACCGCCGCGGCTCGCTCCGGTGACCAACGCGACCTTTCCTTCGAGCGGTTTGTCGTCTCGCATCGTCTCGTGCTCCTCGTGTGCTCGAGGCACACCCGTGCGCGGCCTCGCGCTGGGGCCGAGCAGGTTCGCGTGCGCCTCATCCTCCTGCGAAGCTCGCTCGGGCGAAGGTTGCTGGGTCGCTGGCGATTGCCCCGCCGAGCCCGCTATGTGCGCCGCCCTTCGCGGAGCGGCGCTCTAGCCGCCGACGGGTGCGGGGCCCGCGTCTTTGGACCACGCGATGGCGGCGTGTTGTTTGGCGCTCAACGAGAGCTGGGCCTTCTGTGCGTGGGAGAGCTTCGTGCCCACCATTCGCGCTCCCTCGAAGGAGCATTCGTGGAAGGTGGAGCGACGCAGATCGGCGCCGCTCAGGTCGGCGTACGCGAAGCTCACGCGCTCGTAGATCGAAGCACGCAGGTCGGCGTTCCGCAGAAGGGCGCAGCGGAAGTGCACGTCGAGGACGTCGTTCCAGCAGAGATGACTCTCGCTCAGATCGCTGCCGTCGAAGGAGGTACCGGCGAGCTCCGAGTAACAGAAGAAGGTGCGTGGAAGCGTGAGGCCCCGGAGGTCGACGGCGTCGAGGCGCGTGCGGAAGAAGCTCAACCCCGCGCCGTCGTCCACGGGGGTGGGCATGCGCGCGGGCATCGCCGGCGTGCCCACGGGGAGAAGACCGACGTCTCGAACGCGATGAATGGACCGCTCGTAGTCGAGCCGTCGATGGGGTTCGGTGAGCGCGGACTTCGAGGGCGCGACCGGGAACGCGGGGCGGAGACCTCGAACCTCGAGCGTACGATCGCGCCAGAGCCCCGTCGGATCGCGACGCCAGACTTGCCCTTCATGGGTCGCCGAATCGTAGAACATGACGCACGCGGCCTGTGTCGCGTCGTCGAAGTCGGCGCGGGCGGCCAGGATGTAGTCGCCCACGTCCGCGGGCAGCAGCACGGCATCGAAGATCACGTCGTCGCCGTGGATGACGGCGTTGCGCACGGCGTCGACGAGCTCGAAGCGGTCGCGGATCTTCCCCTGATCGTGGCGCGCGACGTAGCAGTCGGGCAGCGCCGATCGAAGTCGCGCGACTTGTTCGTCACTCAACTGGGTATGACGCACGTCCAGATGACGAAGCGCCCGTAGAGACGACAGATCCTCGGGGAGCTCGGCGATGGGGTTGCGCTGCAGATCGAGGACCTCGAGGGCGGGGAGCGCGCGGAGCGCCGCCGGGATGGTCGTGAACCGATTGGCGGCGAGCTGCGCGATGCGGAGGGCCGGTAGAACCAGCGAGTCCTGGGGAAAGTCCTCGAGGCCGTTCAGCCACCCTTGCATCCACACCGCGCGCGGGTAGTCGTCGAGGGTCTCGAGCTTCTCGTCGAAGTCTTCGAACTGATGGCGCGAATCCGCGAAGTCGACGACGGTGTAGTCGTCCGGTGCGTGGTCGGAGGAGAAGAGCGAACGCCAGCGGATCGGGTGCATCTCGCAGACGACCTGCTGGAGACGAAACGCGGGGATACGCCCAAAGAGCTTCGTGCCCGCCTCTCGGAGACGGGCCGCGTCGGCCTCGAGGGCTTCGAGAAGTGTCTCCCCGAAGCGCAGGTCCCGAAGCCGCACTCGGTTGGGCACCATGTTGAAGCCCTGGAGCGAAGGGTCGAGCGCCTCCAAACGACGGATGCGCTCGCGCATGGCGGCGATGTCGAGCTCGCGTACCTCGTGCTCGAGGAAGGCGGGGACGAGCGGGTCGGTGTCGACGGCGTCGAGGAGGAAGACCGCTTCTTCGATGATGGCGGACGCTTGCGCTTCGCTCCTCGGAGTCGCTGGCGGCGGTGCTTCGTTGGCGGGTACGCGCCACGTCGGCGCCGCGCCGAAGCCGCGAAGGGAATCGCGCTCCTTCGCCATCTGCGCCGCGCTCTGCTCGGCGCGGGCCTCGGTCTCTCGAGCGCCCTCCTCGTCCCCGCATGCGCGCTGGGCCGCCGCGAGACGCTCGTAGCGATCGTGCCGATGGTTCACGTTGCGGACGACGGCTTCCCGAAGCGGCGCGAGCGCTTCTTCGGCGCGCCCCGACTCGAGCAACGACGAGCCGAGAAGAAACCAGCCCGCGTCGTCGTAGGGGGACTCGCTCAGCACGTCGCGCAGCGCGCGCTCGGCCCGTTCCACGTCTCCTCGGCGCGCCGCGTGGCGGCCCGCGAGGAGTCGAAGGTGGTGGTTCTTCGGGTGGGCTTCGAGGGCGGCGACGACGCGCTCCCCGATGCGGGCCAGCTCGTCCGTGCTCAGCTCGTCCTGGCTCAGGGCGAGCTCGAGTGCGGCGACGTGGGCCACGGCGTCCTCGGGGGCGGCGGCGAGGGCGGCGTCCACGTGCGCACGCGCCGCGTCACGGTCGCCGCGGTCCCGTTCGACCTTGGCCAGGTCGTGGTAGAGCTTGATGAACGTCGGCTGGCACTTCAATGCCGCTTCGAAAGCCGCGACCGCGTCGTCGAAGCGACCGAAGTCGTGGTAGACGTGGCCGAGGAAGTGCAGGCATCCCGTCGGATCGACGATGGCCTCGATGCCCTCGAAGAGCACGTTCTCTGCGTCTTTCCCGCGACGCATCTCGAGCAGACAGTTGGCGAGGTTCTCCCGCGCCCAACTGCTCTTGGGCAACACGTCGCACGCGCGTCGCAGGTGCTCGAGGGCGTCTTCGTGGTCGCCGCGCCGGTAGAGCATGACGCCCAGGTTGCCGTGCAGGTATCCGTCGTCCGGTGCCAGCTCCAGCCCTCGCGTGTAGAGAGCGCGCGCTTTCGACTCGTCCTTCAGCCGATGGCATTGGAAGTTCGCCGCCCAGAGCAGGTGGCGTGACGTCGCGGCGAGGTCGAGCATCGCGTCGATGAGTCCACGCCCCTCGTCGGCCTTTCCTTCGTCCGCGAGCGCGAGGGCCCTCCGCCACATCGTCAGCCCGAGGTCGCCGTTCATCGCCTCGCCGCACGCGGCGTGCGCAGCCTTCGCGGCCTCCAGCGCTTCTTTCGTCTTCTTCTGATGATCGAGCGCCGCGACCAGCTTCTGGTGCACGAAGAGGGCGTGGTTCGGGTGAGCTTTCAGCGCGCGCCGCGCGAAGAGCTCCAGCGCTTCCGACTTCCGTTCGTACGCCAGGAGGCGAAGCAAGCGCTCCGTCGTCGTCCAATTGTCTTCGTCTTGATGCGCGTAGGCTTGGTAGGCGATCTCGCGCTCTCGATCGCCAGCTTGGCCCGCGGCGATGGAGGCGTTGTGCAGATCACCCCACCACCCGCTCAGCGCGTGGGCGTTCAAGCAGAGCTGGGTTCGACGCGGGTGGTCGGGGTCAGGCAGCCCGTTGAGCGCGGTCGAGAGATCCCGCAGCCGCTGCGGGTCGGGCAGCATCGCGACGGCTCGCTCCGTGACCGCGGCGGCGTGGGCGTAGAGCTTGTCTTTCAGGTACGCGGTGCCGAGGGCGTCGAGGGCGTCGAGCACGTCTTCGTCGTGGCTGCGTGGGTCGAGCACGACGGACCACCGCTTCGATTCGTCCGGCACACAGTCGAGCCACTTGCCTTGCTGCGGGTCCCAGACGTGCAGTCCGGCACGCTGGAGCACGTCCACGATCTCGAGGAAGGGGTCGAGGCTCGCGTCGGGGTCGCCCGTCCCGTGGCTGACCTCGACGAACGTCTCTCCGAGGAAGACGCGGAACCACGCACGCCCGTGATCCCAAGCCAGTCGAGGTGCGTCTCCGCGCAGTCCCGTGCGTTGGCGGAGGATCTCGGCGAGGTTGGGCGGGAGGGGGCGGTCTTCGTCGACGCGCTCGCCTTCGCGCAGGCGAGCGAGCTGCTTGGGGTCTCTCAGGGAGGTGGCGAAGTAATCGACGGACATCGGCTCTCGGTTCGTGAGTGGCGGTACGGTGGACTACGTCTGCGCTCGAGATCCATCCCTCGTTTGACGGCTACGTTCGGTGGCTGCGCGTGACGGCTACGGAAGCTCGGAACGCGTGTACGCTGCGCGAATGCGAGAACCGTCCCGCCTCGTGATCTGCGCTCGATGGTGCGCGACCGCGCTCGTGCTCTGGGCGTGTGGCGGCTCCCCGGAGCCGAGCTCGGACGCGAGCGTGAGGAGCTGCGAGAGCAGCGAGGACTGCGACGACGGCGTCTTCTGCAACGGCATCGAGCGTTGCGTGGAAGCGGTCTGTGTCGCGACCCCGGGGTGCCGGGAATCTCAGCGGTGCGACGAAGCCGCCGCGCGATGCGTGACGATCTGCGACCGCACCGAAGATGCGGACGGTGACGGCGCACGCGCGGTCGAGTGCGGTGGAACCGATTGCGACGATTCGAACCCGGACCGTCAGCCAGGAACGATCGAGGTCTGCGACGTCGATCACGTGGACGAAGACTGTGATCCTTCGACCTTCGGCGTTCGTGATCTCGACGGCGACGGGGTCGGCGACGCGGCGTGCTGCAACGTGCGTCCGGGCGGCGCGATGCTCTGCGGTACCGACTGCGACGACACGTCGTCGTCGGTGTCCCCGCGGGCGCCGGAGGTCTGCAACGGGTTCGACGACGACTGCGACGGATCCGTCGACGAGGGCGTCGCCACCGAGTTCCACGAGGACGCAGACGGCGACGGTTTCGGCGGGGCGGAGGGCGCGACGATGACCGCGTGTCGTCAGCCGCCGGGGTTCGCGCCGACGCGCACCGACTGCGACGACGGCGATCCATCGATCAATCCGGGCGCGGTCGAGGTGTGCGAAGGGTCGACCGACGAGGATTGTTCGGGCGAGATCGACGACGTCGAGGGTGGCTGCGATTGCACGGCCGGAGAAGCGCGGGAGTGTGGGCTCTCGGGGCGTTGCGCGGGAGCCACGCAGTCGTGCGACGACGGACGCTTCGGACCCTGCTCGATCCAACCGATCCCGGAGACGTGCAACTCCGTCGACGACGACTGCGACGGGTCGGTCGACGAAGAACAGACGGTGCGTTGTTTCCTCGACGCCGACAACGACGGCGTCTCGACCTTCGGCGCGCCTCCCGTGGATCGGTGTCCGGACGAGGCTCGGGCGGCGGCGCCCTTCCTGCGGTGCCCGCTCTTCTACACCGCGACGGCGCCCACGAGCGTGACCGAGAGCGACTGCGACGACAGTCGTGCCCGCGAGACGTTTCCCGACTCGTGCCACCCCGACACGGACAGAGACGGCTTCGGGCGAGGCGCTCCCACGTACAAGTGTCCGAGCGATCCTTGTCCGGGCGACCTCGTCCCGAACAACTCCGATTGTTGTCCGGACGACGCGCGCGGATTTCCTGGCTCTACCGCGTATCTGGCGTCGCACCGCTGCCCGTCGTCCGACACCAACTGCGATGGTCGGATCGAGCGTCAATACGGATTCTTTTCGTGTACCCGGATCCTCGGGGTCTGCACGGGAGGCACGTCCGGCAACTCGCCCTACCTCCGCCAGGACGTCGGCTGTGGAACGATCAGCACGCAGGTGGACCGGTGCATGGAGGTCGGTGGAACGTGTCAGGTATCGTGGAGCGGCTATTCCGGCTCGGGCTCCGACATTCGCGTGCAGGTGTGCCGCTGAGCGGCCCGTGCGTCGCCTCGTAGCGGAAGCGTTCTTCGGGTAGGATCGGGCGCGACGTGGCGCTGCTCATCCTTCTCGTCGAGGACGACGACGACAACCGCGAGATGCTCAGCCGTCGCTTGCAGAAGCGGGGGCTGGAGGTCGTCTGCGCGGTCGACGGGGAAGAGGCGGTCGAGCGTGCACGCCGCGATCGGCCGCTGCTCGTGCTGATGGACATGAGCTTGCCGAAGATCGACGGCTGGGAGGCCACGCGGCGGCTGAAGGCCGACCCGATCACCGCGCCCATCCCGATCATCGCGCTCACCGCGCACGCGATGCGCGGCGATCGCGAGCGCGCGCTCGAGGTGGGCTGCGACGAGTACGACACCAAGCCCATCGTCTTCGCGCGGCTGATCGAGAAGATCGAGGCGCTGCTCGGCGTGGCGCTCTGAGCGGGCTCGCCTTTCGCGCGTCGCGACACCACGCCTCCTCGACGAGGCGCGCGACACGTGCGCCTTCGCACGCGCCCGCGCGAGGGGCCCGCGCGTTTCCTGATAGTGCGCACGCCATGGCCTTCGACCTCTTCAATCCGACCCCCGAGCACGCCCAGCTTCGCGAGATGATCCGCCGCTTCGCGGAGACGGAGGTCGAGCCGCAGGCGCTCGAGCACGACAAGTCCGAGACCTTCAACCTGCCGCTCTTCCGCAAGCTCGGAGAGCTCGGCGTCCTCGGCGTGACCTGCGGCGAGGACTTCGGCGGCGCGGGCCTCGACGCGGTGGCGGCGTGCATCGTCCACGAGGAGCTCTCGGCCGTCGATCCGGGCTTCGCGCTCGCGTACCTCGCGCACTCGATGCTCTTCGTGAACAACGTCTATCAGAACGCGAGCGACGAACAGCGCGCGCGTTTCCTGCCGAAGGCGTGCACGGGCGAGAAGGTCTGCGGCATGTGCATGAGCGAGCCGGACGCGGGCACGGACGTGCTCGGTCTGCGCACGACCGCGCGCCGCGACGGCGACTTCTACGTGCTCAACGGCGCGAAGATGTGGATCACGAACGGCGCGATCTCGAAGACC
>JALOQC010000053.1 GCA_025453555.1 Myxococcota bacterium | reverse complement strand
CGCTCGCCCGAGCAGAGGACCATCGCCTCGATGCCTCGAATGGACGCCACGGCGCGCTCCACCCGCTCGACGAAGGGCTGCCCCTCCTTCGTCTCCTTCGACCAAGGCTCCGGGGACAGGAAGATCGCGATGACGGGAAGCGCGACCAACGCCTGCCCCATTCGCGCGGTGTAGGTGCCGGAGAGTGAGTTCAGCTCGTAGATGCCGATGTCGCCGTCGATGCGCTCACGAAGCCAATCCTTCATCTCACGCCACGTGGCGGCCGAAGTGCTTCGCTCGCCTTCGTGAGAGTTGAGCAGGTCGAGGAAGCGCGGGCGGAAATCGTCGTCGAACTCGGACACCGCGGAACTATCGACCGGGGAAGCCCCCGAAGTCGAGTTCTGAAGGATGGGTTGATCGAAGCGAGGGCGCGCGTCCGCCGTCACAGTGATCCGACGATACGACTCCGTGAACGTCACGCACGCATCGCCGCGGGCACGACATGGCGAGGCGATGATTCGGGGTCGGCTCTCCTTCGCGTCTCCCATCAGCGAATCCAACTCACGCGAATCGTACGGTGCGTTCCTGCCCAGTCGAACCAGGTGACGGAGCAGGGGAGTTGTGGAAACCTTGCCTGCAAAGCCCGAGCATCGAGCCCTCTGGCAACATCACACCGCCCTATCTCGCGAAGAGATACGTTCATCTGGAGTAGCCATGCGAAAGTACCTCCAAGACAAGCATTTCATTCCTCTCCTCTCGCTTCTTCTCTTCACGGTCGTCGGAATCGTGAGCGCAGTTCAAGGAGATCTTCGTTTCGTCGCTCTCTTTGCAGTCCTCTGGGTGATCACGGCTGCGCGCATGGTCTACGACGAGAGCAAAGGCAAAAAAAGATTGTCCGACGAACGCAACTGATCGAGGCTCTGGCCGAGGAGCGCGGCAACTAGCGACCGACTACTCGGTCAGAAGAGGTTGCCGTGAATTCAAGAAAGAAACTCGTCACAGCGCTCGCCATTCTCGCGATCGCGCTACCTTCGTGCGTACAGAGCGATGTCAGCTCGTCTGCCCAGGAGCTCAGTCTGGGTAGTCGCCTCCCTTCTCTCAACACTCGACCTTCGATCCCAGTACCGCTTTCGAGAGACCTCGACCCCAACACTCCAGTGTACGAGTTCATCCCGAACGACGTACACGAAGCGTCCTGTCGTACATGGAACGTCACGGTTGCCCGACTTCCGCGGTACCGCTCGCTCTTCCAAGAGCTCGGCGCGACCAGCCGAGAGATCAGCGACCTCACGACGCACAGCATGCGTATGCGCGACGAAGCGTGCGCCTACCGCACGGAGGGCGACACGTTCTACGCCCGAGGCGCACAGGCCACGAACGTGCTGAACACGGTCCTGGATCGCTTCGCAGCGAACAATGGGGTTCCGCGCGCCGATGCGGATCTGTTCTTCGCCGGTCGATTGCGGATGATCACCGAGCTTCTCGAGACTTCGTGTGGGCCGCAAGCGACCCAAGTCGCTGAAGCGAACGCGGACTACATCATGCAGGGTGGCTCGCAACCGGCGGCCTTCGGACTCGGATGTCCCGACCTGAGTCGAGTCGGCTCGCCCTCGATCGGCGGGATGGCGAACTGCCTTCGAACCGCGATCGCTGAAGCCGCACCCTGCATCGACCCGGTCGCTGGCGACAATGATGAAACCGAGACGGAGCCCGAAGGCGAGACGCCTGCGGCGCCAGCGGCAGAAGAGCCTCCGCCGCCGCCGCCGCCGCCGCCGCCCGAGCCCGTACCCGGCGACCGCAACGGCGACGGCCGCTTCGATGACGCCGACCTCCCGAACGGGTTCTCTCCAAGTCGCGAACTCGCATACCAACGCATCGAGCGTCTGAACGAGAAGGCCGAGAATGCTGCGGGCTGGGTCGGCGCGACTGGTGGTGTACTCGGCGCGGCGGGAATCGCCTTCATCTCCCCGTTCGCTGCCGCCCTCAAGCTCGGGGCTGTCATCAACAACGCCGTCTGGGGGCGCCCGAGCGAAGGTCAGTACTCGGAGCCGACTCGGCTACCGCCGAACTGGGAGCGCAACCTCGAGTGCGTCGGCTTCCCGGTCGGAGAGAGTGTCGTCGGGTACGTTCATCCGGTCCGCGGGGATTCCATGCGGCTCGCGGACATCGCATTCGACTGCATGTGCGACGAAACCGCGGGAACCGCGATTCACCGTGCCTCGAGCACGTGTGGGAACTCGGACACGGCACGGCGTGCGGACTGTCTGCGGAATCCCGTCGGCCCGGACGACAACGTCCGCCCCGAGTGCATCGACATGCTCGAAGAAGACCATCCCGCGCTCTGGACCGGAGGTAGCCCCTCCAATGCGATCTGCGGCGTGTTCCACTGCGACGGCTCGGGCATGTCGCAGGCATTCGAGGACGCCGATGGCAACACGTCGTGCCACTGCGACACCCACGACTCGTCCGTGGTGGGTGGTGGACTCGCCAACAACTGCGAAGCAGTGCTGTGCCCTTCGGGTAGCCGCGCGGTTCCGAAGGCGGACGGTAGCTGCGGCTGCAACCTGAGCTCCGGCTTGCCGGGGGTCGGTTCGCCGACCGAGCCCATCCTGCCGAGCTTCGGAGGCGGTTCGCCGCTGCCGCCCTTGCCACGCTGAAGCAGAACCACGGATTGGGGGCGCTCCGAGTCGGGGCGCCCCCGTTCGGGCGTTCGACGCACGCCTTACGACTGCGTGAACGTCACTCCCGCATCGCGACGCGCACGATATGCTGCGCGCGATGATTCGGGGTCGGCTCTTTCTCGCGTCGCTCGCGGCGCTGCTCTCTCTCTTCGCGTGCGGTGACGACGACGGGCCGCCACCCGACGCGAGCCTCGACGGCGACGTCGACGCGACGCTGCCGGACGGACCGCGTGGCGACGTGCTGCGCATCCCCGAGACCGAGCGGTGGACGCTGCCGACGCTGACGGGGGAGGTCTACGTCGTGCGGACCGAGGCCAACGTGCCGCACGTCTACGCGAGCAACGAGCGCGATCTGCGCGTGGTGCAGGGCTTCTTGTTGGCGCGCGATCGTTACTTCCAGATCGAGGCCGGTCGGCGGCTCGCGCAAGGACGTCTGTCCGAGCTGCTCGGCGATGCCGCGCTCGGTTCGGATCAGCAGTCGCGCGCGCAGGGCATGCGTCGGGTGGCGGAGCGGCTCGTCACGCTGCTCACGGACGAGCAGCGCGAGGTCTACACCGCGTACGTCGAGGGCGTGAACGCGTACATCGCGATGGTGAAGACACGCGACATCGAGGCGCCGAGCGAGCTCGCGGCGGCGGCGCCGTTCTTCGGGGTACGCAACCCGGGCGATCTGATGGAGCCGATGACGGTCGAGGATCTCGTCGCGTTCGCGGCGGTGCCGATCTGGCAGCTCGGTTGGGAGTCGCAGGATCTCGCGAACGCCGCCGCGGCGGAGGAGCTCGCGACGTGGACCGCGCCGGAGGGTGCGCCTTCGCCGGAGCTTCGCCGCGCGGGTGCGCTGGAGATCCACACGCAGTTCCAGCCGATCCACGACGTGACGAGCGCGGCGGGCTTCGGTCTCGAGGGCGCGTCCACCACCCGCGCGCCGCGGCTCGATCGACGTCGCATCGGCGCGCTCCCGCGGCTGCGCGTGGAGTCGGACACCTTCGCGCGACTTCGCGAGCGCACGGAGCGCTTCTCGCGCATGCAGCTCGGGCAGCGCGGGGAAGACTTCGGCTCCAACGCCTGGGCCACGATGGGCGCGCACTCGCCGGACGGCGCGGCGATCCTCGCGGGTGACGGACATCTGCCGCTCTCGATCGCGCCGCTCTTCTACCAGCTCGGCCTCGACACGAGCGTCTTCGGCGAAGGCGCGGCGGACGAAGCGACCACGCTGATGGGTCTCTTCTTCGCGGGCATCCCGCCCATGGCGGTCGGCACCAACGGCTGCATCGCGTGGTCGCAGACCTATCTGCGCGGTGACGTGACGGATTGGTACGCGGAGGAGATCGTGCTGACCGGCGGCGTGCCGAGCGCGACGGTCTTCGGGGAAGGCACGATGCCCATTCGGCGCGTGTCCGAGAGCTACGTGGTGCGCGACGTGCCCGCGCTCCGCAGCGTGGGGCGCACGGTGGTCTCGGACCGCTACGAGACCTTCGACGGTCGCGTGATCGTCGCGATCGAAGGCACGCCGTCGATGGAAGGCGTGTCGGGGGCCATCGACGTCGCCGGCGAGTGGATCATCCCGGGCGACGTGGGGGCTCGCGATGGCGTCGTGAGCGGCGTCTCGTTCGACTTCGCGGGTTTCGACGTGTCGAACGTGCTGACCGCGCTGCAGGGCTTCAACGACGCCGACTCCGTGGCGGACTTCCGCGCGTCGACGCGGCGGCTCGTGACCTACGCGCAGAACCTCGTCGCGGCCGACGTCGAAGGCGACGTCTACTACGGCAGCTACAACGCGATCCCGACGCGTGAGTACCTCGAGCGCGACGAGGTCACGCGCGCGTGGGTGGACGGCGCCGATCCGCGCGGCGTGCTCGACGGAACCCGGTACCGCGGCTTCGACGTCCCGCTCGACGCGGAAGGTTTCCCCGACGAGTCGCAGTGCGGCGCCGGAGACGCCCAGTACCGCTGCCTCGTCCCCTTCGAGGATTGGCCGGCCGCGCTGAGCCCCGCGCGCGGCTACGTGCTCACCGCGAACCACGACGTCGCGAACATCACGACCGCCGACGGGAACCTCGCGGACGACGAGTACTACCTCGGCGGTCCGTGGAACAACGGCTTCCGCGGCGACACCATCCGCACCGGACTGCAGGCGCTGGTCGCGGGCGACGCGTCGACGCAGGAGGCGAGCTCGGAGCTGCAGGGCAACCACGACTCGGTGCTCGGGCGCCTCTTCGGGCCGCGGCTGCTCGACGCGATCGCGCGGGCGAAGGCGCTGTCGGAGGGGACGCCGTCCGGAGCGGCCGAGACGCGTCTGGCCGCGCTCTACGAAGAGAACGCGGCGAGCTTCGACGACGTCAGCACGCGGCTTCAGTCGTGGATCACGGTGGGGGCGCCGGCGGAGAGCGGGGTGGAGACCTTCTACCACTCGCCCACCGCCGATCAGCGTGCGTTCGCGGTGGCCACGATGATCTTCAACGAGTGGCACAAGGCGCAGTTCCGCTGGATCTTCGGCGACGAGGACCTCGACGCGGCGTTCGACACCGACCGCCCGACGCGGATCACGCGCGCGCTCTACGACGTGTGGCGCGGGCGCGGCGCGGGCAACCCGGCGGACCTCTCGCATTGGGACCCCGCGACGGAAGAGAGTGTGTTCTTCGATCGCGTCGGGACGGGACCGGTCGAGCGAAGCGACGAGATCGCGCTGCTGGCGCTCGCGGACGCCATCGATCGCCTCGAAGCGGCGCCCGATCCGGAGCGACCGGGCATCGGCGGCTTCGGGACCACGGACCGCGCGGGGTGGCTCTGGGGCTTGCGACACCTCGTGGTCTTCGAGTCGATCCTCAACGACTTCGTGCCCTCGGACGATCCCGCGCTCTCGCTGCTGGTGGCGGGCTTCTCGATCACCCCCGAGCGCATCCCGCTGATGCCCGATCTTTCGGAGACCGACCCGCGCGCGAACCTGCCGTGGTTCCCGCGCCCGGGGGATCTCTTCAACGTGGACGCGGCGCATTACAGCATCGAGAGCCGCAACTACTGGTTCTCGGATGGGCCGGTGATGCGGATGGTGATTCGTTTGAAGGAGGGCGAGGTCGACGGGGTGAACGTCCTGCCCGGCGGTCAGAGTGGGCTCACATCGAGCGCGCACTTCGACGATCAAGTGCGTCTGTGGCTCGCGAACGACACCGTGCCGCTGCGCTTCCGGGTGGAGGACGTGGTGGCCGGCGCGGTGGGGCGCGAGGTGTACACGCCTTGAGGCTTTCGGTGTCGGTGCGGCGGTCATGGTCGCGACGAGCGACGTGGCGAGTCGTCTCGCGCTCGTTTCTCCCGCCTCTTGCTCTCCCGATCGTGCGGCATTACCTCCCGCCGCTTGATGGTTCGGTCGCTGGACGGCGACACTGACCTGCCCGCGCGCTCGACGGCGGGCGTGCTCGTGTCGCGCTCGGCGTGGCGCGGGCGACAGGAGATCGGAAGCCCGCATGACGCGCGAATCACATGGCGCAACGGCCACCGCCGACGTGGAGATCACGGATCGTGAGCTCTTGTTGCGGCTCTCGGGGCCGAACGGCGCGCACCTGAAGGTGCTGGAGAAAGAGCTCGGCATCGTGCTCGGCCAGCGCGGCGACGTCATCCGCCTGCAGGGCGGGGCGGCCGAGGTCGCGCTCGCGGAGCGCATCCTCGCCGAGCTGATCGAGGTGATGGAGAAGCGCGATCTCTCGGCGGAAGAGATCACGCGCGCGGCGCGCACGCTCGCCTCGCACCCGGACCTGCGGCTGCGCGAGCTCTTCGACGACGTGGTGCTGCGCACGACGAGCAAGCGCGTGATCGCGCCCAAGGGCGTCGCGCAGCAGCGTTACATCTCGGCCATTCGGCACAACGACATCGTCTTCGGCGTCGGCCCGGCGGGTACCGGCAAGACGTACCTGGCGATGGCGATGGCGGTCGGCGCGCTGATGGACCGTACCGTCAAACGCATCATCCTCACGCGTCCCGCGGTGGAGGCGGGCGAGAAGCTCGGCTTCTTGCCGGGCGATCTCGCGGAGAAGGTGAACCCGTACCTGCGGCCGCTCTACGACGCGCTCCACGACATGATGGAGGACACGCGAGTCGCGACGCTGATCGAGCGTGGGACGATCGAGGTCGCGCCGCTCGCGTTCATGCGCGGCCGCACGCTCAACGACGCGTTCGTGATCCTCGACGAGGCTCAGAACACCACGGCGGAGCAGATGAAGATGTTCCTGACGCGCCTCGGCTTCCGGAGCCGCGCCGTGATCACGGGCGACATCACGCAGGTCGACCTCCCTCACGGGCAGCCGAGCGGACTCGCGGACGCGGAGCGGCTGCTGCGCGGCATCGACGGCATCTCGTTCAACTACTTCACCGACGTGGACGTGGTGCGTCACCCGCTGGTGCAGAAGATCGTGCGCGCGTACGACGAGCGTGACGCAGTGCGCATGGCGGAGAAGCGGGCGCGCGACGAAGCACGGGCGGCGGAGCGCGAGGCCCGCCGAGAGCCGCGAGACGAGGGCTGAGCGCGGGGCGCGTCGAGAGCCGCGGGACGAGGGCTGAGCACACGACCGTTCCTCGGGGTGCGCCCGGCGCGTCGAGTGCCGTGTGAGGACCGAGCGCGGGTCTGCGTAGCGAAACGAGCTGCGCTGCTGCGATACTCCGCGCGATGTTGCGGCTCTTCGGGATCGGGTTCGTGTCGTGCGTTCTCTCGTGCGTGCTCTGCGCCTCTTGCGGCGGAGGCTCGGGCGCGAAGCGCTACGAGCTCTCGGACGGGACACGCGTGGAGGTCGATGCGGAAGGCGGCGTGCGGCTCTTCGCGCCGGACGGTCGCGCGCTCGCGGGTCTCGCGCCGCGTGCCCCGACGCTGCGGCGCTTCACGCCGGACGTGCGGATGCTGCAGGGCTTCTTCACGTTCCGGCGGCGGGAGCTGGAGGAGCGGCCGCTCGATCGTTTCGAGGGGAGCGCGTTCGAGGACGGGCGCGTGGTGCTTCGCTTCTCGTCGGAGGACGGCGCTTCGGGCGCGCTGACGATCGGGGTCGACGTGCCGAGCGTGTCCACGTCGATTCGTTTCGACGCGCAATGGGCGGGCAGCGAGGGGCGCGAGGTCTCGTACGCGTTGCCCTTCGCGTGCGACGCGGACGGCTCCTTCGTCGGCTTCGGCGCGCAATACAACCAGACCGACCAGCGCGGCGAGGCGTTCACGCTCTGGGTGCAGGAGCAGGGGCTCGCGCGCACGGGGTCGGGCCTGTTCACGGGCGACGAGCACACGACGTACTTCCCGATGCCGTGGTGGCTCGACTGGCGCGGACACGGCGTGCTCGTCGACACGCTCGCGAAGGTCGACGTCGATCTCTGCCTGCGCGATCCGGAGGTCGCGTGGGTGGAGGTCGAGCACCGCGTCCCCGGCGCGGCGATCGACGACGAGGACACGTCGTTCGAGGCGGTGGTGCTCCACGGGCCGACGCCGCGCGACGTCGTGCGGCAGCTCGGCGACCGCGTGGGGCGCCCTTCGTGGCCGCCGGAGTGGGCCTTCTCGCCGTGGATCGCGATCCAAGGTGGAAGCGAAGCGGTGCGCGACGAGGTCGCGCGACTGCGTGAGGCGGAGATCCCGTTCTCGGCGGTCTGGGTTCAGGACTGGATCGGCGGCGAGGTGATCATCGGTGACGTCTACGATCTGACGTATCGCTGGGTCACCGACGAGGAGCTCTATCCGGATCTCGCGGAGCTGGTCGACGAGCTGCACGGGGACGACGTGCGCTTTCTGGGTTATGCCAATTCGTTCGTGATCGACGGGCTCGATCACTACGACGAGATGGCCGCGATGGGCATGCTGCCGCGCGATCCGGAAGGGGAGATCTACCGCTTCGGGATCACGGTGTCGGAGGGCAGCGTGGCGGATTTCACGAATCCAGCGACGGACGCGTACGTGCTCGGCTACTTGCGCGCGATGGTGCGTGATCTCGGCTTCGACGGCTGGATGGCGGACTTTGGCGAGTGGCTTCCTTACGATTCGCAGATCTTCGCGGGCGATCCGGTGCTCGTGCACAACGATTATCCACGTCTGTGGCATCGCTTGAACGAGCAGGTGATGGAAGAAGAACGTCCCGACGGAGACTGGGTTGTCTTCTCTCGTTCCGGGTGGACGGGTGATCAGAGCGCGCAGCAGATCGTCTGGATCGGCGATCAAGAAGCCGATTGGGAGCCGACGGATGGGCTGCCGACCGTGCTGCCCGCGATCCTGAATCTCGGTTTGTCCGCGGTGCCCCTCGTCACGCACGACATCGCGGGGTACAGCGGGGGGCCGAGCACGAAGGAGCTCTTCCAGCGGTGGACCGAGCTCGGCGCGTTCACCACGTTCATGCGCACGCACGAGGGGCTCGCCGCGCTCGCGAACTGGGGCTGGGACTCCGACGCGGAGACCACGGCGCACTTTCGTCGCTTCGCGCGGGTGCACGAGGTCTTGGTGCCGGAGCTGCTCGCGCTCGCAGACGAAGCGGTGGAGACCTCGATCCCGCCGATGCGGCACCTCGCGCTGGTGTTCCCGGACGATCTCGGCAGCCGCGCGGTGAGCGATCAGTTCCTGCTCGGCGACGAGCTGCTCGTGGCGCCGGTGGTCGAGGAGGGCTCGGCCTCGCGTGAGGTCTACCTGCCGCCCGGGACGTGGTTCCACGTGTGGACGGGCGAGTCGTACGAGTCGCCGGAGGGTGGGCGTACGGTGACGATCGACGCGCCGATCGGGAGCCCGCCCGTATTCTCGCGCGGCGAGGACCGCGCGGATCTTCGCGCGATCGAGTGATCGCGGGCTCAGCCCTGGCAGCGTGAGCAGAGGAAGAGGTGGCGACCGCCGAGGTCGACGCGTTCGATGGGCTCGTTGCAGGTGCGACACGCGTGGCCCGCGCGGCCGTAGACGTAGTGGCGCCGGCCGCGGCGTGCGACGCCGTCCTCGCGCAGCGCGGCTTCGAGGCGCTCGTCGACCGTGATGCCGCCGGTGCGGTAGCTGCGACGCGCGATCGCGCACGTCGCTTCCGCCAGCAAGCGACGGTGGCTCGGCGAGAGCTCGCGGGTGCGACGCGTGGGGTGCACCCCGGCCACGAAGAGGATCTCCGCGCGCAGGTAGTTGCCGAGGCCCGCGAGGAAGCTCTGATCGAGGTAGACGGCCGCGAGCTGGCGCCGCGCGAAGCGTGGGTCTTCGAGTCGTGACTCCACGGCGGCCTCGTCGACCGCGAGCAGATCCGGACCGAGCTTCGCGAGGAAGGGGTGCGTGTCGAGCTCGTGCTCCTGCCAGAGGGAGACGTCGGTCGCGCTGAAGAGGTACGCGCTCTTCTCGGGACCGTGGAGCGCGACGCGCAGCGAGCGCGAGGTGCGCGGCGTCTTGCCGTGTCGCTCGACGTACCAGCGCCCGTAGAGCTGGTTGTGCGAGTAGAGGACGAGGCCACCCTCGAAGCGCGTCAGCATCGCTTTGCCGTGGGTGTCGACGCGCAGGATGCGTCGCCCGTCGAGCTCACCGCTTCGCGCTTCGAGCGCGGGGAGGCGGAGCTCGACGCGGACGGGGGCCCCGCGAACGGCGCGCTCCACGCGATCGGCGGCGCGTCGGATCTCCGGTCCTTCCGGCATCGCGGGCACGTGGGGTCGCGGGCGCGCGCCGGCCAGAGCGCTGTTGCTGCGTGCCGTCCAGAGGGGCGGTTTGTGGAGTGGGGGAAGCGCACCGGAGCCGATGAATCGGCCATCAGCTCTCCGTCATGCGTCGCGGAAGAGACGCCAACCCTCCGCGTGTCGCTGCCAAGCGGCGTCGCCTCCGAGGCGGAAGAGGTGGAGCCAGCCATTCTCCACCAGCGCGCGCACGTGGGCGTGCTTGGCGAGGATCGTGTCGATGGCTTCCGCGGGCGCTTCCACGAACACGCTCAGGCGCAGCGGCTCGTGCACGAAGCGCGCGCCGTCGTGGACCGATTGCATCGGCAGGCCGATGCGGAGGTCTCCGCCGTTTCCTTCGAAGACGCCGAGGGTTCCGCCGACCACGTCGTGCAGCACCTTGTTGCCGCTGCCGTAGCGGCGCGGCTCCACGGTGGACGCGTAGTACTGGAGGTTGATCCAGTGCGTGACCACCATCGGCGCGGTCAGCAGCAGCTCGAGGACCGCGAAGCCTTCGTCGCGTTCGGCGACGTACTCGTGCAGGAAGGCGCGGCCGTCGAGCGAGAGCTCCTTCGTGCGCGCGCGGGGAGCGATCACGAACGCGGCGTTGCGCGCGAGGCCCCACTCGGGGCGCACCTCGCTCCAGTCGCCGGCGCGGCGGCGGACCGCGGTCTCGATCGTCGCGTCGTCGGTGGCTTCGATGCCGAGTCGTCGCGCTCGTTCGGCGCGCGCGACCACACCCGCGGCGCGGAGCTGCTCGCGCAGGGT
This sequence comes from Myxococcota bacterium, assembly GCA_025453555.1. GTDB lineage: Bacteria > Myxococcota_A > Polyangia > Polyangiales > Houyiibacteriaceae > JACKEH01. Next base: position 9,831 of record JALOQC010000053.1, on the reverse strand, counting down.
CGCGAGCTCGGCTTCGTGCGAGGCCGGCAGCTCGTCGAGATCGAAGAGGCGCACGTCGTCGGTGGTGGTCACGTGCAGCGCGGCGACGAAGTGGGTGGTGTCGGGGACGTCGATTCCGCGTGACTTCAGGCCGCGTCGCACCGCGGGGTCGTTGAGGAGCGCGGCGGCCGCGCGCGCGTTGACCTCGCCCGTCTGTCCGCAGCACGCGCCGCAGTCGAGGCCGGCGGCGTAGGGGTTGTTGCGGGTCGCGCTGCCGTGGCCGACGAGGAGCACGAGGCGCGCGAGCGGGGTCTTCGCGCCGTCCGTGGGCGCGAGGCTCATGCCGCGCAGGAGGTTCGTCGCGAGGTCGCAGCGCGACTCGACCGAGAGCGGCTCGCCGTCGGCGCCGAGGTGAAGGCGCGGCTTGCCGTGCTCGTGGGCGGCGAGGCCCGCGTGATCGACGCTCGGGTCGGGCGTGTGCACCGCGCTGCGCCACGCGAGCGCGCCCGCGTAGAGCGGCCCCAGCGCGTCGACGAACGCGAAGGTCGAGAGCGCGCCGCTGCGCAGGGCCTTCCAGGCCGTGCGGAGCCCGAGGCGATCGCGTCGCTTCGCGGCCGCGTTCTCCGGAGCACGCGTGTCGGTCACGTGCATCTTGGGGGCGAGCAGACCCGGGAGCTGCGGCCTCGCGTGGGTCGCTCCGAGGGGGAGGTAGTCGATCGGGAGGCCGAAGAAGCCGGCGAAGCCGAGTGTGGCGATCGTGGGGCTCTGGGCTTCGAGCGCGCGGCGGAAGACCTCGGAGCGCACGTCGATGCAGAACGCGGCCTGCACGCTCGGGGTCGTCGCGGGCTCCGGTCGCGCTTCGGGGGCGCGAGCGAGGCCGCGCGCGAGCGGACGCTGGTAGGCGTGCTCGAGCGCGTCCAGCCAGACCCACGCGAGCCGCTGCTGCTTCGCGACCGCGTCGTCGACCTCCTCCCACGAGGCCTGCGTGCGACGCCACGTGGCCTCGAGCGCCCGCCCTCCGTGGCGAAACGCGCGGAGCTCCCACGCGATGCGGATCGCGAGCAGCTCCACGATCGTGTCGTCGCTGCGGCCCTCGAAGCGCGCGGTCCAGCGGCGGTACGCGCACCACGCGGCCCAGCCCCCGACGTCGAGCAGGAGGCTCGTGAGGTAGTCGGTGTGTCGACTCGGAGGAACGGCGAGCTCGCTCAGCGCGCGTTCGAGAGTCGCGCGCGCGTCGTGCGGGAGGCTCGCTACGACCGGTCGCAGCTCGTTCAGTCCGAGGTGCCAGGCGCGGTCGCGCAGGGTGACGCGTTTCCAGCTCGCGAAGAGGCCACCTTCGCGATCGACGTCGAGACGCTCGTCGAAGAAGCTCGCGCAGTGGCGGCTGAGCTCGTCGACGACGTGGTCGTGCAAGGTGTGCGGGCCGCGGTCGACGTCGACCAGGTCCACGAGGGTCGCGCGCTTGGGCGTCGGCGTGCTCGGCTCGTCGAGCCACTCGAGGAGCTGGCCGACGTCGGTGCGGGCGTCGGACGCCGCGCGCTCGAGGTCGTCGAGCGAGATGCGGCCTTCGCGCCAAGCGGCACGGAAGTGGTCGCGGTCGGGGACGAGCGCGCTCCCGCCGAGCGCACCGACCTTCGCGGCGACGACGGGAAAGGGCTCGTGGATCCAACCCCAGAGTGGGTTGACCGCGATGAACCGATCGAGCGGCCACGTCGGCGCGATGCGTGCGCATGCGGTCTCGATGGAGGTGTCGATGGAGGTGTCGATCACGGCGTCGAGCACTGCGTCGATCCCGGAAGGGGAGAACGAGGGCGTGTCGGCGGCCGCGTTCGAAGCGACGTGGGACTCGGAGTCGTCGTCGTGGTCGCTTCGTGTGGAGAGCGCGAGGGACATCAGTTGACCTCTTGGGGCTGGATGAGCGTGTCGGGGGCGGGCGTGCTCGGAACGCGCGGCGGCCAGAGGGCGAAGGCCGCGGTCGTGAAGCGCGCGTCGAGCTCGGCGCCGAGACGCGCGAGCGCGCCCGCGAGCTGCCGGAGCACGCCGCGCGTGCGCGTCTCGATCACGGCCTGGAGCAGCGCGAGGGCGGCGAGCGCGACGACGGCGAGCGACCACGCCGGGCCGCCGAGCGCGGCGCCGGGCCAGAGGTGCGCGAAGAGCGCGTGCCAGCCGAAGTAGAGCGCGGCGAAGAGGAGCGTGAACGCGCCCGCGATCGGCAGCGCGCGGGTCGGCACCTTCGCGAGCGGGACGGCGAGGGAGACGCCGACGAAGACGAGGAGCGCGAGGGTGGAGGGCGCGAGCGTGGTGTCGAACGAGGCGACCCACGCGTGGGCGAGCGCGGCGAGGCCCACGCTCGCGATCACGGCGGCGGCGAGCACACGCGAGAGCGAGGGCTTCGCGTGCGGGACGAGCGAGGCGACGCGGACCTCGGCCACCGCGTGACCCGAGCTACAGAACGCGTGGGCTTTGTAGAGCGAGTGCGCGACGAGGTGGAGCAACGCGAGGTCCCAGGCGCCGAGGCCGCACTGCACCAGCATGAAGCCCATCTGCGCGCAGGTGGACCACGCGAGCGTGCTCTTCACCGTCGCCTGCTGCTTCATGGCGAGCGCGCCCACCACGGTGGTGACGCTGCCGACCGCGACGAGGAGCCCGAGCGCACCGGGCGTCGCGCCGAGCCAGGCGCAGAGGCGGATCGCGACGAAGCCTCCGACGTTGACGACGCCTGCGTGCAGGAGCGCGGAGACTGGGGTCGGCGCTTCCATCACCTTGAGCAGCCAACCGTGGAAGGGGAGCTGCGCGGACTTGAGAGTGATGGCGAGCGCGACCAGCGTGGCGCCGACGGCGAGCCCGGCGGAGCTGCCGTGCTCGGCGACGTGGGCGTCCAGCGTGCTCAATCGATCGTCGCCGACTCGCGTGTAGACGAGGGCCACCGCGCCGAGCAGGCAGACGTCGGCGAGGCGGCTGACGAGGAACTTCTGGTGCGCGGCGACGAGCGCGTTCGGGCGATCCTCGTAGAAGGTCAGGAGCTGGTGCAGGCAGAGGCTCGTCGTGGTCCACGCGAGCGCGAGCACCAGCAGGTGGTCGGTGATCACGAGGGTGGTCACCGAGGCCAGCGTGCCGAGCAGCCAGCGGACGTAGCGGGGGCGGTTCGGGTCGCCGTCGAGGTAGCGGTCGGAGAAGCGGACCAGGAACGCGGCCAGCGAGGTGACCAGCGTGAGCATCACGAGCGTGAGCGCGTCGATGCGGAGGCCGAGCGCGTGCGCCGTGGAGGTCGCGCCGGTGGCGGACGAGGGCGCGAGCGCGGTCGCGGCGACGGCGACGGCGGTGGCGACGAGCGCCAGCGACGTGGCGAGCTTCGCGACACCGAAGTCGCGCTTCGCGCGCGCGGCGAGGGCGCCGACCGCCAGCGTGATCGGGATGGCGAGGGCGGAGAAGGCGGCGAGGGCAGACTCAGCGGAGGAAGTCATCGACACGGGTCATACGGCTCGACGGCGTTCGTGAAAAAGACATAATCGAGCTCATAACGTTCGATAGGAGTGAACGAACGTGCGTCGCGCCGTGCCGGACTTCGCCGACCCCGGTCCCGACCCCGACCACGACGGAGCAGGACGCGCGATGCACGAGCTCAACTACCACCACCTCCGCTACTTCTGGCTCGTCGCCAAGGACGGGAACCTCACGCGAGCCGCGCGCGCGCTCCGGGTGTCGCAGTCCGCGCTCTCCGCGCAGATCAAGCAGCTCGAGGGGAGCCTCGACGAGCCGCTCTTCGTGCGCGAGGGGCGCGGGCTCGCGCTCACGGAGGCCGGACGGATCGCGCTGCGCTACGCGGAGGAGATCTTCACCAAGGGCGGGGAGCTGCTCGCGACGTTCGAGGCGGGGAGGACGCCGAACGAGCCGCTCTCGGTCGGCGCGGTGGCGACCCTCTCGCGCAACTTCCAGGAGTCGTTCCTCGAGCCTCTTCTCCGCGCGCCCGACGTGACGTTGAGGCTGCGCTCGGGCGGCCTCGAAGACTTGCTCGTGCGGCTCGACGCGCACGAGCTCGATCTCGTGCTCTCCAACCGACCGCCCTCGCGCGCCGCCGAGCGGTCGACGACGCTGCGCTCGCGTCTGCTCGCGCGCCAGGCGGTGAGCGTCGTCGGGCCGCGGCGTCGGCGCGGGTTTCGGTTCCCCGACGACGTTCACGGGGCGCGGATGATCTTGCCGGGCCCGGAGAGCGACGTGCGCAGCGAGTTCGACGCGCTCTGTGCGCAGCTCGGAGTGGAGCCGCGCGTGCTCGCGGAGGTCGACGACATGGCGACCATGCGTCTGCTCGCGCGCGACGCCGACGCGCTCGCGCTCGTGCCCTCGGTGGTCGTGCGCGACGAGCTCTCGAGCCGCGCGCTCTTCGAGCACGGCGTGGTGCCCGGGCTCTACGAGAGCTTCTACGCCATCACGTCCGAGCGGCTCTATCCACACCCGTGGCTTCGCACGTTGCTCGCGCGGGAGGAGCGCGAGCTGCTCGCGCGCGGGGAGCGGAGCACGAAGAAGCGCTCGTCGGCGCGTCGGTGACCGGGCGATCCACCGCGACCTCGCGAGCCGACGCGTTTGGGCGCATGCTCCGGCGCCGTGAGCGCTCGAACCGGAAAGACGCTTCGCTGGCTCGGTCTCGTGATCTCGATCGGGTCCGTGCTCGGCGGGCTCGGTACGTGGCTCTACCGACGCGAGAACGGGCCGCGGGTCGAGGCGTTCCACCCGGTGCGCGGGCCGCTCGTGCAGACGCTCGTGACCACCGGCCGCGTGGTGCAGCAGCGTCGCTCGAACCTCGGCGTGGTGATTCAGTCGACCGTCGTCGAGGTGCTCGTCGACGAGGGGGCGCGGGTCGAGGAAGGCCAGCTCCTCGCGCGGCTTGCGGACGCGGAGCCGGCGGCCGCGGTGGCCGAAGCGGAGGCGGCGGTCGAAGAGGCGGAGGCGCGGCTGCGGGGGGTGCGCACCTCGGGTCGGCGCATCGCGGCGGAGGCGGTCGACGCCGCGCGTGTGGACGCGGAGCAAGCGGAGGCGGAGTACGAGCGGCAGCGACGGCTGCACGAGAGCGGCGCGGTGAGCGAAGCGGCGCTCGACCGCGCGCGCCAGACGCGGGATCTCGCGCGCAGCCGTCGCGTGAGCGCGTCGCTCCAACTCGCGCAGTCGGCGCCGAGCGGGAGTGACACGGCGGCGGTGGCGGCGGCGCTCTCGCGCGCGCAGGCGCGGCTCCAACAAGCGCGCGCGGCCTTCGAGCACACGCGGCTGCGTGCGCCCTTCGCGGCCACCGTGCTCGGGCGCGACGTGGAGCCGGGCGAGGTCGTGCGACCGGGCGAGGTGCTCTTCGTGCTCGCGGGTGAGGCGCCGCTCGAGGTGAGCATCAGCCCCGACGAGTCGAACCTCGCGCGACTCGCGATCGATCAGACCGCGTTGGTGTCGCCGGACGCGTTCCCGGATCGCCGTCTGGCCGCGAAGGTCGCGCGCATCGCGCCGTCGATCGACCCGCAGCGCGGAACCGTCGAGGTCACGCTCACCCTCGACGAGCCGGGGGCGGAGCTGCGACCCGACATGACGGTCTCGGTGGAGGTGGAGCTCGGCCGCGCGGACGACGCGCTCGTGCTCCCCACGTCGCTCATCCGCGATCTCGCGACCGACGCGCCCCACGTGCTGGTCGCGCGCGACGCGATCGTCACCCGCGTCGACGTTCGCCTCGGTCTGCTGGGGGATTCGATCGTGGAGATCGCGGAGGGCCTCGACACCTCGAGCGCGGTGCTCTCGCCCGAGCTCACGCTCGACGAGGACGATCCGGTGCGCGTGCGGCGCGTGCGACCAGCCACCACGCTCGATGGAACGGTCGGCGCGAGCGCGGATCCGCTGCGCGGCGTCGAGGGCGCGCTCGGCGACCGATGAGGGTCCGACGATGAGGCTCGCGCTCCACCTCGCGTGGCGTTTCCTCCGCGAAGGTCGCGCGCAGTCGATCTTGATCCTCGCGGGCGTGACGATCGGCGTGGCGGCGTACGTGTTCGTGTCGTCGATCATCTCGAGCCTGCAGAAGGATCTGCTCAGCCGAACCCTCGGGACACAGGCGCAGATCGTGGTGTCGCCGCCGGAGCCGGAGTCGCGGGTGTTGCGCGACGAGGGCGGGGTGTTCCTTCGCCGTGTCGAGCCCCCGGAGCCGCGACGCCGACCCTTCGACGGTTGGCTTCGTCACGTGCGCACGCTCGAGTCGACCGACGGCGTGAGCGCGGTCTGTCCGAAGGTCGCGGGACCTGCGCTCGCCGCGCGAGGAGCCGCGGAGCGTGCGGTGCTCGTGGTCGGCGCGGATCCGTCGCGGCTGCGCGAGATCGTCGACCTCGCGTCGAAGCTCCGCGAAGGCGCGTACCGAACGGACGGGGATCAGGCGCTGGTGGGCGACGGGCTCGCGGACGAGCTCGGCCTGCGGCTCGGCGCACCCTTTCGCGTGACCACCGATCGTGGGCCGACGACGTTGCGCGTGGCGGGCATCTTCGACAGCGGCGCGGCGAGCCTCGACGACGGCTGGGTCGTGACGTCGCTGCGCACGGCGCAGACGATCACCGGGCGTCCGGGCGACGTGACGGAGCTCGATCTGCGGGTGGACGACGTCTACGAAGCCGAGGTCATCGCGGCGTCGATCGAAGCGCAGACGGGGCTCGAAGCGGTGAGCTGGATGGAGCGCAACCGCGACCTGCTCACCGCGCTCCAGAGTCAGGATCAGTCGAGCACGATGATCCGCGTGTTCGTCATGCTCGCGGTCGCGATGGGGATCGCGAGCGTGCTCGTCGTGAGCGTGGTGCAGCGGCGCGGACAGATCGGGATCTTGCGCGCCATCGGGGCCACGCGGCGGCTCGTGCTCGGGGTGTTCCTCCTGCAAGGCGCGATCTTCGGGGTGATCGGCGCGCTGCTCGGGGTCGGGCTCGGGGCGGCGTTCGCGAAGGGGCTCGGCAACGTCACGCTCTTCGCGATCGAGCTCGAGCCGTCGATCTTGATCGGCGCGGCGCTCATCTCGCTCGCGACGGGGCTCGTGTCGGCGCTCTTGCCCGCGCGGAGCGCGGCTCGGCTCGATCCGGCGGCCGCGATTCGTGGGGACGGGTGACTCGATGAGCGCCGAGACGAACGACGCGATGCTCGAGCTCGAAGCGGTGACGAAGAGCTTCGGCGAGGGCGAGGCGCGGGTGGAGGTGCTGCACGGGATCGATCTCCGCGTGCGGCGCGGTGAGCTGGTCGCGCTCGTGGGGCCGAGCGGCTCGGGCAAGAGCACGTTGCTCAACTTGATCGGTCTGCTCGATCGGGCGACGAGCGGCGTGCTGCGCGTGCAGGGGCGCGAGGTGGGCCCGCTCGACGACGCGGCGTTGACGAAGCTGCGCGGTGAGACGCTCGGCTTCGTGTTCCAGTTCCATCACCTCGTGCCCGCGCTCTCGGTGGTGGAGAACGTGATGATGCCGGCGGCGCTGCGCGCGGGTGGCTTCGACGCGGCGATGAGGGCGCGCGCGACCGCGCTGCTGGAGGCGGTGGGTCTGAAGGGGCAGGGCGAGCGCCTGCCGCGTCAGCTCTCGGGCGGCATGCAGCAGCGCGTCGCGGTCGCGCGCGCGCTCATGAACGATCCGCCGCTCGTGCTCGCGGACGAGCCGACCGGGAACCTCGACACGCAGAGCTCCGATCAGGTCTTCGAGCTCCTGCGCGAGCGACACCGCGAGCTCGGCACGGCGTTCGTGATCGTCACCCACGACCCCACGCTGGCCGCGCGCTGCGAGCGGGTGGTGCGCCTGGTGGACGGTCGTGTGGTGGCGGACGGAACGCCGGACGAGGTGCTCGAGGATCGGCGCGCTCGGAAGGCGTGAGCGTCGGTTCAAGACGCGGCGTCGGACGTCCGATACCCACGACGTGCTGACTCACGCGTTCGAGGTCCTGGCTCGTTGGTGGAACGCTTCGGTGCCGCGCCGCGGGGCAAGGGAGGCCGAGGCGCGCAGATCACCATCGCCCGCGCCAGGGCCAGCTCTCAGTCTCGCCGAGAGCTCGCGACCACCGGGGTTTCCGGGGTGGTCCGAGCGCACCGTGAGTCGCGGCGACCCCGTCGCGGCGCTTCGGCTCGTGCTCGGTGGACGTGGGGAGTGGGAGCCTTCTCCCTTCACGAAGAAGCTCGTGCTCTTGGTGGTCGAAGGCGACCCGACGTTTCCGGTGTTCCCGCGCGTCGCACTCGAGCTCGATCGCGCGCTCCGACGGCCGAACGTCTCGTACGAGACGCTGGCGTCGATCGTGCGGAAAGACCCCGGTCTCGCGCAGCGGGTGGTGCGTCGTGCGTCGAACGCCGCCGCGGGAGGTGCCGTCTCCGACCTTCCGACCGCGTTCGCGCGTCTCGGGACGCAGGGTGTGTGGCGGGTCGCCATGGGCGCGGTCCTCGATGCGCCGGTGTTCCGGTGCGCGGGTTGGGAGCGCGAGGCCGACGCCGCGCGACGCGTCGCCGTCGTCACGGGTGAGCTCGCCAGCGCGACGCGAGACCCCCACGTCGACACTGGGCCCGCGTTCCTCGCAGGGACCCTGCACGAGATCGGGACGCTCCAGATTCTGCGCCATGCGCCGCGCGACCTCTCGCCGCACCTGCTCGGTCGACTGATCGCGACGCTCGCGCCTCCGCTCGGACACCACCTCGTGGCGGGGTGGGACCTCGACGCGCGCGTGGCGCCTCTGATCGGTGCGCTCGCCGACGACGAAGACGCCGACGCGACCCGACGTGCGGTTCGGGCCGCACAGGTCGCGGCGCACGTGGCGGTCTTCGGAGACGCCGAGGAGCTCGAGCTCGCTGCATCGCGAGACGTGGGCGAGCGCGCTACGGAGCTGGTGGCGGAGGCGAGGCGGATTGTGCGAGAAGTCTGACGCGAGGCGGCCCGCCGGACGGCGCGCAGCGAACGGAGTGCGCGGTTCGCAGGCCCCTGGAAGTGGATTCAAAGCTTGGGTCCTCGGCGCGTCACGGTGAACCGACCGCCGCGATCGTAGTCGTAGGTGAGCTCGGCCTGGATCTGCTCCGCGAGCACCCGAACAGACACATCCCCAGCGAGCGCGTGGCCGACACTTCGATGGTGTCCGACAAGCCCGGACGGGTTCGCGTCCGACAAGAGTGCGCCGGGCTCGAGCGCGCTCCATCGGCGCGCCGCGCCTCCACGTTGGCTCGCAGTCGGAGCGTGGGGTCCAACAGGAGCAGCCCCTCCGGTGATTGCATGAAGAGCCGATCCAGCTCGTCGGCGTCGAGGACACGGCGACGAGACAGCGAGACGACCACGGCGATCGACTCGAGGCGCTGAAGGAGGGCCGCGAGCCCGGGCATCTCGGGTCGTACCCCGACCTCGAGGGTGCCGGAGCCGAGCGCGAGGACCACACGCTCGTTCTCGCGGCCTCCGACGGTGAGCCGCGTCGACGTCGGGGCGTTCGTCGTCGGCTCGTCGGTGTCGAACGAAGGATCTCGTCGTGGCCAGTCGACGCGGACGTACGCGACGTTCTCGACCGTACCGAGGTGGCGACAGAGCATCTCGTCGATCTCGTCGAGTGCGCGCGCTGAGGAGAGATCCGTGAGTAGTGCGCGCTCCATTCGATCCAAGCTCGTTCCGACGCGCTCCGCGGTCACGTCTTGTTGCGCACCGGTGAACCCCCAGATGGCGCCTCGTTCGTCGCGGAGAGACTGAAGCTCGAGGCGCACCCAGTAGGGCGCCTTGTCGCGGCGGTAGTTCACCGTCTCGACGACGAAGTCCTCTCCTCGCTCCAACGCGTCACGCATCCGCCGAACGTGCTCGGGGGAGGTGCCGCTGCCTTGGAGGAGGTCCGCGGGTCGACGGCCGAGCGCCTCGG
>JALOQC010000052.1 GCA_025453555.1 Myxococcota bacterium | reverse complement strand
CGACGTGCGCGACCGCGACCGCGGTCACGGCGAACGTGAGCTTCTCGGCGCAGGAGCTCGCGGCGGGTGGTCCGCGTCCGATGGGCACCGGCTGCCTCGGCGGCACCGGAAACAACGCGCTCTGGTACTCGGTCACGGTGCCGGTAGGCCAGCGCGTGGACGTCACGACCACTCCGGGCTCGGACATCGTGCTCTTCACGCAGAACGCGTGTGACGAGACCGCGTGCCTCACGGCGACGGACTCGTCGCCCGAGCGCACTCGGATCACCAACACGACTGCCGCGCCGCTCACGCGGATCGTCGGCGTGCGGAACTTCACCGCGGGCACCGCGAGCCCGTTCGGGATCGCCTTCGCGTACGCGCCGATCCCGTACACGTTCGCGCCGATCACCGGTGCGTGCGTGGACGTCTCGGGCGGCACCGCGATCGCAGGTCCCACCGGGGACGACACCGCGTCGGCGCGGATCGCGTTGCCCTTCGCGTTCGACTTCTTCGGCGCGCCCGTCACGCACTACAGCGTGTCGAGCAACGGCCTGATGCAGCTCTGGCCGAGCGATGCGGGGACGCCGAGCACGGCGGCCACCAACGCGTCCATTCCGAACACGTCGACGCCGAACGGCTACGTCGCGCCCTTCTGGGACGACCTCGAGCCGGCGGCTGGCGGCGCGAGCGTCGTGTCGCTGGTGGATGGCGCGGCGGGCAGCCAGCGCCTCGTCTTCCAGTGGACGAACTGGCAGGCCTACGAAGACGCGAGCGGTGTGCTCACGTTCCAGGCGCACCTGATCGAAGGCAGCGACGTCATCGAGTACCACTACTGCTCGATGAACGCGACCACCGGCACGCGACACAGCGGCGGCAGCGCGACGATCGGCGTCGAGAACGTCGCTGGCACCGACGGGGTCCAGATCTCGTTCAACACCGCGGGCGCGGTGGCGACGGGCAGCGGCTTCCGCCTCACGCCTCCTTGAGCGCGAGCGCTCCCGCGAGCGCATGAAACGAAGGAGCCCCCGGGAGACCGGGGGCTTTTTCGTGGGCATCAGAATCCGAAGTCGTCCGCTAGCTCACGCATCGCGGGGCGCATCGACGGTCGCTCGTCGCTCGCGGGGCGCGTCGTTCGGCGCGGCGTCATCGCGCTCGCTGCCTCGGTCGTGCGCGGGCTCTCGGTGGGCGCGGCTTCGTTCGCGGCGGCCTCGTTTGCGGCGGCCTCGTTTGCGGCGGCCTCGTTTGCGGCGGCCTCGCTTGCCGCGTTCGTAGCGGCCTCGTTCGCGGCGTTCGCGGCGCTCGCAGCGGCCTCGTTCGCCGCGGCCGAAGTTGTGGCGTTCGCGGCGGCCTCGTTCGCGGCGGCTTCGGCTTCGTTCGTCGCACCGCTCGGCTCGCTCGGCGGCGCGCCCACGATCTCCACGACGGGCGGCGCCAGCGGGGTCGCCGTCGGTTCCGCCCGCGAGCGCGACCAACAAGCCGCCTCCGAGCGCGTAGAGCAGCCCGCTCGATCGCGACGTCTCGCGCGTAGGCGGCGCGGCCATCGGCGAGGCGATCGAGGTCGACGACGCCGAGGATGCGGGCGGCAGTTGCGCGGTGCCGCTCGTCGCGGAGCTCTCGGCGGAGATGAGCCCGCTCGGCGAGGAGAGGCCAGCCATGCTGATCGTCATCGTGCGCAGCGGCTCGTCGGCCTCCGCGCCGTCCACCACCACCGGCACGTCGAGCGCCTCCGCGTCCGACGCGAGCTTCGCGCGCTGCGCTTCGATCTCGTCCGCCATCACTGCGCGCAGCAGCTCCGCGAGGTCCGAGCCGTCGAGCGAGGCCGCGCGCGGCATCGCGTCCGCCAACGCCCGCCGCATCTCGCGCGCGCTCGCGTAGCGATCGTTCGCTTCGCGCGCGAGCGCCTTGAGCAAGATCGCGTCGAGCGCCGGTGGCAGATCCGACACGAGCTGGCTCGGCGGCACGATGGTCGGGTTGCGCACCTGCTCGAGCAGCTCGAGGTCTGCGCCGCTGCCCGAGAAGAGCCGCCGCATCGTGAGGCACTCCCAGAGCACGATCGCGAGCGCGTACACGTCGGTGCGACGATCGACCGCGCGCCCGAACGCTTGCTCGGGCGACATGTAGCGGATCTTCCCCTTCAGCATCGAGCCGGAGGTCTGCGTGCGACGCGACATCGCCTTCGCGACGCCGAAGTCGATCAGCTTCACGTGTCCCTGCCACGCGAGCAGCACGTTGTCCGGGCTCACGTCGCGGTGGACGACCTCCATCGGGGCGCCCTGCTCGTTCTTCAGCTCGTGCGCGGCGTGCAAACCGTCGAGCACGTGGATCGCGACGTGAACCGCGAGCTCGGGTGTCATCCGTCGCTGTCGCTTCGCGAGCGCGCGCAGGAGCTGTCCGAGCGAGCAGCCCGCGACGTACTCCATCACGAGCAGGTGGGTGCCGTTGCTCTCACGCAGCTCCTCCACGTGCACGACGTTCGGGTGCTGGATGCGCGCGCAGAGCAACGCCTCGTCCACGAACATCTCGACGAACGACGGATCGTCCGCGAGGTGCGCGTGGACGACCTTGATCGCCACCGGCTTCGAGAAGCCCGACGCGCCGGTGCGCCGTCCGAGGAAGAGGGTGGCCATGCCCCCCGCCTTCATGCGCGCGACGATCTCGTAGTCCGCCACGCGGTCGCCTTCGCGAATCACGCGCCCATGGTACCTGAGCCGTCGAGTCCGTGCAGCTTCGAGCGTCCGACGACCGGGAGGGGCGCTCTTCCGTGATGTGCGCGGTGTACGTGCGTGTCGGGAGATTCCGAAGGGGGTTCACCTCGCCCCACGCCTGACGCTACGCTCTCTCCCATGCGGGTGACGTTTCTTCTCGCGCTCTTCCTCTCCACTGGTGTCGCGTTCGCGTCGCTCGCTTCACGCGCGACCGCGCAGGAGGCCTCCTCGTCGGAGATGGCCGCCGCGCGCAACCTCTTCCGGACCGGCCTCGCCCACGCGGAGGCCGGACGCTGGGAGCAGGCCCGCGCCGACTTCGAGCGCTCCTACGGGCTCGCGCGCGTTCCGGTGACGCTCTTCAACCTCGCGGGCGCGCAAGCCGAGACGGGACAGCTCGTGCGCGCGGCCGAGTCGTATCGGCGCTTCCTTCAAGAGGCGAACGAAGGCCGCGCCGCGCGTTATCGCGACGCCGCGCAGACCGCGCTCGCCGAGCTCGAGCCCAAGATCCCTTCGGTGCGCCTCGAGGTGGCGGGCCTCGGCGAGAACGACGTGCTCCGCGTCGACGAGGACGACGTCGCGCGCGCGGTGCTCGGCATCGCGTACCCGCTCGATCCGGGCGAGCACCGCGTCGCGGTGCTGCGTGAGGGCGAGGTCGTGGTCGAGGAGTCTTTCTCGCTCGCGGAAGGCGAGTCGCGCGCGGTGACCTTGCTGGTGCCTTCGGTGAACGTCGCGCCAGATCACGTCGCGCTCACCGAGGTGACGACCGAGACGCCCGACGTGACGACGACCGAGACGCCCCGCGAACGAAGCGTCGCGCGCTCGCCCTGGTTGTGGATCGCGATCGGTGTGGTGGTGGTCGCCGGCGCGACGACCGCGATCGTGCTGGCGACGCGCGACGACGCCTCGCCGTACCAAGGCAACGCGGGTGTGATCCGCTTCGAGCTCGGAGGTGCGCGATGAGCCGCGACTTCGGAACCTGCGGATCTCGCTTCGAAGCGCGTCGCACGATCGGGCAGCGCATCGGGCGGCGCATCACGAGCTTCGCGCTCGTCGCGCTCACGCTCTTCGGCTGCAGCGCCAGCCACGTCACGCAGCTCGTGGTGGTGGTCGACTCCGATCTCGCGGTGCCCTCCGCGCTCGATGGCATCCGCGTCGAGATCGAGGGGCCTTCGGGCATGACGCAGACGATCGAGCGCTCGCTCGTCGGGCCGGGCCGTCTCGAGCTGCCCATGAGCTTCTCGCTCGTTCCGGCGGGCGACGCGCTCGGCCCGGTGGAGGTCGTAGCCACCGGCACGCGGGACGGCACCGACGTGATCACACGGAGCGCGATCGTGACGCTCGTGAAAGACGAGTCGCGGGTGCTCGTGCTCTTCCTCGGCGCCAACTGCGTCGGGGTGGAGTGTACGGGCGGGTACACGTGCGTCGAAGGGCAATGCGTCGACCCGCGCATCAACGAGCTGCCGCCCTTCACGGGCGAGCTCCCGGTCGACGACGCGGGCGTGGTGGACGCTCCCGCGAGCGATGGCGCGCCCGCGAGCGACGGTGGTGTGGGCGACACGTGCCCGCCCGAAGGCTGCGAGTGCATCGAGGGCGCGCCCTGCCGCACCGAGGCGGGCTGCGAGCTCGGCGAGACGCGCTGCGACGCGGAGGGGAACGCGACGTGCGAGGTGACCGGGCTCGCCGAGGCGGGGAGCGTCTGCCGCGCCGCGACGAGCGACTGCGACGTCGAAGAGGTCTGCGACGGAGAGAGCCCGGTGTGTCCGACCGACGCTTTCGTCGCGACCGGCGAGGCGTGCGACGACGGCTCCTGCGACGGGCTCGGCGCATGCTCCAGCGGTTGCACCCCCGGCGCCGCGTGCAGCACCGGCAACGTGTGCGAGCGCGGCGAGATCGAGTGCAGCGGGGGAACGCCGCGCTGTGTGGCGGTGGGCGCGGCGTCGGCCGGCACCGTGTGCCGCGCGGCGGTCGGACCCTGCGACGCCGAAGAGGCCTGCGACGGAACGTCGACCGCATGTCCCGACGATCGTTTCCGCAGCGCGAGCACGGTGTGTCGTGCGGCCGAAGGCGTCTGCGATCTCGACGAGACCTGCACCGGAAGCTCCGCGCTCTGCCCCGGTGACGGCTTCGTCGAGACGGGCAACGCCTGCCCCGGCGGTTTCTGCGACGGGCTCGGCACCTGCAGCGACGGCTGCAACCCGGGCGCGGCGTGCAGCACGGGCAACCCGTGCGAGGTCGGCCGCATCGACTGCGGCACGGGAACACCACGTTGCGTCGCTGCGGGTCCCGCACCTGCCGGCACGCCGTGTCGTGACGCGAGCGGCGTCTGCGACGTGGCCGAGACGTGCAACGGTTCGAGCACGACGTGCCCTGCGGACGGCTTCGCACCGAGCACGCGGGTGTGCCGTGACTCCGTCGGCGACTGCGACGTGGCCGACTTCTGCAGCGGTAGCAGCGCTGCGTGCCCGGCCGATGCGCGCCGTCCGTCGACCTTCGAGTGTCGCGCGTCGGCGGGCGTCTGCGATCTCGCGGAGACCTGCGACGGCACCTCGAGCGGCTGCCCCGCCGACACGCGTCGCCCGAGCTCGTTCGTGTGTCGTGGCTCGGCGGGCACGTGCGACGTGGCCGACACTTGCAATGGCGGCGTCGCGTGCCCCGCAGACGCGAAGCGCTCCAACGGCTTCGTCTGCCGCGCGGCGGGCGGGGGCGGCTGCGACGTCGCGGAGACCTGCAACGGCACGGGCAACGACTGTCCCTCCGATGGCTTCGCGTCGGGGGGCACCGTCTGTCGCCCCGCAGTGGCGGGCGGCTGCGACGTCGCGGAGACGTGCAGCGGCATGTCCGCGACGTGCCCGTCGGATGCCGCGGCGCCCGGCGGGACCGTCTGCCGCGCGGCCCGCGGCGACTGCGACGTCGCGGAGACGTGCACGGGCATGAGCACCTCGTGCCCGACGGATCAGCGTCGGCCGATGGGCTTCGTGTGTCGTCCCGTCCCGATGGGCGCCACGTGCGACGCCGCCGAGACCTGCTCGGGCGTGGCCGACAGTTGCCCCGCCGATGCCTTCCGATCCGCGGGGGAGATCTGTCGAGCTCCGCGCGACTTCGAGTGCGACGTCGCCGAGAGCTGCACCGGGACCTCGGCGTTCTGCCCGCCCAACGAGACCGCAGGCGACGGCGGCTTCTGCGGCTGCAACGGGCGCTGCGAGAACGGCGACTGTCGCGAGACGGGCCTGCCTTGCGCGTGACCTCGTGAACCTCGGACCGAGGGAAGGCGCGCCTCGCTACTTCTTCGCGCCCTTCTTCGAAGTGCTCGTCGGGCGCGCCTGAAACGCCGCGAGCAACGCGGTCACGGCGCGCGTCGCGTCGGCCACCGCGTCGGTGCGCGCGATCGACCCGTCGATCCAACCCCAGAGCGCGGCGCGTCCGGCGGCGACGATGATGCGCAGATCGTTGGCCGCGCGTTTGGCGTCGGTGCCGGTGAAGCCCGCGAGCTGGTGCTGCCACGGACCGAGCAGCGCGGTGAAGGTCTCCCACCCGATGCGCGCGAGCTCCGGGTCGTTCGCGGGCGCGTCGAGCAGCAGCCACGGGCCCGCACCTTTCTCTTCGATGACGTCGCAGCTCGCCTCGATGAAGGCCATCGCGATCGCGTCGATCCCGCCCTTCGGGAGCGCATGCAGGAGCGCGCGGTGGAAGCGCCGATCGATCGCCTCGGTGAAGTCTTCGAGGATCGCGCGGAAGAGCGCGTGCCGGGTGGGGAACGCGCGGTAGACGAGCGGCCGCGACACCCCGGCCCGCTCCGCGAGCGCGCTGATCTGGAGCTTCTCCAGCCCCTCCTCGGTCAGGATGCGTGAGGCGTCGGCGAGGAGCTGTCGACGCCGCGCGTCAGGGGAAAGACGCGTGCGCGTCGAGGCGCCGGGCACGCGCTTCGCGGGGGTCTTCGACGGCTTCGCGGGGCTCTTCACGCGCGGCATGCCGGGTGAGCCTAACGCATGAGGCCCATCGCGAACGTCGACGTGGTCGTGGTCCGAGACGGAGCCGAGACGGAGACGGAAGCGACGACGACGAGCGCGACGTCTTGCGTTACACCGTGTAACGATCCAATTGTCGGTCTGTACGTCGTGCCGGGAGGGCGGAGGTGGCGATGAAGCTCGCGCGTTGGATCGAGCGTGGGGTGCTGGCGGCCCTCCTGTTCGCCGGGCTGCTCTGCCCGCAGGGGGCGCGTGCGTTCTACGGCTCGCTCGCGCTCGCCTTCGTCGGCATCGCGGGCACGCTCCTCGTCGGCGCCGCGATCGTCACCGCGATCGCCGAGCGCAGCACCTCGCGCTTGCAGGGACCGCGTCGTCTCCCACGTTTCTCGGGCCGCGCCGCGAAGGACACCACGCTCGCTGCGCTCGTCGCGGCGTCGTTGCTCGCCTGGCCGCTCGCGCGCCTCTTTGCCGACGAGCCCACGGGGCTCGTGTGGGACGTCGACGCAGCGGGCGGGCTCACCGTCGTGATCCTCGGCAACCTCGGCGCGCTCGTGGTGCTCGACGCGTGGCTCTATTGGAAGCACCGCCTGCTTCACACCCGCGCGCTCTTCCCGTTCCACCGCGCGCACCACGGCTACCGCGACCCCACCGCGTACGCGTCCTTCGCAGTCGGCACCGTCGAGTCGGTGCTCACCTTCTGGCCCATCGTCCTGCTCGCGTTCCCGTGGGCGACCCACTACGCGCCGGTCTACTTCGGGCTCGTGGGTGGCTTCGTGCTGCTCAACTTCTACCTCCACTGCGGCGCCACCCTCCGCCTCGTCGAAGCGGTGCTCCCGCGCCTCGGCGTGAACACCTCGGCCTTCCACAACCGACACCACGCCAACGCCAACGTGAACTTCGGCGAAGCGATGATCGTGTGGGACCGCCTGATGGGTACGAACGAAGCCGCGGTGGAAGCACGCCGCGCGATCGCTTCGCGGTGAACGAAGGCGCCCGCGGTCGTCACGGTCTCCGTCACGGTCTCCGTCACGGTCTCCGTCACGGTCTCCGTCACGGTCTCCGTCACGGTCTCCGTCTCCGTCACGGTCTCTGATGCGGTCTCCGTCGTGGTTTCGAGGGGCTCGCGGTCAGGCTCCGATCGACGGCATCGTTCGCCCCGCGAACTCTCGACCCCCGTCGTTGTCGGAGCCCGCGTGCCGACCTACTCTGCCGCGGTGCCGTCCGATCGCAGCGCCTGGCGCCTCCTGCCCTCGGAAGAGGTGATCTGGGAGGGCGCGCCAGCGGCGGTGCCGCGCGAGCGGATGTGGGTCGTGCTGCCGCTCTTCTTCGGGGCGGTGGCGTTGGTGTCGTTGCTCTTCTCACGGCTGCTCGTCGTCGCGGAGCTGCCGGGCACCAACAACGCGATCGCGGTCGCGAGCTTGCTCGCCGCGTGTGCGATCGCGGCCCTCGCGGCGCCGCGTTGGCTCTTCGGGGACCTCGCGTACCTCGTGACCGACAAGCGGGTGCTCGTGCGCCGCGGACGCTTCGTGCGCTCGATGGAGCGGCGCAAGCTCACCTACGCGCGCATCCTCTGGCATCGCTCGGTGCCGGTGGTCGGTCACCTGGAGCTCGTGGTCGCGGTGCCCTTCGGGCCGCTCGCGCGGCGGCTGCGGCTCGTGCTGCGCGACGTGCGCGAGCCCGATCGGTTGCTCGCGTTGGTGCGCGACGAGCGCCCGGGCGAAGGCGTCGGCGATCGCACGGTGCCGCTGGCGGATCGGCTCGACGACGACGAGCTCGTCGAGTGGGGCGGGCACCCGCAGGGCTGGCACCTCGGCTGGCGCGAGATCGCGACGACGGCGCTCGGGCTGCTCGTGACGGGCGTGGGCGTCGCGTACGGCTACCGCAACGTCGGCATCTTGCTCGACCTCGAAGGCCTCGGGCTCGCGGTGCGCTCCTCCGCGTGGGCGATGCTCTTCTCCGCGGTCTTCATCTCGTGGGTCTGCATCCTCGCGATCGGGCTCGGCCTCGTGTGGCACGGCGTGATCCGCGCGCGCAGGCTCGGCGCGGACACCGAGTACCTGCTCACCGATCGACGCGTGCTCATCCGCCGCGGCGCGACCGAGCTCTCGGTGGAGCGCTCGCGCGTCGTCGAGGTGGCTGCGCAGCCCGCGCCGGGCGGGCTCTCGCATCTGTTCCTCGTGCTCGACGCGCCGCAATCGCGCGCGCTCGAAGACAGCGGCGCGCTGCGTCCGATCCTTCCCGCGCGCGACGCGGTTCCGCCGGTGCTCTTCGAGCTCGCGGATCCGGAGGGCGTGCGACGACGGATCCTCGGACGGGTGAGCGCGGCGCCGAGCGCGTGACGTTTCTTCTCGCGCGACGCGGGCTCCCTCGTTGTTCGTGGCCGTCCGCGTCGCCGAAGCACCTCCGAGCACCGGCACCTCCGAGCACCGGCACCTCCGAGCACCAGCGCTCCGAGCACCCGACGCGGTGTGTGGCTCGACTCCGATCGCACGTCGCGATCGGCGCGCACTCACCGCGTTCGCTCGCGCAGCGCGATCGGCGTCTCCAACCGTCGGCCGCCCTTCGTGCGCGCGACGCGTTGGGCGCCGTAGATGCTGCGGTGACCGGTGAGGAAGTACGCGACGACCGCGACGATCACGACGTGGGGGAGCACGTTCGCGCCGAGGAGCTCGACCGCCATGACGGAGAGCGCGATCGGGGTGTTCGAGGCGCTCGCGAAGACGGCGGCGAGACCGACGCCTGCCGCGAGCTCGAGCGGGAGACCGAGCGCGGGCGCGAGCGCGTTGCCGAGCGCGGCGCCGAGGAAGAAGAGCGGGGTGACCTCGCCGCCGAAGAAGCCGGCCCCGAGGGTGATCGCGGTGAAGAGCAGCTTGAGCGCGAACGCGTACTGCGGGAGCGAGGGATCCTCGAAGGCGCGCACGATCGTCGGCACGCCGAGCCCGAGGTAGTCGTCGGTGCCGACGAGCTGCCAGAGGAGCACGACCGTCGCGCCGCCCACGAAGAGCCGGTAGGGCAGGCGCACGAGGCGCGCTCTGCTCCAGACCTTGAGCGCGTGCGTGAGCTCGATGAAGACCGCGGTGACGAGCGCGACCGCGAGCGCGAAGAGGAGCCACTTGCCGGCGACGAGGGGCGTGAGCTCGAGCGCTTCGGGCGAAGGGTAGTGCGTGTGTCCGATGCCGAAGGCGTGGGTGGTGCGATCGCCGACCACGGCGGCCACGAGCGCGGGTAGGAGCGGGCGGCGCTCGAAGCGGCCGACCGTCGCGACCTCGAGCCCGAAGAGGAGGCCGGCGATCGGGGTGCCGAAGACGGAGCCGAAGCCGCCCGCCATGCCCGCGACGAGGAGATCGCGGCGCGTGCGCGGTGAGACGCGGAGGCGGTGTGCGAGCGCGTCGGCGAGGCTCGCGCCCATCTGCACCGCGGTGCCTTCGCGGCCCGCGCTGCCGCCGAAGAGATGCGTGAGCACGGTGCCGATCAGCACCATCGGCGCCATGCGCGTGGGGATGGGCGGCGTCGCGCTCGGCGTGAGGTCGTGGCGCGCGTGGAGATCGACGCTCGCCTCGGAGCTCGCGCGCGGATCGTCGGAGCGAACGTGGCGGGAGATGCCGCTCGATCGTTCGACCGCGTCGAGACCATGCACGCTGTCGAGCACGAGGTCGTTGCCGGCGAGCACGGTGCTGCCGAAGCGCTCGTAGAAGAACCCGATCGCGAGCCCGGCCACCGGCAACGCAAACACGATCGCGAGGTGCTCGCCGCGAACGCGGGTGGCTTCGTCGAGCAGCCAGAGGAAGAGGGCGGACGCGGCGCCGCAGAGCACACCCACGAGGGCACCGAGCAGCGCGCTGCGGCCGAGCTCGATCGCGCGCTCGCGTCGTTCGCCCGCGCCGAGCCAGGTGGTCGCGCGCGACGTGTCGTGCGAGGGCGAGGTCGGAGTCGGCTTCGGCGAGGGCGGGCGCGCTCGTTTCTTCGCGGGACGCGGCCTCTTGGACGTCACGACGCGACCGTCGCCCGTGGAGGTGTGGGGGGTCAACGAAGCGTCGACGTCCGGTGGGGTTCGGCGGTGGCGCGCTTCGGTGAACCTCGACCGAACGCGTCAGCTCGACGTCGGAGTCCTTCGACGTGAGCGTCGACGTGAGCGTGAACGGCGACGTGAACGACAGACCATGCGCGAGTCTCCGTGTGTACGACTTCGTCGTTCACGTCGCCGTCGCCGTCCACGACTACGAAGGTGTCGGCTTCGGCGCGGTCACTTCAGCTTCGGCGGAGGCACCGGCACGCCGCTGGCCGTCACGCCGACGCCCGGCATGGTGCGGAAGTCGTCGTCGAAGTCGAGCACGCTCGAGGTCACGCTGCCTTCGTAGTCGCCGGGCTGCGGGACGAGCTGCTGGAGCTGCCACGCTTGGCGGTGCAGGCGCTCTTCGGTCTCTTCGAGGTGATCGCGCACGCCGGCCACGAGGCGAATGCTCGTGAAGACCGCGCCGAGGCAGAGCACCACGAGCGTGACGTGCACCGCGAGCGGGCTCTCGAACGACATCATCTGCGGGATGATGCGGAGCTGACCTTCTTCG
This sequence comes from Myxococcota bacterium, assembly GCA_025453555.1. Lineage (GTDB taxonomy): Bacteria > Myxococcota_A > Polyangia > Polyangiales > Houyiibacteriaceae > JACKEH01. The sequence goes on along the minus strand of JALOQC010000052.1, from coordinate 11,169 downwards.
AACACGTACGAGCGTGGCAGCACGCCGGTCCATTCGAGCATCGCGGGTCCGAGGATCGCGAGCGCCGCCGCGAGGCCCGCGAGACGACGACCCTTCGCGTCGAGGTAGAGGATCGTCGCGGGCATCGACGCGAGGACGATCACCGGAGTCATCCAGAACGGGCCGAACGCGAAGGTCATCGGCGCGATGCTGAGCAGGTTCAGGAACGCCGCCATGCGTCGCGCGCGCGGCGTGGTCTTCGGCTGCGAGGCGACCCAGTACTGGAGGAACCCCGCCGCGAACGCGAAGCCGAAGAGCAGCACCGCGAAGCCGGGGCTGCGGATGCCCATCCAGATCAGGAGCGGCACGTAGAGCGCCCAACTGAAGCGCGCGATCGCGATCGAGCGCGCGCCCATGCGGCTCACCTTCGCGCGCGCCCGCACGAGGGCCTTCTGCGCGTCGGGCGGCAGCTCTTTCGGCGGCTCCACGAGCAGCTTCATCACGACGTCGAGCGCGCCCTGATGTTGCGGATCGAGCGCGAGCGCGAGGCCGGCTTCGCGCATCGCCCAGCGGTGCCACTTCACCGCGTCGCGTCCGCCGTCGCGCGCCTTGCGCTGCGCCTCGCGCGCGGCGGTCGCGTGGATCGCGGCCATGCGGCGACGACGCTCGGCTTGCTGGTGGCCGTCGAGGTAGCGCTGGATCGCCTCGTGGAGCTCGCGCGCGGTCTGGAAACGCTCGTGGGGGTCCACGCGGGTGGCGTGGACGAGGATGCTCATGAGCTCCGGATCGACCTTCGCGTTGATCGCCTTGGCGCGCGACGCCGGATCGGTTCCCGAGAGCGTCTCGGTGAGCATCACGTGTGGCTTGTCGAAGCGATGCAGCGCCTTGTGCGTGAGCAGCTCGAAGAGGATCGCGCCGAGCGAGTACACGTCCGCGCGACCGTCGACGTCGGCGCTGCTGCGGATCTGCTCGGGCGCGATGTAGCCGGGTGTGCCGAGCACGGTGCCGACGCCGGTGCCGACTGCGGGCACGATCTCCGAGTCGAGTAGGCCGCCCTCGGCCGATCCGAGCACGCGCGCGACGCCCCAATCGAGCACGTAGACCTCACCGAAGTCCCCGAGCATCACGTTCGAGGGCTTCAGATCGCGGTGCACCACGCCGCGGCTGTGGGCGAAGTCGACTGCAAGGCAGGCCTGCGCGAAGCCGGCGAGCAGGCGGCGCTCGGGGTAGCGTTCGGCGGCTTCGGCGTCGCCACGTCGGAACGCGAGCACGATGTCCGCGAGCGTCTCGCCGCGGATGCGCTTCATCGTGAAGTAGGGATCGCCCGAAGCAGTCTCGCCGATCTCGTGCACGGGCACGATCGAGGGATGCTCGAGCTGACCCTGGATGATGGCCTCGCGAAGGAAACGTGCGCGCGCGGAGGGATCGTTCGCCCGCCCCGGCAGCATCACCTTCATCGCGATTTGCCGGCCGATGCGGAGGTCCTGATAGAGCCGGACCTCGCCCATGCCGCCTTCGCCGAGGACGCCGCGGCCGACGTAGCGATCGAGGTCGCCCGCCTCGGCCGGACGGGACGGTCGACCCATCACGGCGGCGTCGACGAGGGTCTCCGAGCTCGGGCTCTCCGCCACCGGGACACCGTCGAGGGTGACGTGCCCGAAGGCCAGCGTGACCTCGTCGTCGTCTTCCGAGCTCGTCGAGTACGGTGTGGCGGGCAAGCGGAAGGAATGTAGCAGGTTCACGAGGCCGTGCGTTTCCGCTCGGTGACATCGACGTGATGGGGGCGAAGAACCACAGCGTTGTGGGGGGCTGGGGAGATCCCTCCCCAGAAGTCGGCGAAGCCGACCAGCAAGCCGTTGATCCGACCCCCGACATCCGGCATGGGCATTCGGAATGTCGTCGGAGCCGCCCGTGTCGGATCGCGCGTCGGATCGCGCGCCCGCCCTCGAAGAAGGGGTGTTCCGTGTGTTGCGGGTGCTCGCCCCGTCGGACGCCCCGATCGCGCGCAGCGAGCTGCTTCGGCGGGCCGGCGAGCCGCACTCGGTGGTCGCCGCGTTGGAGAAGGAGAACCCGAGTTGGCTGGCGCGGTCGGGGGAGAAGCTCGCGATCTCGGACGCGGGGCGCGCGCTCGTGGAGGCCGAGCTCGCGCGACGCCGACCTTCGCTCGAGCTCGACGCGCTGGAAGCGGCCCTGCGCGACGTCACGCGGGAGCGACCGCGCGTCAAACGCGAGCTCGATCAGGTGCACCTGACCCTCGCGAGCGTGGCGCGACGCGCGACGCGGCTCGTGGAGGCGGGTGAGCCGGGGCGTGGTCTGCTCTTCCTCGGCGACGACGATCTGGCGAGCCTCGCGCTGCGCTTGCTCGGGCACGACGCGGCGGTGCTCGACGTGGACGAGGAGCTCGTGAGCTTCCTCGTCGAGCGTGGGGTCGACGCGCGCACCCACGATCTCCGCGAGCCGCTGCCGCGAGCGTTGCGGGGAGCGTTCGGCGCGGTGTTCTCGGATCCGCCCTACGCGCCCGAGGGATTCGGGCTCTTCGGGAGCCGCGCGGTGGAGGCGCTGCGGACCGACGACGCGCGCTACTGGGTCGCGTTCGGGTGGTCACGGCGCGCGAGCGAGCGGGGCCTCGCGAAGCAGGCGCAGCTCACGGAGCTCGGCTTCGTCGCGGAGGAGGTCGTACCCGACTTCGGAACGTACGAGGGCGCGGAGAGCCTCGGCGCGAAGAGCGCGCTGTGGATCTGTCGACGCACGCCGAAGGCGAAGCCGCTGCCGGCTCGCGGCGAAGGCGACCTCTACACGCGCCGCCGACCGAAGAAGAAGGCTCGATGAGCGACGAGTGGCATCGCCCGAGCGAGCGCGGCGAGGTCGCGCCGATTCCGTCCGCGAGCGTGGTGCTGGTGCGCGCACCTCGCGAACGGAGCGACGCGCTCGAGGCCCACGGAGCGCGCGCCGCGCTCGAGGCCGGCGGAGCGCGCGCCGCGCTCGAGGCCCACGGAGCGCGCGACGCGCTCGAGGGCATCGAAGGGCTCGAAGCCCAGGAAGGGCTCGATGCGCGCAGAGAGACGCGCGATGGCTCCGTAGCCCAGGTCGTCTCCGAGGGATCCGTCTTGCTCCTGCGTCGGCATCCGGATCTGTCGTTCCACGGCGGCGCGTGGGTCTTCCCAGGTGGGCGCTGCGATCCGGGCGAGACACCCCGCGCGGCCGCGGTGCGTGAGACCTTCGAAGAATCGGGGCTCGTCGTTTCGCCCGATGCGATCGAACGATTCGCGCGGTGGACCACGCCGGAGGGACGCCCGAAGCGCTTCGTGACCGATCTCTTCGTCGCGTGGGCGCCGGACGGAGATGTGCAGGTCGACGGGGGCGAGATCGTCGAGGCGCGCTGGTGGACCCCGTGTGAGGCGCTGCGCGCGCGGGACGCGGGCGAGCTCGTGTTGCCGCCGCCCACCTTCGTGACCTTGGCGCGGCTCGCGAACGGCACGCTCGCGCCCGGAGGTGTCACCTTCGTCGACGAGATCCTGCCCGTCGTCGTCGCAGTGGAGGGTGGCTCGTGCTCGCTCTATCCGGGCGACGCGGGCTATGCGAGCGCGGACTCGAGCGCGGTCGGCGCGCGCCATCGGGCGTGGCTGCTCGACGCGGGCTGGCGGTACGAGCGGTCTTGAGCGCGCGGCGACGTGCCATCGTGCTTGGCGATCGTGCTTGGTGATCGCGCTTGGCGATCGCGCTTGGCGATCGTGCTTGGCGTCGCGCCTCGAGCGGAGTACGCGTGGCACGCGGGTGGAAGGTCCGCCCGCGTTCGTTCGTTCAGGTTCGCTCGACCTCGTTCCTCGATCGCGCCCTTCGGTCGTGCCCTGCGATCACGCGATCACGCTCCTTCGATGAAGCACCGTGCTCGTCTCTCGTTCGCCCTCGTCGCCGTCGTGCTCGTCGCGCTCGGCTGCGACGACGCGCCTTCGATCTCGGAGCGACGCGCGAGCGTGGTGGAGTCCGCACCGCCGCCGGTGCCGATGCCGCGCGCGTTGCCCGACGACGAGCGAATGCCCGCGTTCCCCTTCGTCGACGAGCGCGAGCTGCTGCGTGCGCCGGCGCGCTTCGACCACCTCGTGCCGCGCCTGTCGCCGACCGGCCCGCGGTTTCGGAACCTCGTCTACGAAGCGAACAACATGACGATGCGCGGCGCGCGCAGCCCGGACGGCGCACTCTACGCGAGCACCGGGCGCGAGATCGCCGAGCGCTGGCGTGTCGCGTCGGCGGGGGTGGCGAAGGTCTTCGCGCTCCGCGACGCGCTCTTCAGTCAGCAAGATCATCCGGTCGATCACGACCCCGTCGCCGTGATGATGCCGCCCGCGTGGGTCACGACCGCGGTCGCGCACGTGCTGCAGCAGCGGCCGATCACCCCGGTGAACGCGCCGCCGATCGACGACGACGAGGCGTGGGCGGCGCTCGAGACGCCCGCGCAGCTCTTCGGCAGCTTTCCGGCCTCGCAGACCCTGCACGAGGAGGCGACGCGACCGCGCACGGTGCTCGCGCCGGAGCGGCTGCGGGTGACGAACGCGCGCCGCTCGGTGCACATGCTCGCGCGCGACGCGGACTCGATGGTCGCGGCGGTCTCGCAGGGCGCGGAGGCGGTCGCGGCGGCCGGGGCGGAGCGGATCTCGATCGGCGATCGACGCTACTTCGGAGAGCGATTGCGGCGAGAGCACGTGATCGTGATCGGGGTGGAGAACCCGAACCGCCACGAGATCGTGGACGAAGCGAAGGGGCTCGTGCTGCCCGGCATGGACGCGCCGGAGGTGGCGGTCGGGATGGCGCGACGCGCGATCTACCGGCGGCGGCTGCGCGACGGGGACCTCGCGATCGAGCGATATCACCTCGGCGATCCGATCGAGCGTCGGCGCGCGATCGCGGTGCTGGAGGAGCTCATCCCGCGGACGGGCGGCGACCACACGAGCGACGCGGTGATCTGGCTCTGGGTGCACGGCGGGCTCGACTCGCGCGCGGTGCGCGGCACGGACGCGACGCGGCACATCGGGATGTTCCGGCAGGAGGTCGCGGCCGCGAACGTCGACGTGCGGCGGGTGCGTTACCTGTCGAAACCGCACGTGCCGATCGGCGGACGCAACCTCGCGCAGCAGCTCGACACCCACGCGCGGCGCTACCGATCGCTGGAGCTGCCGCTGAGCTTGAACATCGGCTCGGGGCTCTTGGCGCGCCTGATCGAGGAGCTCGAGGCGCGGCGTCCGGCCTCGGAGCGCGGGACGAACGGGACTGGTGCGGGAGCGGCTGGGCAGGGGGCGGGCGCTCGTGGTACCTCGCGGCCATGAGCGAAGCAGCGAGCGAAGCACCGGTCGTCGATCTCGAGGACATCCGCAGCACCGATCCCGCGCGCCGCGCGAAGGCGGCGGACGCGCTCCGGGTGGGCTTCGGAGACTTCGGGCTCGTCTACATCCAGAACCACGGCGTCGACACCGACCAGCTCGCGCGTTTCTACGACGCGCTCGTCGCGCTCTTCTCGCGCCCCGAGGAAGAGAAGCGCACGTGGGCGCGGCCGGACATCTGGTACCAGCGCGGGTGGACGCCGCCGAACACCGAGCAGGCGGTCGTCGCGGGCGGACAGCCGGACTTCAAGGAATGTTATTTCGCGGCGTGCGAGCCGCTCGACTCGAAATTCCGTTTGATGTTCCCGGAGATTTACGCGGAGAACTCGTGGCCGAAGGACGCGGACACCTGGCGTGAGGACTACCTCGCGCTCGGCCGCAAGGTGCACGCGGTGGGCATGGAGCTGTTGCGTGCGTGCGCGCTGGCGCTCGATCTGCCGGAGGACGTGTTCTCGAAGGGCACCGAGGGCGGTCCGCACGTGACGCGCGCGCTCTGGTACTTGCCGCTCGACGCGACGCAGGTCGGCACCGACATCCTCTGGGGCGAGGAGCACACGGACTTCAACCTGCTCACCCTGCTTCCGGGCGGGCAGTTCTTCGATCCGAGCGGCAAGGCGTGCCCGCGTCCGGACGCGGAGAGCGGGCTCTACCTGCGCACGCGCGAGAGCGCGGAGCACCCGCGGGGTCGGATGGTGCACGGCAAGCCGCCCGCGGGCTGCATCGTCGCGCAGGTGGGTCAGCAGCTCGAGATCCTCACCGGCGGTACCTACCTCGCGACGCCGCACGTGATCAAAGCGCCGAAGACGCCGGGGTACACCCGCACCGCGTTCGCGCACTTCATCCATCTGCACTCGGAACAAAAGCTGTTCCCGCACGAGAAGTTCCTCACCGACGACGCGATCCGCGCGTACGGCCCGCCGGTGCTGGCGGGCACGTACGGCCTCAAGACGCTCGTCGACATCGGCCTCGCACCGAAGACCGCGCTGGAGAAGCTCGGTTACCACCACTACGGGCGCTTGGCGGCGGCGCGCGCGGGCTGAGCCTCGGCGAGAGCCTCGTACTCGGCGCGCGTCCCCTCGGGGCGCGCGCCGTTCTCATGCGGCGGGCTTCGCTCGGCGTCCGCGCTTCGTACGGGCGGGGCTCGTGCGCGGTCGCGAGCGGAGCACGAGCGCGACGAGGCCGAGCAAGGCCACGAACGAGCGGTGTGTGTCCGAGCCGGTCGAATCGCAGGCGCAGCCTCCGACCATCTTCGCATCCTGGGGTGGAGGCGGCGGCTCTTCGACCGGGACCTCGGGCATCGGCGCGACCGGGACACACGCGCCTTCCGCGCACGAACCGTCCTCGCCGCACGACGCGCCTTCGTCGGTCGTGCCGTCGCAGTCGTCGTCGACACCGTCGCAGCGCTCGGCCAGCGCGGGCAGCACTTCGCCTTCGCAGACCGACCACGCGCCACCCACGCAGCGCTGCAGACCGGGCGTGCACGCGCCTTCGCTTCCTCCGCAGCGTCGTGACTCTCCGTCCGTGCAGCCGCAGCCGGGATCGACCACGCCGTCGCAGTCGTCGTCGCGCCCGTTGCAGAGTTCGGTCGCGCTCGGTCCGAGCCACGCGTCCTCGTCGTCGCAGTCCGCGTGCACGGGATCCGTACCGCCCGGCACGCTCCCGCACGACGTGTGTCCGTCGCCGTCGCGATCGAAGCCTTCGTCGATCGCACCGTCGCAGTCGTCGTCGAACCCGTTGCAGGTCTCGTCGACCACCGCGTGCACGATCGACGCGAGCACCGCGCGCAGCTCGGCCTCGTCGTCCGCGCGATGGTGGCAGCCGCCGTCGGGCCCCGGCTCGCTGCGGCTCGCGTCGCAGCCTTCGCGCAGCGCGCCGCTCGCGACGGCCGCGCGGTGGAGCGCGACCGCGTCGACGCCGTCGCCGAAGCCGACCACGTGCACATGCACCCCGAGCGTACGCAGGCGCGCGATCACGTCGACTGCGGCGAAGCGACGGCTCGGATCGTGGGGATCGCACCACTGCCAGCCGTCGGTGAGGAGCACCACGTGCGCGGCGTGCTCGGGCGCGAGCAGCGGCGCGTAGGTCTCGAGCACCGCGAGCGTCTCTGCCATCGGCGTGTAGAGGCCGGTGTCGGCGGGCGGCTCTGCGAGATCGCGCAGCAGCTCCGTCGCGGGCCAGCTCCCGAGCTCGCGCACGATCTCTCCGGGCTCGCAGCGATCGGGAAACGGAAAGAGCTGCAGCCCGAGCTGCGCGCGGTTCTCGAGCGCCTGGGCGGTCTCGACGAGCGCACGACGCGCGACCTCCCACTTGGTCGAGCCTTCGAGCGCGCCGTTCATGCTGGAGCTGCGATCGAAGGTGAAGAGCACGCGCGGCGGATCGCAGGTGGGCTGGGCACGTGTGGCGGAGGGGAGGGGGAGTGCGAGGAGCGCGAGCGTGGCGAGCGTGAGGCGGGTCATGCGGCGGCAGAGAGCAGCCGCCGTGCCGGGGCATCGACCGCGCGAATCACTCGTGATTTGTGGGTGATTCTTCGCTTGAAGGGGTGGCGGTGGCGGCGAGGTGGCGGCGGAGTGGCGGCGCGGCGAAGGGGCGCACGCGGGGAGCCGATCGGTACGCGACCAGCGCGAGGCGGGCGGAGACGGAGCCTGACAGCGTGTCCGAGACAGAGACGGTGACGGTGACGGAGACGGAGACGCAGACCGCGAGACCGCGAGACGGAGACGGAGACGGGGACGGCGACCGAGACGGCTCAGCCGCGCAGGTGCTCCACCAACGCGTCCGCGAGGCGCACGAACTCGGCGCGGGTCGAGTAGGCCATCGCGCTCACGCGCACGAGGCGTGCGGGTGGCGCGGGCCACGGGACGATCGGCACCTCGATGCGGCGCGCTTCGAGCAGCCACGTCTGGAGCGGATCGGCGTAGAGGTGGGAGGTCGGCGCGCCACCGCCGGGCGGGAGCGGCACCGCAGCCATCGAGCCGAGCATCGTGTCGGGTGCGGGCGGCGCGACGCCGAGGCGCGCACAGAGGAGGTCGCGCGCGAAGAGCGTGAGCGCATGGTTGTGGGCGCGCAGCGCGTCCCAACCGCCGAAGCGACGCGACACGAAGTCGAGCGCGTGAGGGACGCAGAGCCACGGCGTGGGATCGCCGGTGCCGGTCCAGTCGAAGGTCTCGAGGTAACGCGAGCGTGCGCGTCGGCTGTCGAGGCCGTGGCTGATGACGGGCGGCACCACGGGGCCTTGGCGATCCGCGCGCACGAAGAGGAACGCCGCACCTTTCGGCGCGCAGACCCATTTGTGAAAGTTCCCCGTGACGTAGTCGGCGCCGAGCGCGTCGAGCGCGAGCGGCACCATGCCCGGCGCATGCGCGGCGTCGACGAGGACCTCGACGTCGCGCGACCGGAGCGCACGCACGATCGGTTCGATCGGGAGCACGAGACCGGTCGGGCTCGTCACGAGATCCACGATCGCGAGCCGCGTCTCGGGTATGAGCGCGGCGACGATCGCGTCGACGATCTCGTCCGGCGAAGCGAGCGGGAAGGGCAGCTTCGCGACGTCGACGCGCAGACCCTCGCGCTCCGCGACGTAGCGCGCGGCGTTGTCGACCGCGTGGTAGCCGTGGTCGGTCACGAGGATCGCTTCGCCCGCGTGCCACCGGCGCGCGCGCAGGACGGCGCTCACACCCTCGGTCGCGTTGCGCACGAACGCGAAGTCCTCCGGCCGCGCGCCCACGAAGGCGGCACACGTCGCGCGCGCGGCTTCGAGCAGCGGCTCGAGCTCGCGCACGAAGAAGCGCACCGGCTCCCGCTCCATCTGCAAGCGGAGCTTCGACTGCGCTTCGAGCACCTCGTAAGGGCACGCGCCGAAGGAGCCGTGGTTGAGGAACCCGAGCTCGTCTTCGAGCGGCCAGAGCGATCGCGCGTGGGTGCCGTGCGGGGGAGCGTCGAGACGTGCTTCGTCGATCGTCATCGCGCGCGAGCATATCGCTCGGCTTCGGCCGTGGTGGCGGTCGTCACGGTGGAGCGGCGTGTCGTCGAGCATCGAGCCGCGCTCGCGCGTCCTGGCCCGGTGGGTGGGGCGAGAACGCGGTCGGAGACCGGCACGCACGACGCGACGAAATGCCGCATCGCGAGCGTTGGGTGCGACCGACATACCTCGCGCGATGGTCCGTGCGGTCGCGGTGTGCTCGCTCGTGCTCGCGCTCCTCGCGTTCGCGATGGACGCGCGCGCGTGCAGCACGTGCACGGTGGGTGATCCGACGCTGACCGTGATGGGCGCGGAGCAGCCGACGGCTGGCCGTCTGCGCTTCTCGTCGTCGATGCGTTGGCGCCGCGAGCGCGTCGAGCAGGGGCACGCGTTGGTCGAGCGGCGGTTGGAGCTCGGCGTCGCGTGGTCGCCGATCGCGCGCGTGACGCTCTCGGTCGGAGTGCCGATCGTGAGCCGGCGCGCGCGCTTCCCGAACCTCGCGGAGGAGCGGAGCCTCGGGCTCGGCGACGTCGACGTGCGCGCGCGGGTGCTGCTCTTCCGCGATCGAGAGCTCGCCCCGCAGCACTTGCTCGCGGCGGTGCTCGGCCTCGAGCTGCCCACGGCCGTGCGGAGCGCGGGGCCTTACGACGACGATCCGGAGCATCAGCCCGGGACGCGCACGTGGGATCCGATCGCGGGGCTGACCTACGGGCGGTTCGCGGGGCCGTGGTCGCTGCACGCGCTCGCGGTGCTGCTGACGCCCGCGAGCGAAGGCGTGGGGCGCGTGCGCGGTGGGCCCTCGCTGCGCGCGTCGCTCCGCGTGCAGTGGCAGCCGTGGAGCGCGCTCGGCTTCGCGCTCGGTCTCGACGGACGCGTGGACGGTCGCGAGCACGTGGACGGCGCGCGCGACGACGCGACGGGAGGTGCGGCGATCTACGGAAGCGGTGGGCTCGTGCTCGCACCACGCGAGGACGTCGTGCTCGATCTCCGGCTCGCGGCGCCGCTCTGGCAGCGCCTGCGCGGCGGGCACGTCGAGGGCTGGGTCGCGTTCGTGGGAGCGACGATCGATGTCTGAGCGACCCCACCGAACGGCGCGATGGACGTGCACCGTGTGGTTCGCGCTGGGGCTCGTGGGCTCCGCGGCGTGCCTCGGCTACGACGCCGGGATCGAGGTCGTGGTCGAGCTGCGGGTCGCGCCCCCGACCGCGCGCGTACCGATGGGCGAAGGCTTCGCGACGCTCTCGGACGCGCGGCTCCGCATGAGCGTGGTCGAGCTCGTGGTGTGCGACGACGTTCCCGAAGGTTCTGCGGGCGCCGTCATGGCCGCGCTGACGTCGGTTCGCCGTGCGTGGTCTTCGCGCGCCCTCGCGCACGTCACCGACGTCTCGGGCTCCGCGCGCACGATCGACGCGCTCCACACGAGCGGGACCCTCGAAGGATGGATGCTCCGTCCGATGCCCGGGCGCTACTGCGCGCTGCGCGTGCACCTCGAGCCGTCCGAGGACGCCCCGAGCTTCGCGCTGGTCGGAGAGGCCGACGTTCCCTTCGCGACGGTCCTCGACGCGCCGCTCGACGTCGACCTGCCGATCGAGCTCGTGCTCGAAGCGCCCGAAGATGGCCGCACGATCACGCTCGACGTGGATCCTGCGTGTTGGCTCGCGGGTGGTCCTCCGAGCCACGCCGAGCTCGCCGAACGGCTCGCGTCGTGTCTTTGAGCGACGACTCTGGTTCCGATGCGCTCGCGCTCCCCGCGCTCGCTCGAGCGCCGCACCGCGCGCGTCGCCGGCACCGCAGCCGACGAGAGCCGAGCGCTCACGCCAAGACGCGCAGGGTGCCCTTCACGACGCCGTAGCCGCC
>JALOQC010000405.1 GCA_025453555.1 Myxococcota bacterium | reverse complement strand
AGCGCGCGCGGTCCGGCCACCACGGGCACGTCGCGCGCGAGGGCGTCGAGCAGCTTGATCGGCAAGCCACCCGGCGCGCGCCGCGGCACGATCGCGAGATCGCACGCCGCGTAGGCGCGCCGACGATCGCGCTCGTCGGCGAGGCGGATGCGGACGTGGGGGAAACGCTCGAGCGGCGTCGGATCGCTCTCGGTCGCGACGAGGAAGGTCGCGCTCGCGCGTCGCGCGGCTTCGGCGGCTTCTTCCCAGCCTTGGTAGCCGTCGAGGTTCCCCGCGTAGAGGACGACCTTCGCGTCGAGGGGAAGCTCGAGCGACGCGCGCGCGGGGATGCGTTCGTCCGAACGCGGAGGATCGAGCGGGGACCACGGCGGGAGCAGCGTGGTCGCGCTCGCGCCATGCCTGCGGCGCGTGAGGTGCGCGGCGAGGTCGGGGGTGATCGCGACGGTCGGCAGGCGAGCCGCGCTTCGGTCGAGCGCGCTCCCGAGGTCGCGCAGCGCGCGCGATCGGAGCTGCGCGCGAACGCCCTCGTCGGCAGGTGCATACGTCGGCAGCTCCGCGTCGAAACGGGTGTGCGCGTAGTTGAGCGTGCGCGCGATCGACGAGAGGTGCCCGAGCCGTGCGACGTGGGCGGCCTCGATGCCGTGCGCGATCACGAGGTCGGGACCGAGCGAGGATGCGAGCCGACGCGCGCGCGTGATCATTTGGAGATCGAGCGCGACCTTCGAGAACGAGGGACCCGAACGAAGCGAGCGCGCGCGAGGAAAGTCGGAGAGGCGATGATGCTCGACGCCGCGCGCCGCATCGCCGGCGCCGTGTGCGTACGTGAGCAGGTGCGTGTCGTGGCCGGCGTCGGCGAGCGCCTCGACCATCGCGCGTACGATCGCCTGCGTCCCTTGGGGCGAAGGGAAGGGCAGGCACGCGAGGTGGAGGGTCCGCACGCGCCGGAGCGTACGACGTCGGGCTCACGCGTCGGACCCCACCTCGCCGCATCAGCTTCGACGCGGCGATTCGTCTCCCCTGAAGTCCGCTCGTTGTGACCTGACTCACGCGCCGAACATCTCGTTGCACGAAACCGACGGGCTGAGGTCGAGAGAAGGCATGGGACGTCTCTATTGCGCGGTCGTGTTGCTCTCGTTCGTTCGGGTCTCGGGCTCCGCCTTCGCGGACGACGCACCGACCACCGCACGACTCGACTTCCAAAGCACGCTCGAGGGCTGCATGGATGCGGCGCGATTCGGCGACGAGGTCGCCGCTCGGGTCGGGCGTGTGGTCTTTGCGGACGATTCGGCGAGCGAGGTGCGGGTGCGGGTGTTCCGCGAGGGCGACCAGGTGGAGGTCACCGTCTCGACGGATGAGACCACCGACCGCGACGGGAACCGGACGACGCGACAGTCGCGGCGAACGTTTCGAGATCCGAGCTGCGTCGAGGCGCTCGAAGCGGCCGCGGCGGCGGTCGCGGTGTGGATCGACGAAGGCCCCCTCGACGTCCCCGCGGCGCCGACGGACGAGGTCGTACCGAGCGCGCCAGCGGCCGTGTTCGGAGGACTCGCCGCACTCGACGACGGACTGTTCTTGGTTCGCGTGTCGTCGAACCGCCCCGGATTCTCGTTCCACATCGAGACCAACACGGGTCGTGGGGAGGTCGCGGCGCGGTTCTTCGAACGTTTGTGCGTGATGCCTTGCGAGGCTCGGGTGCGGCCCGGAGTGCACCAGTTCGGCATCGCGGATGGCGTCGTCGTTCCCGCAGAAGGGCGACCCAACGCTCGGACGCGTGCTCAAGTGCGTGCGTTGAACGCACGCATCCCGTGGGCGCTGCCAGAGCTCACCGAGGTCCGCGAGGACATCGAGCTCTTCGTCGAGCTGCGGCGCGCGAGCGGGTGGAACATCGCCGGACGCTACCTCTTCACGGCCGGGTTCCTGCTCGTGGCGCCCTTCGCGATCACGATCTCCGCGATCAAAGTGAAGAACGACGATTGGGGCAAAGGGATGTTGTGGGCTTCTATCGGGATCAGCAGCGCCCTGGTGGTCGGAGGCGCCTTGATGTTCTCCATCGCCGACGGGGGCGGGGTCGAGGTCCAGGTGCGCCCGCTCGGTGCGCAATAGGCCACGCTCGTGATCTGGAGGCTCACCCGTCCTGATCTCCGCTTCTCGCCGAGCGAGACGATCCCTCGCATTGCTCCGCGGATTCCGACGCACCGGAGCTCGGACGGACTCTCGGCCGCGCTCGACGCGTGCTTCGCCTCGCACCGGCTCCACCCCGAGCCGCCACCGCTCGGATCACGTTTCATGGCTCTTGCTCCCGATGCGGTACACCCTCGGTCCGCACCGCGGGACCCGATGCGGCCGACCCTCACTGCCATCTACGAAGAACACTACGAGTACGTGTGGCGCACGTTGCTGCGGCTCGGGGTGCGTGACGCCGAAGATGCGGCGCAGAACGTCTTCCTCGTCGCGCATCGCAAGCTGTCGACGTTCGATCCCACGCGACCCATTCGGCCGTGGCTCTTCGGCATCGCGTTCAACGTGGCGCGCGAGACGCGACGTAAGGCCTCGGAGCGATACGAGCGCGCCATCGGCTCGAACGGCGACTCGATCGGTGACGTGATCGGTGACCTACACAGCTCCGACGCGAGCCGTCTCGAAGCCGCGCAGCTCGTGCACGTCGCGCTCGCAGAAGTCGAAGAGTCGCGGCGCGCGGTGTTCGTGCTCTACGAGCTCGATCAGGAGCCGATGAAGGAGGTCGCCGACGCGCTCGGGATTCCGCTGAACACCGCGTACTCGTCGCTTCGGCGTGCGCGCCAGGAGTTCTGCGACGCGGTCGAGCGACTGGGGGGTCGGTGATGCCGAAGCTCGAGCCGCTCGACCCGAAGTTTCGCGCGCTCCTCGAAGCGGAGCGCAAGGCGCCGCTCATCGGAATGACGGAGGCCAAGAAGCGAGGCCTCGCGCTGCTGCTCGGTAGCGTCTCGGGCTTGGAGTCAATCGACGTCTCGAAGGACGTCTCGAGCGACGTTTCGAAAGACATCGCGAAAGACGCCGCGAAAGACACCGCGAAAGACACCGGGAAAGACGCCGCGAAAGACGCCGCGAAAGACGCCGCGAAAGACGCGGCGAAAGACACCGCGAAAGACGCCGCGAAAGACGCGGCGAAAGACACGGCGAAAGACACCGCGAAAGACGCCGCGAAAGACGCCGCGAAAGACACCGCGAAAGACGCCGCGAAAGACGCCGCGAAAGACGCCGCGAAAGACGCCGTCCAAGTGGGAGCGACGAAGTGGATCGCGGTGTCTCTCGCGAGTGGCGCCGTCGGCGTGATCGTCGGCGTGGCCGTCTCGTGGGCGGTGTGGAAGCCGTGGACGTCGAACCCGAAGCCGGTGGTCGTCGAGGCCGTGGTCGTCGAAGAGATCGATGTGCTCGACGCGGCGCCCGCGGAAGACGCGGCGACGGTCGACGTGTTCGTCGCGCCCGAGCCCGACCGACCGTCAGCTCCGCTTCGCGCGAGGCCGAGCGAATCGATCGAGGCCGAGACGAACGAACGTGGCGATCCCAACCGTCCGACGTCACCGCTGGCGCGAGAGCGTGCATTGATCGATCAAGCGCGGGCTGCGCTTCGAGCGGGTCGCGCCCACGACGCCTTGGTGGCGCTCATGGGGCACGAACGAGAGTTTCCGAACGGGACACTCGCGGAAGAGCGTGAGCGCCTGGTGGTGGAAGGACTCGTCAGCACCGGTCGCGGGGCAGCCGCACGACGACGCGCCGAGACGTTCCTCTCGCGCTATCCCGAGAGCGCGCATCGTGCGCGAATCGAAACGATCGTCCATGATCTCTGAACCGGAACGAGACGTCGTTCAGACGTTGAACCCGATTCGTGGAAAGGATCCGATTCGTGGAAAGGATCCACCATCCTTTCCCATCCGCCCTTGGAAGCTCGGTCGGCGGCGTCATCCTGCTTGCGTTCGGTCTGGTGTTGTTCCTCTCGGGCGCCGCGCTCGTGCTCCTTGCGTCGTTTAGTTCGTGAGCACACACTCACGAACTATGGCTCGCCCTCGCAAATACGACGACGACGCGCTCCTCGAGTCGCTCCGAGCGACGTTCTTCGAGCTCGGTCCGGGGGCCTCGAGCCAGGAGCTCGCCAAGCGCGCCGGCGTCAGCGAGGGCACGCTGTTCAAACGATTCGGCACCAAGCGCAAGCTCTTCCAACAGGCGATGCGCATGCCCGCGCTCGAAGAACAGGTGTGGATGGAGTCGATGCCGCTCCGGGTCGGCAAGGGGTCCTTGGAGGGGCAGATCGCGGATCTGGCGCTCGCCCTGATGGGCTACATCTCCGAGATCATTCCGATCATGCAGACCGTCATGTCGAGCGGGAAGCTCAAGCCACAGGACCTGCGGTCCGTGGTCGGAGACGAGGACGTCCCACCGGACATCGTGCGCGACCGTTTCGCGACGTACTTCCGTGGCGAGATCGCGGAGGGCCGCATGCGCCCGTGCGACGCACACACGCTGGCGGACTTCGTCGTGGGAGCGTGCCTGAAGCACGTCCATTTGCTTCATCATTTCGGTGATTTACCGAACGGAGACACGCTCGAGCAGGCGAGCCGCCGATTCGCGCGGAGCGTGGTCGAGCTCGCGGGCGTCGGCCGCCGCGGCGCCGATGCAGAATCTGCACGGGTTCGGTGAAACGCTCGTGGCGCTACCGCGACCCATCCCACGGTGACCAGATGATAAGTGTGCGCTCACTAACGAATGCGGTTCCCTCCAGCCTTGCCGAACCCAACGCGAGTAAAATGAGCAAGCGCTCACATACTCATGTTGGAAAAGAAGTGAGCGCTCACGAACTATCTGCTCGTCGTTCGACCAGACGGGCGGCGGACCGTTCGGTGCGTTGGGCGCTCTTGGTCGGCTGCGTCCTGGCGACCTCACCCGCGCTCGCGCAAACCCGCACCCCGACCTCGCCGCTGGACACCACGCCGTCGACGCCGCGCGAGGGCGAGGTGCGCGAGGTGGAGGTCGCTCCGACCGCGTCGTCCCCGGCCGCCCCGCGGGCCGAGCTCGCGACGCCTCGCCTCCCGCGCGCGGTGTCGGCCACGAGCCCCCTCGAGCTCGACGCGCTCCTCCCCGACGGAGTCGCGGACGCCGAAGGACTGGACGTCGAAGCGGCGGTCGCACGCGCGGCTCGCGCATCCATCGCGGCCCGTCGCGCCGAGCTCGGAGCCCGCGCCGCCGATGCCGGAACAGCGGTCGCGCGTCGAGGCTTCGTCCCTCAAGCGCGTTTGTCCGCGCGCTACACGCGTCTCTCCGACATCACACCGGGCACCATCTCCGCGTTCGACACCGCGGCATGTCTACGAGATTTGGTGTCGTGCCAAGCCGCGCCGGACACCTTCGTTCAACGGGTCGTTCTCCAAGAGCCGATCCTGAATCAATACGCGCTTCGGGTCTCCGTCGGTTCGCGTCTCTCGGATTTGATCGGCGTGCAGCGCCACCAGCTCCGCGCGGCGGAGCACGACGCGGAGGCGGCGGCGGAGCAAGCGCGCGCGGCGCGCGATCAGGTCGTGGTCGACGCGCTCGATGCGTATTGGGAGGTCGTGCGTGCGCGGGCGCAGCTCGTGCTCGCGGAAGAAGCGGGCGCGGTCGCGGGGCGGCGCGCCCAGGAGGCCTCCGAGCGGCTCGATCAAGGCGTGGGCACGGAGGGCGAACGCCTCGCGGCGGACGCGGCGGCGCGGAGCTACGCGCAGCTCGTGGCGGTCGCGCGGAGCCGCGCCGAGATCGCGGAAGCGGTCCTGCGCGACTTGCTGCGCCTCGACGAGGGCGCTCCGCTCCGGCTGCGCGCGGATCTCGGACGCCTTCCCGAAGCGCCGACCCTCCCGCCCGCGCAGCTCCGTCGAAGCGCGCGCAAACGTTCGCCGGACGTCGCGGCGGCGCTCTCCCGCGCCGAAGCCGCCGACGCTCGGGCCGACGCGCTTCGAGCGCAGCTCTATCCGGCGCTCGGGGTCGCGTTCAACGTCGACGTCGCCAACCCGAACCAACGCATCTTCCCGCAGACGACGGACTTCACGACCACGTGGGACGCGAGCGTCGAGCTCTCGTGGTCGTTCGACGG
>JALOQC010000404.1 GCA_025453555.1 Myxococcota bacterium | reverse complement strand
TGGCCATTGTCGGGGCGGATCAGCTGCCGTGATGCGGACCGCGTGCCTCCTGCTCTTGCTCGACCTCGCCGCGTGCAGCGCGTTCTCGGCGTACCCCGAGAGCCGCACGGAGACCTCCCTCGAAGCCTGTACGGACGGCGAAGACCAGGACCTCGATGGGCTCACCGACTGCGAGGACCCCGATTGTGACGGGTGGTGCGTGGAGTCGGACGAGGCTTGTGAGGACGGGCGGGACAACGATGGGGACGCGCTCTTCGGGCTGCCGCTCGTGGATGGGCTCGATCCGGCGTGTTGGGATCGGGCGCTGCGGGAGGAGCGTCGGTGTACGTGGACTTCGGGGGTGCTCTACGAGCTGTTTCGCTTTCGACCGGAGGACCTCTATCCGGATGCCGACTGGGTGACGACGGGGACGGCGGTCGATCAGCGGTGGATCGCCGGGTGGGGGAAGATCGTGCTGGGGCCGGGGCAGTTCGTGGCGACGGCGAAGCCGACGGTGGGGGCGTTGCGGGAGCTCTCGATTCGAATGGTGTTCGAGGCGCGAAACGGCGCCTCGGCGGAGCTTCGGCTTTTCTCCGAACGGCTGGGAAGCGGACCGGTCGTCTACGTTCGAACCGAAGGCGGGGTGGCGTTCGGGCGGCTCGAAGACGAGCGGGGGCGCTCGACGGAAGAGATGCCGTTGTTTCGTTACGGAACCGGGGTCCACGAGCTTCGCTTGCTCGTTTCGACCGGCGCGACGCCGCAGTGGACGCTCTCCACGAGCACGGAGGATCGGCTGACGATGCCCGTCGATCCGGAGTGGCGCGTGGACGAGCCGGTGTCCGTGCGGATCGTCGGGACGACGGAGGTCGTGGGAGCTGCGTTCTCCGTCGGCGTCGTGCGCGTGTTCCGCAACGCGGTGGATGACTGTGAGCGCGAGGTGGACTCGGCGCTCCTCAACGCGCCTTCGCTGCGCGCGGCGACTGAGAGCCCAGTGATGCAGTGCGTGGTGCTCGGGGCGCTCTCGCATTCTTCGCGCAACGGCTCGACGTGGAACGAGGGACGAACGCCGCTGCAAGAGGGGGATCTCGCGATCGCCTACAGCGAGGAGTTCGAGCGTTTCGAGGGGGCTCGCTTGGATCCCGAGACGGGTGAGCTCTTCTTGCTGGCTTCGTCGGATTGTTCGCGCTGGCGCGAGGCGCCGGCGGGCATTCCGATGCGCGGCGAGCGCGCGCGCTTGGTGGGCTTCGACATCGTTCCGGGCTTCGACGGGGGCGCGCGACGGGTCCAGCTCGTGGTGGGCGACGACGCGCCGGAGCTGGTGGAGCTCGCGTCCCCGACCGGCTTACCGTTCACCTACGTCGAGGTTTCGCGGAGGCCGTGGCCGAGGGCGACGTGGCCTGTGGGGGCGCCGCTCTCGGTCGGGCTCGTGGGCGGGGATCGCTGGATCGTGGGTCCGGGGTCGGACGCGCGGACGCTCGCGCTCTACACGCTGAGCGCGGAAGACGTGCTGCTGACGGTCGCCGATCCGGTGGTCGCGCCGTCGGGCAAGCTCGGGACCTTCGACCGATATCGGATCGAGCGTGGTCACCTCGTGCCGCGGCCGTCGGCGCGCTGGAGCACGGAGACGTCGCCTTCGCTGCGGCTCTTCTTCTTTGCCCGGCTCTTCGAGGACGAGCCGGGCTACGAAGACGCCTTCACGCGCCGCGGGGTGAGCTGGGTGAACCTCGGCTTCGAAGGTTCCGAGCGCGGCCGCGAGACGTCGGAGCCCGACGCGTCCGTGGAGTCAGCGGCCGACGCATCCACCGGATCGTCGGGCGCCGACGCGGGGGCACCATGAGGTGGCTCGCTGCGGCGGCCGTGCTCGCCTTCGTCGGCTGCAAGGACGAGGGCGAGTTCGTGGTCCCCGCCGAGGACGCGGGGACGGCGTCGGTCGATTGGGTCGACGAAGTCTTCGGGGACGACGAGCCCGTGACGGGTTGTGGCGACCGTGTGCTCGATCCGGGGGAGAGCTGCGACGACGGCAACACCGTCGATGGAGACGGGTGCTCGGCGACGTGTGCGTGGGAGCAGCTCTGCCGTGATGGGGGCCGTGAGGGCGGCGAGTCGTGCGACGACGGGAACACGCGCGACGGAGACGGCTGTCGGAGCGATTGCTCGCAGGAGCGCTGCGGGGACGGGATCTTGGATCTCCTTGCGGGCGAGGTCTGTGAGGGGCCGGAGTGCCCGACGTGTGGGCCGCCACTGTCGTGTGGCGATGGTGTGCTCGACGAAGGCGAGGCCTGCGACGATGGCAACCTCCGTCCGAACGACGGGTGCTCACCGGCGTGCCGGCGCGACCAGGTCTTCCTGCTGAACGAGTTCGCGTATTCGATCGACAGCGCTGACGGCTGCGACTTCATCGGCAGCGGCGTGCCGACCAACCAAGTTGGTCGAAGCATCCGAACCTTCGCCCCCGTGCTGAACGAAGAGCTGCGGCTCGATCTCGGCGAGGGAGGAGAAGCGATCGTGATGACGTTTCCCGGCTGGGAGCGGGGCGCGCCGCCGCCCTCGCGGTTCGTGTTGGGATTCGGCTTGGCCTCGGTGGACCGCGAGCGGCGTGAGATCCTCCGCTTCCTGAACACCCCCTTACGGGTGCACGCGACGGCCCGCGGCACGACGATCGAGACGGTGCCGGCGGAGGTCCTCGTGTCGCTCCCCGGCTTCATCAACCCACCGGGGGCAGACGTCGGCGATCTGCGCTTCGAGCTGGTCGTGCTGCCTTCGACCTCCAGCCCAGACCGCCTGGAGGGGAGGGTCTGCGGGGCTTTGCCGGTCTCCTACTTCGCGACCGCTCGGGACACCTTCAGCGGAGGCGCGGGTCAGCCGCCGTGTGCGGAGATCGACCGGATGGTGAGCTTCGCCGACGCGTTCGCCGGAGGCCGATCCGCGGGGATCGTTCCGGTCCAGCCCGATGTCGACCTGGATGGCGACGGGCTCGAGCGCTTGATCGTCGAGGGCAGCCGCACCAGCGCGTGCGCACCGGTGATCGTGGGCTGCGTGGAAGGCGACGGCCGCGTGATCGACGATCCGTCGTGTGTGTTCGAGGTCGCGGACGGATTCAGCTTCGCGATGACGTTTCGCGCGGAACCGGCCGTCTTCGCTGGAGAGTCTTCGGTCGAAGAGTGACGGTCGTGAGTCACAACCCCCGCACCGGAGGCAGCAACCGCATCGCGCGCGCCACGATCTCCGACTGCCGCTTCACCCCGAGCTTCGCGTAGATCGATCGAAGCTGAACTCGCACGGTGCCGAGGGCGACGCCGAAGCGCTCCGCCGCTTCGGGTGGGGTGAGGCCCTCGGTGAGCGCGACGATCAAACGTGCTTCGGCGCCGCTCAATCCGAAAGTCTCCGCGACCCAGTGCCGCGCGCGCCACGGGAGCGGCTCGGAGGTGCGGATCCACAGCACGAGGTGCTCGTCGTCGAGGCGCTCCACGAAGAGCGAGGCGCGGGGGAGACCGTTCGGATCGAGCGCGAGCGCGCGGGTGGCGGGGAGCACGAGGCGGTCTTCGAGGACGCGTGCGAAGAAGGTCGCGACGTGCGGGTCCGCGAAGGTGAGTCGGCCGTCGTCGTCGACGCGCGCGACCTCGCGGGCGAGGAGCGCGGTGCCGCGGACGTTGCGGTGGACGAGCACGCCGCGAACGTCGACGATCAGCACGGCGTCGTCGAGGAGGTCGACCACGCGCGCGAGCACGTGGAGGTCGCGGAGCTCGGGCACGTCGGGAGGACGCACGTGCGGAGGGCTCCTGACACGCGAGGCGACGGCGCTCTCGTCGTCGCGACGGGTGGGGAGCGCGCGGAGGGTGGCTCGATCTCGGTTCACGGAGGCAAGGACGCGGGTTGGAGCGAATTCTGACGCGTGGGGCTCCGAGTCGAGGGCGCCCCTGGGAAGGGGTGGAGTTTCGAGTCGTGCGGCTCGGACGCCGTCGGAAGAGCGTCGTTCGAACGCAGGGTGCGCGGCGCGCATGCTATGAACGGTCGTGGCCGCGCCGCCGGAAGCGCTCGATTGGTTGTTCTGGAACCTCGACCGTCGCCGACTCGACGACGAACGGGACGCGACGACCATCCTCGCGCGCGTGCTCGAGCACGGTGGCCTCGAAGACGTCCGCTGGGCGGTGCGACGCTACGGGCTCGAACGCATCCGCGTGTTCTTCGCCGAGGGCGCGCACCCCGAGATCAGCCGGCGCACGTGGTGCTTTTGGCGCGCCGCGTTGCGAGCCCAGGAGGACGCATGGCCCGAGCCGCGCTCACGCGCGAGCAGCGACGCGCCCTGGATCGACTGATCGCCGCTGTGTTCCCCGAGGGGCTCAGCGCGCGAAAGTGGTCGACGATTCGACGGTTCTTCGAGGACGCGGCGCGTGAGCTGCTGCCGACGTGAAGGCACCTGCTCGACCGAGGTCACGCCGTATCGGACACGTCACTCCCGCACGAGGCGGACGTCGAGGTAGGTCGTGCTCGCTTCGCCGATGCGGATCGCGCGGCGCCAGCGGACGTGGCCGCGGCGGACGAGCTCGATGTCGTGTGCGCCGACGGCGAGGTCCGTGAGCGCGGCTGGGGTCTGTGCACGTTCGGCGCCGTCGACGAGCAAGGTCGCGGGCGGCTCGGAGCGCACGAGCAGACGTCCGGTCGCGGGGCGTGGTGGCTCGGGGCGGAGCTCGACGCGGGCGGTGGCGCCTTCGAGGACGTTCACGCGGCGGACGTCGGGTGTGGTGTCCGGCGGAGCATCGGCGGGGCGTTCGAGCAGGCGGACGTCGTAGGCGCCGATCGGGAGCTCGAGGGAGGTGCCGGCGTCTGCTTCGAACGGCGCGGGCACAGCTTCGTCGGGTCGCGTGACGCGGCGGACCTCGAGGCGCGTGCCAGTCGGGGCGACGAGCTCGAGGCGTCCCATTCTTGCGCGCAGCGCGACGACGACGCTCGCGCGTGACGCCGCGGCGACGTCGACCGCGTGTGAGGTCGGGAGGAAGCCGTCGCGCTCGAGCAGGAGAGTCCGCGTGCCCCGATCCACCGCCACGCGACACGGCGTGATGCCGACCAAGCCGTGCTCCGCTCGGTCGACGTAGACGTAGGCGCCCCCGGGCTCGCTCGTGACCTCGATCACCCCGAAGGTGCCGCGGGATTCGAGGCGGTCTCGCTCGGCGAGGGCTCGTGTGCGCTTCGCTTCGGGCTCATCGGTGTCCCGCGTGACCTCGAGGTAGCGCTCGTAGAACGACCACGCGAGCGCGTCTTTGCCGACGAGCGCGGCGACGCGGGCGGTCTCGAAGATCAGACGCGGAGACGAAACGATGCGCTGCGCGTGGAGGTAGCTCTGAAGGGCGCCGCGCACGTCGCCGCGGCGCTCCGCCGTTCGCGCGCGTGTCTCGAAGAAACGCGCGTCCACCGCGTCGTCGGCCGAGCTCGGCGTGACGAGCGCGCAGGCGAGCACGAGCGCGACGAGGACGCATCGGCTCGCTCTCCTCGAGGACAGGTTCATCGCGGACGCCGCGACACCGAGACGCTCGACGGCGCGTCGACGCGTCGCTCGGTGACGAAGAAGAGGGTGACACCCACCGTGAGCGCGACCGCGCCGATTGCGAGGAGCACGTCGGTGGTGCGGTTGAGGAAGACGCCGCGCTCGCGCAGCGAGGTCGCGCGTTCGGGGTCGTCGACGCGTGCGTCGTCGAAGCGGGCGCGGGTCAGCAGCGCCATCGGTCCCGTGACGGCGGCGCCGACGAGCGCGCCGAGGCCGACCGCTCCGATGGCGAACGAGGCGGGCGTTCGTTCGACGCGCGGCGGAGGCGTGAGCGTCGCGGTGACCCAGAGCCGCTCGTCGCGCCGCACCTCGAGCGTGTCCTCCCAGGCCTGCAGTCCCTCTTGCTCGATGCGGAGGCGATGGGGTCCCTCTTCGAGACGCGGCAGCACGACGGGCGAGAAGCCGACCTCTTCGCCGTCGAGGCTCACGAGCGCGCCCGGCGCGTTGGAGCTGAGCACGAGCTCGCCGGTGGGTGGCGGGCGACGGCGCATCGGCAGCGTGGTGCGGGTCGTGGACTCCGGCTCGACGACGACGTTCACGTCGGCGCGCACGAAGCGCTCGTCGATCACCCGCGCGCGGTAGCGTCCGGGCGGCAGCG
>JALOQC010000403.1 GCA_025453555.1 Myxococcota bacterium | reverse complement strand
CACAGCGTCGCGCACGCGATCTGGCCGCGCGCGTCCGAGATGACCTACCAGGTCGAGATCGCGAAGTACCGGCACGCGTGGCGCGACGTGGAGCACTGCCTGTCGGCGTTGCGCGGCGAGCATCCGGATCCCGCGCTCGCGGCGCAGCTCTGGCGGAGCCTCGTGCGCTACGCGCGCATGTTCCCCGAGGTGGTGCCGGAGGATCTCTTCACGCGACTTCAAGAAGCGCACGGCGACACCGTGGGCCGCATCGTGAAGGAGACCGACGCGGAGCTCGACGAGCTCGACGAGCAGCTCGCCGAGGTCGCGATGAACGCCGCGGTCGCGCGTTTCGTGGGCGATGCGCTGCGGGTGCGCGAGCAAGCGCGCCTCGAGGCGATGGCGTTCGAGATCTGAGCCGCGCGCAGCGAAGCACTCCACACGAGTCGTTCCGAGATTCGCAGCCGCTCTTCGCGAGCCGACCTTCGACGAGCCCTTCGCGAGCCTTCGACCGGCGCCGTTCAGCTCTTCGCGAGCTGGCGTTCGACGAGCGCTTCGAGCTCTTCGCGGGTGACGCCGAGGCGACCGGCGACCTGATGCGCGAGCGAGGTCGGCGCGACGCCGGGCACGAACTGGTAGGTGGGCTCGCTGCGCGCGTCGAGCTCGACCTGGAGGAGCTGCAGGCGCGCGATGCCGTTCTCCGCTTCGAGCCGGCGCGCGGCGTCGAGGAAGTGCGTGGTGAGCAAGACCTGCGGCCGAAGGCGCGGCAGGAGCGACACCACGAGCTCGAAGATCGCGATGCCCTCGCTCGGGTTGGTGCCCGAGCAGAGCTCGTCGAGGATCGCGATCGCCCCGGGGCGCAGGGCCTCGAAGAGGCGGCGTACGCGGCGCAGCTCGGTGCCGAGGCGACCTTCGCTCTCGTCCGCGCGTCCGCTCTCGATGAGCGAGACGAACATGCCGGGCGCTTGCGTGATGGAGGCGGCGCGCGCGGGAACGAAGAACCCGGATTGAGCGAGGACCTGAGCGATGCCGACCGCTTGGAGGAGGCGCGTCTTGCCGCCCGAGTTCGGGCCGGTGACGAGCACGAGCGCGTCGTGGCCGGTGGGCGCGAAGTCGCAGGGCACGGGGCGCACGCCTTGGAGGAAGAGAAGCGGGTTGAAGAGGCCCTCGAAGCGCGAGGGGCCCGCGGGGGCGTCCAGGGGCGGAGTCGGCGAGACCTCGGGCAGACACACCGCGAGCCCTTCGCGCGCGGCTCGATCGCGGAAGCCGAGCGACGCGAGGTGGATCTGCACGTGGCCGAGCGCGGTGAAGAGCGGCACCACGAAGTCTTCGAGCTCGTCGAAGACGTCGTCGAGCACGCGCAGGAGCACCTCGTTCTCGTGGTAGCGGTGGCCGCGCGCCCACGCGACGAAGCGCTCGATCGCGCGACGCCACGCGGGACGCACGAGCGGGTTGGCGCGGTTCTCGTCGAGCCGCAGCAGCGCGAGATCGCGGATGCGACCGTCACTGCCGAGCACCACGCGCAGATCGACGGTCGCGAGGTTTCGCTCGAAGTCGAGCACCTGCAGCAGCCGTGCGTAGGCGGGGCTCTCCGCGAGCCGGCGCGCCGCGACGTGCACGCGACGCAGGGCCGATCGCGCGGGCGCGAGATCGTCTGCGGCACCGACGAAGCCGCGGATCGCTTCGAGCACCTCGACCTTCCGTCGGATGGTCTCCTCGCGGAAGTTCGAGGTCTCGTCGAGCAACGCGCGCAGACGCTCGAGCGATTCGTACGCGCGCTCGAGCGCGTGTCGGAGCGGCGGCGAGCCCGCGAGCTCCGCTTGGATCGCGACCCGCAGCCGGACGTCCGCGAGCTCCGCCGGCGGCGCGCCGAGCACGCGGAGGACGAAGCTGCGGCTCGGGCGATGCTTTCGGCCCGCGACGTGGATCGTGAAGCACTCGTCGACGAGCTCGCCGAGGAACAAGCCCGGCTCGAAGGTCTCGAGCTCCCAGGTGGACGGCGAGAGCGGCGCGCGCTCGAGCGCGAGACCGAGCAGGCCGCCCGCGTCACCGGACTCGAACGCGAAGCGGAGCGCGCGCCGCAGGAGCTCCGTCTCGATCGGGATCCGCGGGGTCGCGTGCAGCAGGTCGATCCACGAGGCGTCGGCGTCGGTGTCGGCGGCGCGCGAGGCCCACGCGCTCGCGGGGCCTTCGGTGATCGCGGACGGCGCTTCGAGCTCGCGGGGCGCCCGACGGTCGGCGAAGAGTCGGCGCTCGCGTCGGGTACGGCGGCTCATGGGGACGTGGCGCTTTACCATCGATCCGACCTGGAGTGACACCTGGCCCGCGCGAAGGTTCGCGGGCCGTTCGAGCGCGCTCGCGACGAGGCTCGCGGACGCCGTGGCTTTCGTCCTGCGCGCGCGGTACCAAACGCTCGATGAACGCGCGTCGCTTCGTGCCCCGCTTCGTGAGTCGGCTCGTGTCCCGGCTCGTGCACCGCGTGTCGCTCGGGCTCGGACTGCTCGTCGTGGCCTCGCTCTCGCGCTCCGTGCGCGCCGACGAGACGCACGATCAGACGTTCCTGGTCGGCGAGCGCGCGCTCGGCATGGGCGGCGCGGCGACTGGCGTCGCGGACGAGCCTTCGGCCGTCTACTACAACCCGGCGGGGCTCGTGCTCGTACCGGCGGACGCGCTCGCCGCGAACCTCTCGATCAACGCGTTCGATCGGCGCGTGGTGGAGGATGGCTACGGCTCGCCGATCGGCACGCGCGATCTGCGCGCCACGAGCCGGCCCGGGATCCCGATCTTCGCGAGCACCGTGAAGCGCTTCGGGCGTCGCGACGCGTACGGCCAACGACCGCACGCGTTCGCGTTCAGCACCGTGACGCCGACGCAGGTGCGGCTGCGTTGGGACGTGACCGCGCGCGACGACGCGACGGGCGTGAGCGAGACCTTGCTGGTCGAGCACGAGCGACGGGTGACGTTCTTCGGTCCTTCGATCGGTCTGCGCTTGCGCGACGACCTCGCGATCGGTCTGAGCGCGTTCCTCGTGACCACGCGCCTCCGGCACTCGGAGGACTCCACCATCGTCACGGACCTTCGCTTCGATCCGGAGCTCGGGGTGTTCCGCAACGACACGCTCTCCGTGCGCGACACGCTCGCGAAGCTGACCACGCGGCACGCGCTCGTGCGCATCGGCGCGCTCTGGATGCCGACCGCGGCGTGGCGCGTGGGGCTCATGTTCCAGCCGCCCGGGATCGAGCTCACCGACGCCGCGTCGATCCGCGATCGGCGCAGCTTCGCGGATCTGCTCGCGGAGCCGCCGTACGCGACGTACTCGCTGACGGAAGCGCGTGGGCTCTCCGCCGCGCAGCCGATCCCGTGGGAGCTGCGCGTGGGAGCGTCGTGGGCGCCGAGCGACGCGATCACGGTGGCGCTCGACGTGTCGGCGTACGGGCGGACGAAGCGCGCGCGCACGTTCGGTTCGCCGGAGCCGGATCCGATCACGGGCGCGGTGCCGCAGCCGGGTGACTACGTGGTGCAGTCGTGGCGGCGACGGCCGAACGTGAACGTGTCGATCGGCTTCGAGGGCGTGGTGGCGGAGCGCGTGCCGCTGCGCTTCGGGGTGTTCACGGATCGCTCGGCTGCGCCGGACGTTCCGGAGGAGACGAACGTGTTCGCGCACCCGCAGGTGAACCGCTACGGCGCGAGCTTCAGCGTGGGCTACCGCAGCGAGCGCTACGACCTGAGCGTGGGCACCGCGGTGCTCTACGGGCGCGGTGACGCGCTGCGTACCAACCCGTTCGGACCGGATGATCCGTCGAGCACGTACTTGCGCGCGAACGCTCAGGAGCGCGCGGTGTACTTCTTCTTGAGCGGCGCGCGGCAGGCGGCGTCGCGGTACGCGCGCGAGGTGGTGCGCGAGCGGGTGATGCCGTGGGTACGTGGGGATGGCGAGACCGAGACCGGGACCTCGACGGAGTCGGAGACCGAGACCGAGTCGGAGACCGAGTCCGAGTCCGAGACCGGGTCTGAGGCGGCGGCGGAGTCTGGGTCCGAGACCGAGTCCGAGACAGCGACGGAGTCCGAGACAGCGACGGAGTCCGAGACAGCGACGGAGTCCGAGTCCGAGACAGCGATGGAATCCGAGACCGAGTCCGAGTCGCCAGCGGGACCGTGATGGCATCCGCCGCGGATCACGGACTGACGTAGGTCGTCAGGTTCCCGTCTTCGGGTCCGGCGGCGGCGCGTCGGGCGGGTTCGTGGGTGGCACCTTGGACGCCTTCGTCGGGCGGTGGCGCACCGGGCGCACGATGAACGGTCGCTCGGCGCGTGCGCGCGCGTCGGCCTCGGATTGTGCGAGGCTCGCGAGGCGCAGGAAGCGGCTCTGGCTGCGGAGCTGCTCCGCTTCGTCGTCGGGCGTCGGGACGCGCTCCCACGTGCCGTTCGCGCGGAGCACGCGGGCTTTGACGTTGTCGTCGAGCGCGGTCTGGAGGACCTCGCCGATCACGCGCTTGCGCACCGCCTCGTCTTCGAGGGGGAACATGATCTCGACGCGGCGCTGGAAGTTGCGCGGCATCCAGTCGGCACTGGACGCGAAGACCAGACGACGCCCGCCGGCCTCGAAGTAGTAGATGCGGTGGTGCTCGAGGAAACGATCCACGATCGAGCGTACGCGGATGTTCTCGCTGATCCCGGAAAGACCCGGTCGCAGACAGCAGATGCCACGCACGATCAGATCGATCTGAACGCCCGCTTGAGAGGCACGATAGAGCGCCTGGATCACGTCCGGATCCTGGAGCGAGTTCATCTTCGCGATGATCCGTGCCGGCTTGCCCGCCCGTGCGTAGGCGGCCTCGCGCTCGATCATCCCGAGGGTCGTCTCGTGAAGACCGAGCGGCGCTGCGACCAGCGAGCGCCACTCGGGCGGGGCAGTGCAGCTCGTGAGCAGGTTGAAGAGCGCGGTCGCGTCGTGGCCGAAGTCTTCGCGGCAGGTGAAGAGCGAGAGATCCGTGTAGAGCTTCGCGGTCTTCGGGTTGTAGTTGCCGGTGCCGAGGTGGACGTAGCGGCGGAGCTGGCCGCTCTCGCGTCGCACCACGAGGCAGACCTTGCAGTGCGTCTTGAGGCCGACGAGTCCGTAGACCACGTGGACGCCCGACTCTTCGAGTCTTCGCGCCCAATGGATGTTGTTCTCTTCGTCGAAGCGCGCTTTGATCTCGACGAGCGCCGCGACCTGTTTGCCGTTTTCGGCGGCACGGATGAGCGCTTTGACGATTGGGCTGTCACCGCTCGTGCGGTAGAGCGTCTGCTTGATCGCGAGCACGTCCGGATCGGCGGCCGCGGTCTCCAGGAGATCCACGACCGGATCGAACGCCTCGTAGGGGTGGTGCAGCAGCACGTCGCCCTCGCGGATCACCTGGAAGAGATCCTCGGCGCCGTGGAAGCGCGGCGACTGCGCGGGCACGAAGGGCACGTCTTGCAGGTCCGCGCGGTGCTTGAGCGATTGGCCGACGTTGCCGAGGTCGGGCAGCGCGAGCGGCGCGTCGACCGCGAAGAGGAACTGCGAGTCGACGTGGAGCGCGCCCTGGAGCACCTCGACCGCTTCGGGCGGGCACGACGCGCTCACCTCGAGCGCGACGGCGTTGCCACGGTCGCGGCGGCGCACCTCTTCGCGGATCACCTCGAGGAGGTCCTCCGCCTCTTCTTCGTCGATCGAGAGGTCGTGGTTCCGGATCACGCGGAACGCCCACGCGCCGCGGCGCGTGAAGCCGCGGAAGAGCTCGCCCGCGTACTCCGCGATGACGTCGTCGAGCAGCACGTAGGTCTCGAGGGCGCCGTCGCCTTTGACGGGCAGCAGGCGCGGCAAGACGGCGGGGACCTGCACCACCGCGAACGCCGGCTGACCTTCTTCTTCGCCCGCGAGCATCACGATGAGGTGCAGGCGCTTGTTCGGGACGTGCGGGAAGGGATGACCCGGATCGAGCGCGAGCGGCGTGAGGATCGGGTAGACCTGCTCCTGGAAGTAGATGCGCAGGCGCTCTTGCTCGTCTGCCGAGAGCTGCCCCGGCTCGCGCAGCACGACACCTTCGCGCTCGAGCAGCGGCAGGAGCTGTCCGAGGAAGGTCTCGGACATCTCGTCGATCATGCGCTCGACGCGCTTGGAGATGGCCGCGAGCTGATCGCGCGGCGTCATCCCGTCGGGCTGCACGTCGGAGATGCCCTCGCGCTTCTGCTCCACGAGGCCTGCGACGCGCACCATGAAGAACTCGTCGAGGTTCGACTGGACGATGGTGAGGAACTTGAGCCGCTCGAGGAGTGGAACGGTCGGGTCGCGCGCCTCGTCGAGCACCCGCTGATTGAACTCGAGCCAGCTCAGCTCGCGGTTCAGGAAGAGCTCCGGGCTCTCGAGGCCACTCGAAGTCTCGAGGCCACTCGAAGAAGGCGGCGTCGGCGCCACGCTCGGGCGGTCTTCGGTCGAGCCATCCATCGCCCTCGGGTTGTGTGACGGTCCCGTGGCTCCCGTCAAGGGATGGTCCCGAAACGTCACGGGAAATGGCGCTCGCGGGCGCCTCGTACGAGCGGATCCTGCGCCCGCGTGAGAGCTCGCGGTGTATCCTCCCGGGGTGTCGCGTTCCGATCCGCCGCGTGCGTTCGACTCGCCGCCGCCTCCTTCGCGGCGCGTGACGGCGCGTGTGGTGCCGACGCGGCAGGGGCCCGAGGTGTGGTTCGCG
>JALOQC010000402.1 GCA_025453555.1 Myxococcota bacterium | reverse complement strand
AACGTCCCCAATACCTTGAGGGCAATGAAGGGTGCGATGAAGGCGACAGGCATAGGAGCCGGGGACGAAGAGCTGTTATCTTCTTCGTCGCTTTGGGACTCTTCGCGTGTTCGCTTGCCTAATACGGCAATCTTGGAGTGAGGGGCGGATACGGGAGCTGACTTTGAGAAGCGATAGCCCTTCAGGTAGCTGAAGATGCCGTAGCCGTGGCCACGGTACTCGAGGTTGACGGTGAGCGTGTGCTCACCGGGGACGATGGAGCCGTTGTAGACCTGGAACTCTTCGCGCTCCGAGAGCGAGTCGCCCTCTTCGTCGGCGCGGTTGAAGATCGGTGCGCCGTCGAGCGCGTAGACCGCCTTCACCAGCTTGTACGACGAGCTCATGCGGTTCTCGTGGACGATGATGGCTTGCGCGCCCGCGACCACGCCCTGGAGCACCGTCTCCGCGAGGAGCGAGAGGCGCGCCTTCGAGCGGAAGATCTGCTCCTTGAGCTCGTTGATGCGCTGCTCGAGGTCGCGCAGGCGCACCGCGTAGGTGCCGGCGTCCATCGGCTCGGCAGACGTCGTCGTTGCCGCGGCGGCGTCGGTCGCGGCGGCGTCGGTCGCAGCCCCGTCCGCGGTCGTCGTGACCGCCGGGTCGCCCTCGGCCTGTCCCTGAACGACGGAGCCGAAGGTCGAGAGCGTCAGCGCTCCGACGAGAACCCAAAGGCGCGTGCTGCGCATGCTCATCCCCTCTTTGCGCGAAGACCCGGTGCGCGATGACCTCGGAGGCCGAGGCGTCGCGGGCCCGAAGATACTCGATCCCCCGACCTCTTGCCCTCCTGGAAAGTACGACCCTCGGGCAAGACCAGCGATCGGGACTTGCGCTCATATCATCCACGCAGGAGGGGGTCAATCGTGGGTTTGCCCCAAAACCGACGCATTTCGGGCGCTTGGCGGGACCGAGCGAGACCCCGCGCGCGACGACCACCGTTCGTCCGGACGTGGCCACGACCCGCGCACGCCCTGCCCGAGCGATCCGACGCCCTACCCGAGGCCGCCCCACCTCGCTCGAGACATCGACCCGTCGCAGCGACATCGACTTCCCCGACTTCTCAATGGGCTCCGGCGTTATCCTCGCGCGCCATGTCCGCTCGGCCCCGACGACCTGCCTGCGCGAGAGGTGCACGTGCGCGCGTCGGGCGCGTCGTCGGGGGTGGCAGGAGACCCAAGCCGCGCCTCGTGCGTCGTATCGAACCGGCTGGCTTCGGGGGACCGAGGTGAGCACCGAGCTCGACACCCTGGCCGACGAGGCCCTCCTCGAGCGCTTCCAGCGTGGTGACGCAGAGGCGTTCGAGGTGTTGCTCGGTCGCTACGAGCGGCCTCTCTACAATTTCGTGCTGCGGTCCGTGCGCGATCCCGAGAAGGCGGCGGACCTGATTCAAGAGGTCTTTCTTCGTGTGATTCAGCGTTCCGATCAGTTCCAAGGTCAATCGAAGCTGAGCACCTGGCTCTACAGCATCGCGCGCAATCTCTGCATCGATCACGGACGTCGTATGGTCTTTCGTCGACATCGCTCGCTCGACGCGCCGCTCGCTTCGGACGAGGGCAAGAGCGCGACGCTCGGCGACCGCGTGCCCGCCCCGACTCCGGAGGCGGATCGCGACAGCATCGCGCGGGAGCTGCAAGGGCAGATCGCGGCCGCGGTCGAGGAGCTGCCGGAGGATCAGCGCGAGGTGTTCTTGATGCGGCAGGTGCAGGGGCTCGCCTTCAAGGACATCGCGGAGATCGTCGGGGTGTCGGAGAACACCATCAAGAGTCGGATGCGATACGCGCTCGAGCGGCTTCAAGCGGCGCTCGAGGAGTACCGCGACTACGCTAAGGAGCTGGGCTGAGCATGTCGGAGCACGCACATCGCGATCGAGCGCTCGACCTCGTGTACGGCGAGGTCGAGGGCGTCGAAGCGCGCGCGCTCCGTGACGAGCTCGAGCGCTGCCCGGAGTGTGCGCCGGAGCTGGCGAAGCTCGAAGGCGCCAAGCGCCTCGCGGACGCGCTGCCACTCGCACCGATGCCGAGCACGGCGCGCGCGGCGTTGATCGCAGCGGCGCGCGTGAAGGCGAACGAGACGATCGCCGCGCTGCCCGCGGAGGACCGCCGCGCGGCGGTGGTCCCTCGCGAAGGTTGGTGGGATCGCACGCGGCGGTTTCTGCTCGGGCCTCAGACCGCGATGGCGGCCGTCATGCTGCTCGTCGTCGCGATCGGCGTGATGGTGGTGCCCACGGGGGACGAGCTCCCGGTCGGTGCGACCACCATGCGCCCCGAGCCAGACCTCGCGCCCGACGTCGCGACGACGCCCGAAGCAGACACCCTCGCCGAGCGCGAGCCCACGCCAAACCCCGCGCCCGCGCAGATCGCGGAAGCGGCCGAGCCCTCGCCCGACGTTGCCGCCAACGGAGCCGACGTCCCCGTTCGCCGCGTGCGCGCGCGCTCGACCAGCGCAGGCACCACCGCGGATCGCGTGGCGGCAAACGCGCCCGAGGCCGAGCGAAACGTGGTGGCGCGGGGCGCCGAGGCGCAGAACGTGGAAGCCTCGCTCGGCGACTCGTTCGCGTACGACGGGGTCGCGCAGCAGGGCAACCTCGGGCGCGGAGCACGAGCGGCGGAACCGAGGTTGGCGCCGCTCGAGGAGCCAGCGCCGCCGCCTCCGACGATGCCTTCGGACGATCTCGACTCCGAGAGCCAAGCGCTCGCGCCCGCGGCGCAAGAGCTCGCCCCGCGCGCGCTCCACCAGTCGGCGCGGAGCCGCGCGAACGCGGGCGATTGCCGAGGCGCGGTGCGCGTCTATTCGGACCTCTTCGCGCGGTTCCCTGCGTACTCGGAGCTCCCGCGCGCGCTCGTCGAGGCGGCGGCGTGCCAGCGGCAGCTCGGCAACCTCGCGCAGGCGCGCACCCTGCTCGTGCGAGCGGAGGGCTACCCGAGCACGCAGGCGGACGCGCAACGCGAGCTCCGACGGTTGAGCACGGTGCAGCAAGCGCATCGACGCGCGCAGCGATCAATTCCTGCGCCGGCGTCGGTCGATTCGACGCCCGCGTACTGAGCCCCCCGACGCGTCGACCCCCGTCAGCGCCCGAAGAGGCGGCGAAGGCCGCCGACCTCGCGCAGCTCGAAGCCAGCGAGCCGCAAGGCCGCGCGCGATGCGCTCTCGAAGCCGTCGTGGAGCTGCTCGGCGGCGAAGCCGAGGTCACGCAACATCTCGCGGAGCGCCGGGCTCGGCCCCGCGACGAACACCATCACGCCCACCACGCGGGCGCTCGCGACGGTCTCCGCGAGCGCGGCGGCGTGCGAGCGATCGGGGCCCACGAGCTTCGAGACCTCGAGCACCGCCGCGCGCGCTTCGGCCGCGAACACTTCGCGCGCGAACGCGTTGCCGCGCGCTTCGATCGCCTCCGAGTCGAGCTCTCCTGCGAGCACGAGCGCGTAGCAGCCCGGCGCGAAACGGAAGCTCGGGAGCGAGGTCGCCGCCGTGGCGCGCGCGCGATCGGCGACCACCTCCTCGCGACCACGCACGAAGCCTTCGATCAGCGTCGCCGAGAGCAGCTCGCGCAGCCGCGCCGGAAACGCGCGCAGCTCGTCCTCGAAAGCGACCCCGAGCGCGTCGACGATCTGCGCCGCGCTGAACGGGCTGACGCCGAGCACCGCCGCGCGCCGACCGAGCAGGTGGATCATCGCGAGCCCCTCGTGGTGCTCGAGCGAGGCCTCGTCGCCTTCGATCTCGACGCTGAGCGCGAAGTGCAGCGACGCCACTGCGGGGCGCGCCTCGCGACCGAGCTCGGGCACACGCGCGCGATCGTCCGCGAAGGGCAAGCGCGCGACGAGCGCGGCCTCGAAGCGCGCGAGGATCGACTCCGTCACGCGCTCGACGCGCAGCTCTTCCTCGCTCGGCGGAATCGGAGCCCGATCGTCGACCTGCACGCGATCGATATAGCAGCGCGATCCGGACGGAGCGCAGTTCCTGGCGGCTCGAAGGGGTGACCCTCGTGACCGAGCTCGCGGTTCGACGAACGTCCCAGACGCGACCAACGAGCCGCGACACGGGCGCTAGCTAGCTAGGAGGGTCAGGCCTCGTCGTCGTCCAGCTCGAGGCCGTCGCGGCGGATGCCGTAGCCGCGCATCTTCTTGTGCAGGTTCGTGCGCTCGACGCCGAGCTTCACCGCCGCGCGGCTGATGTTCCACGCCGTCTCTTCGAGCGTCGCGAGGATGTACGCGCGCTCCGCGTGCTCGCGGTATTCGCGCAGCGTCATGCGCTCGCCGTTCGACCCCAACGCGCTCGGAAGCTCGCTCGGGCTCACGGTGGTCGTTCTGCTCCCGTTCCCGTTCGCGACCGCCTCGCGCTCCGACATGCTCGCGGACAGGCGCCCCTCGTCCGGCAGGTCGTCGAGCGTGATGCGCTCGCCGCTCAGGATCGCCATCCGCTCCACGACGTTCTTCAGCTCCCGCACGTTGCCGGGCCACGGCCGCTGCGCGAGCGCGTCGAGCACCTCCGGATCCACCGGCTTGTCGCGCAGGCCGTTCTCTCGGCAGAACTCACGCAGGAACGCACCCGCGAGGTGCGGGATGTCCTCGCGCCGCTCGCGCAAGGACGGGCTCTGCAGCGGGACCACGTTCAGGCGGAAGTAGAGATCCTCTCGGAAGCGACCTTCCTTCACCTCGAGCTCGAGATCCTTGTTGGTGGCCGCGAGCACGCGGACGTCGACCGCGATGGCCTTCTCGGAGCCGACGCGCGTGACCTCGCCGCTCTGCAACGCGCGCAACACCTTGGCCTGCGCGGAGGCGCTCATGTCGCCGATCTCGTCGAGGAAGAGCGTGCCGCCGTCCGCGAGCTCGAAGAGTCCCTTGCGGCGCTGCTGCGCGCCCGTGAAGGCGCCACGCTCGTAACCGAAGAGCTCGCTCTCGATGAGCTCCGCCGGGATCGCCGCGCAGTTTACCTTCACGAACGACGCGCGCGCGCGCGGGCTCAGATCGTGGACCGCACGCGCGATGAGCTCCTTGCCGGTGCCGCTCTCGCCCGTGATCAGCACGCGTCCGCTCGTCGGCGCGACCTTCTCGATCTGCGCGAAGAGCCGGCGCATGACCGGGCTCTCGCCGATCATCTGGTAGCGCTGCTCCGCGTCCGCGCGGAGGCGATCCACCTCGCGCAAGAGCTGCCAGGTCTGCAGCGCGTTGCGCACCGTGACGAGCACGCGATCGCGATCGAGGGGCTTCTCGAAGAAGTCCGTCGCGCCCGATTGCACCGCGGACACCGCCTCGGCGACGCTCGCGTGTCCGCTGATCACGACGACCGGCAGGCGGCGCGTCTCGGGGCGCCGTCGGATGCGCTCCAGCGTCTCGATGCCGCTGATGCCCGGCAGTCGGATGTCGAGGATCACGAGGTCGATCTCGTCGCGCTCCAGCGTCGCGAGCCCGTCTTCGCCGGACTCGGCCTCCACCACGTCGAACCCGGCGCCCTCGAGCACCATGCGCAGCGTGCGGCGGATGTTCTTTTCGTCGTCGACGACGAGGATGGTCGCGGTCACCTCGCGGGTATAGCAGGGTGAGCGCGGGAGGTGCGCCCCACGAGGCGCGAACGCGAGCGTGGCGCTTCCGCATCACCTACGACGAGCGACGAGCACGGGCACCTTCGCGTGGCGCATCACGTTCTCGGCGACGCTGCCGAGCATCAAATGCGCGAGACCGGTGCGACCGTGGGTGCCGACCACGAGGTAGGCCGCGTCGATCTCCTCGGCGACGCGCAGGATCTCGTCCGCGGGCATGCCGACCACGACGTGACGCACGAGCTGCACGTCCGGGTAGGCCTGCTGCCAGGACTGGATCTGCTCTTCCGCGCGTGAGGCCAGCTCTGCCGCGGTCTCGGGTCCGGTGACGAAGCCGCCGTCGATCGGGAGCGCTCCCATCGGTAGGCCGTACGCGTGCACGACGTGCAGCTCGGCGTCGAGCAGCCGCGCGAGCTTGGCCGCCTCGTCGAGGGCCGCGCGCGAGGTGTCGGAGAAGTCGATGCCGCACACGATTCGCAGGGTCATGAGAGCCTCCGCGCGGACTCGTACCACATCTGGCCTCGGTTTCCCGGAGGGGCGTTCCGGCGCCCCTCCCCCCATCGGGCAAAGCCCGAGTGGGGCC
>JALOQC010000401.1 GCA_025453555.1 Myxococcota bacterium | reverse complement strand
GCTCTCCGTCTTCGCGAGCTTCCTCTTCGTGCACAACGCGCGCATCGGGATGCTCTGCTTCGCGCTCGGCTTCGCGGCCGGCATCCCCACCGCGATGCTGCTCTTCACGAACGGCTTGATGCTCGGCGCGTTCCTCCACCTCTACCACTCGCGCGGGCTGCTCTTCGAGCTCGTGGGGTGGCTCCTCCCGCACGGCATCCCCGAGATCGGCGCGGTGATCCTCTGCGGCGCGGCGGGCCTCCACCTCGGGCGCTCGATGCTCTTGCCCGGCGCGCGCACCGTCCGCGCCGCGCTCGCCGACGCCGGCCGTCGCAGCTCGGTGGTCGTCGCCGGCTCGGTGCTCCTCTTCGGCGTCGCGGGCCTCGTCGAAGGCATCTTCCGCCAGGCGGTCACGAACGACCTCGTCCGCTACGCGCTCGCGGGCTTCAACGCGCTCTGGTTCTTCTCGTGGCTCTTCCTCGCCGGACGCGAGAAGAGGCCCGCCGCTCGTGACGCGACGATCGCGCGCACGACACGGACCACGACGACCACGGGAGGTCCCGGTGCGTGAGTCCGAGCTCTACCTCGACGTGGTCGGTCCCGAGGGGGTGCCGCTCCGCTTCCCCGCCGCGACCCTCGCCGAGCGCGCGGTCGCGTTCGGCGTCGATCTGATGATCCTCTTCCTGAGCCTCGCGGTGGTCGCGATCGCGCTCGTCGCCGCCGGGGCCGCCGCGGGCCTGGCGTCGCTGGTCGGG
This sequence comes from Myxococcota bacterium, assembly GCA_025453555.1. GTDB lineage: Bacteria > Myxococcota_A > Polyangia > Polyangiales > Houyiibacteriaceae > JACKEH01. Next base: position 10,760 of record JALOQC010000401.1, on the reverse strand, counting down.
CTCGCGCTGGTGGCGGCGTTCGTGATCCAGCACGGCTACTTCATCTTCTTCGAGACCCATTGGCAGGGCACGACTCCCGGCAAGCGCCTGCTCAAGCTCAAGGTCGTCTCCCGCGACGGCGCCGGTCTGCGCCCCGACGCGATCCTCGCGCGCAACCTCATGCGCGACGTCGAGCTCTTCGTCCCGCTCGCCACCATCGCCGCCCCCGAGCAGCTCGTCGGCGACGCGCCGTGGTGGATGCTCGCGCCCACCAGCCTCTGGCTCGCGGTGATGCTCTTCCTCCCCGTGATCGCCAAGGAGCGCACGCGCGTCGGCGATCTGGTGGGCGGCACCATCGTCGTCCGCATCCCGGAGGCCACCCTCGCGCGCGACGAGGCGGCCCGCACCTCGCTCGTGCCCGGAGCACCGCCGAGCGACGCGATCACCTTCACGCAGGCGCAGCTCGATCACTACGGGGAGCGTGAGCTCGAGACCCTCGCAGATCTCGTGCGCAAGCACGACCAAGGCGCCGCGTCGATGCAGGATCTGAAGATCGTCGCGCGGACGATCGCGCAGAAGATCGGGTTCGGGGGCCCGACCCCCACCGACGATCCGGTGCGCTTCCTACGCGCCTTCTACAAACAGCAGCGCGCGTTTCTCGAAAAGAAGCTGCTCTTCGGCAAGCGAAAGACGTCGAAGTTCGACGATTGAGCGTCGTGCGGCGCACGACGATCGTCACGCTCACTCCAGGGTGAGCACCGCCGAGGCGCCGGGTGCCTGCAGCGCCACCGAGATGTCCCAGCCGTTGCGGCTGATGTTGCGCGACTGCTCGCTCCGCAGCGAGAGGAACGCCGAGCCCGCACCCATCGCGCCGAGCACCGACGAGGGGATCGTGCCCGTGCCGGCGGAGGGCTCGAAGCGACACTCGAGGCTGAACGTCCCCTCGCGCACCGCGCTCATGGCGACCACCACGTCTCCCGGCGAGCTGCCGGTCCACGTCACCACGAGATCGCTCGCGACCGGCACGTTTCCGCCTGCGGGCGCGGTGAGCGTGACGGCGTCGGGGCCCGCGAGGCTCACTCCGAACATCGGCGCGTCGGCGCCCACGCCCATCACGGTCAGGATCGCGTCCGAGCTCGCCCAGAGGGCCATCGTGCCCGTCGCGACCGGGTAGAGCCCGTCGGCGCCTGGCGTGAGCGTCACCATCTCGGAGGCGCCGCCCGCGATCGTGATCACCCCCGCGTTCGGCGCGATCGGCATGCCCGCGTCCATCGGAACGCCCGCGTCCTCCATCATCACGGGCGGCGGGCACGCGGTCAGCCGGCATCCTTCGCTCGGTTCGCTCACCGTGCAGGGCGAGGTGCCCCCGGAGACCTCGGTGAAGCTGGCGCTCACGAAGTAGCTCGCGGCTTGGCTCGACGCCACGACGGTACCCACGCCGACTTGCACCGGGCCTCCATCGACGCCCGCGTCCGTGGGTCCCGAGTCCTCTTCGCCGGCGTCCTCGATGTCCCCCGCGTCCATCACGCCGGAGTCCTCGCCGCCGCCGAGGTCGATGCAACGCCGATCGGTGCTGCAGTACCGCCCGATCGGGCAGTCGGTGTCGATGACGCACGCGGGGTCGCCGCCACACGCGCCGAGCAACGCCACGCAAGCCGTCAAGATCGCAAAACGCTTCACCGCTGGTTCTCCCTCGGCGAGCGCACGAGGCGCGCCGATCGTACGCGCCGGTCGTCCGTCGACGCGTGGTGCACATGGTCGCTCGACCGGGCCCGCCTGCAAAGCGTCACGTGAAGGTCGCTCCACGGTTCGTGGACGCAGGGCAGGGAGGACGACACGTAGACGACACGCGGAGCCGCGGCGAGGTCCGGCGCGAGAGTGCCTCGCGTCAGCCCTTCTTCGGACCGTACGCGATCTGTTCGAGCTTCCCGAGATCCTTCACCTCGATCAGATCGGGGCTCACGCTCAGCGCGCCCTGGCGTTCGAGGTACGCGAGACCACGGCTGATCTCTTCGCGCACGGTTCCGAGGCGACCGGCCACCGTCTCCGTGGTCAGATCCCGCACCAGGTTCTTCGCGTCCTGGCCCTTCGCTTCGCGCATCGCCACGAGCGTGCAGAGGAAGCTCGCGAGGCGCGCGGGCACCGTGCGGAGCGAGAGATCGCTGACGAGCGCGAGTGTCCGGTCGGAGCGCCGAGCGCGCATGTCGAGCAGCGTCTTGAGGACGATCGGCCGACGATCGCCGAGCTGTCCGAGGAACTCGTTCGTCACCAAGACCGCGCTCGCCGCGCGCATCGCGATCGCGCTCGCCGGGTAGTTGCCCGAGTCGAAGCGGATGCCTTCGACGATTGGCTTCCCGGGTCGAGCCAGGTAGAGGATCTGCTCGCGCCCGTCGCGCCCGCTCTTGGTGAGCTTCACCTCGCCCGTGCGGACCACGAAGAGCCCTTCGGCTTCTTGTCCTTCGCTGAACAGCGGCGCGCCCTTCGGGGCCTTTCGCACCTCCGCGGCATCCGCGATGGCTTTCAGGTCGGCAGGAGGAAGCTCGTTCAGCTTGGGGACGTCGCGAAAGAGCTCTTCGGCGGAACGGGGCGCGATGGCCATGGCGCGACCATATCACAAGCGTTTCACGCGGCTGCCTCGGGTTTCTGCCCACGAGCCCGCAATCGCCCTGGTGGTCGGCTCTCGCCCGAGAGCTCGCGATCGACGGAATCGCTCGCGAAGAGGGCTCGCGCGCGAAACGGCGATCGTCAGCTTCCCTGAGGGTCTGTCGCCAGACCCTCCCCTCCCACGAGCCTTCGCTCACTTCGTGAGCTGCGCGCCGCCCGGTCGGGCGCTTGCGAAATCGGCTAAGCTTCTTTCTTCAGGTGCGCTTGACGCCCTTGGGGGGCCGCTTGAGCCCGTACTTCTCCATCTTGTAGATGAGCGCGCGGCGGCTGACACCGAGGCGCTTGGCCGCGTGGGTCTGGTTGTGGTTGCTCTCCGCCAGCGCCTTGATGATCGCGTCACGCTCCACCGAGTCGACGTGCTCGCGCAGCCGGCCTTCGGTTGCCGGAACCGCCACGATCGGCTCGCTCGGAAGGTGGTCGGCGAGGATCTCGCCGTCCTTCGCGAGCCGCACCGCGCGCTCGAGCGCGTTGCGGAGCTCGAGCGCGTTGCCCGGCCACGGATAGCTGCGCAAGCGCGCGATCGCCCCCGGTGAAAAGCGCACCGGCGCCGCGGCCCCCGCCTCGAGCGCGAATCGCGTCGCCATCGGGAGGATGTCGCCTGGGCGGTTTCGCAGCGCGGGCACCTCGACCACGTGCGCGGCGAGGTGATCGTAGAGCGCCGCTTCGAACGCGCCGCGCTCCACGAGCCCACGCAGCGCGCGGTGCGTGGTCGACACGATCCGCAGATCGTGGGTCCCGCGTTCGAGCCACTCGAGGAGCCGCTTCTGACCCGCCGCCGAGAGATCTCCCACCTCGTCGACGAAGAGCGTCCCGTGACGGGCGCGCTCGAGCCGCTCGGGATCGAAGGCGACGTCGACGTCGGCCTCGTCGAAGATGCCCGCGCAGTGCACGGCGACGAAGGGCGCCTCGGTGCCGCGGATCAAGCGATGCAGCAGGCCCGCCCACACCGACTTGCCCGCGCTCTTCTCGCCGACGAGCAACACCGGCGCGCCGTCGGCGGCGGCGTCCTCGAGCTGCGCGACGACTTGCCGCGTCGAGGGATCCTCGCTGACGAGCATGTCGCTCGCGTGCCGCCGCGCGCGTTCGTCGCGCGGCGAGGGCATCGACACCGTCTGCCCCGTGCGCTGCGCCTCCGCGAGCGCCTCGCGCGCCGCGCGCAGGAGCCGCTCCGGCGAGTCGCCGTGCTCGGGTGAGACCGCGAGCCCCACGTGGACGTCGACCTCCGCGGCGGAGAACACGCGCTCGAGCACCCGCGCCGCGGTCTCGCCGTCAGTGTCGGGCAGAAGCACTTCGGGCTCGTCCGGCGCGTACACACCGACGAGGTCGCCCGCGCGAAAGAGCTCGAGCGCGGCGGCCGTCACACGCCCGCCTTCACCGGGCTCGGCGGCGATCATCGCGAGGCAGGTGTGCCGCCCACCACGCACCGCCCGTGCGAGCTCTTCGTAGAGCCGCTCGCGGAACTCGTGGTGCGTCAGCGTGCGTCGCCCGCCCGGCGCGAGCGGCACGGAGATTCCGAGCACGAGCTGCGCGGCTCCGCAAGCGAGCTCGTCGCCCGGCTTGAGGTCCGCGACCCCCTCGAAGCGCTTGCCCTGGAGGTAACAGCCGTCGGCCAGCGCTCGGAGCGTGACCCCTTCGCCATCCCAGCTCAGCGCGAGCTGATGGGCCGCGATCGCCGGGTCCGGCAGGTGGATCTCCACGCCCGTCCCGCTCCCGACGTGCACTTCGGCGTCGAGCGGCAAGTCGGTCACCCACGTGCGGTCGCCCAGGCGCGTGACCACGAAGGCCCGCGGATCATCCCCATCCAAGCTCATCGCCGCGAGTATTACGCCGCGCGTCGTCGCGGGTCTACGCGGACGGGGCTCACGTTCGGCGAGACGCTCGCGTCGTCACGGGACGCGCGAAACCACCGGTCGGCGCCGGAGCGCGCGGAACCGGAGAATAAAAAAACGACGGCCCGCCGCGGGAGGGGGGGATTAACCGCAGGCGGGCCGTCGAAGTCCAGCACCGAGCTGATGCAGGAGGGGGAGGGAGTTGGTCAGCTCGGCAACCGTGACCGACTCTACAGCACGGCGCGTGCCACGGCGTTTTCCAAGTGATTTCGTGCGCGCTCACCCCGATGGGGGATTCAGTTTCGAAAGTGAAATTGCACGCACGAAATCTGCGCAGCAGTGAACGGTGCGAACGAACGCTTGCTCGTTCTCCTCGGCGCAGGTGGCGCGAACGAAAACCGCGCGAAGGAAGCGCGCGAACGAACCGCGCGAACGAACGGCGCGGTCAGAAGCGGCGGATCACTTCACGACGCGCAGGTACGGAGGCAGCTTCCGACGCGGGGCCACGCCCTCGTCCCCGGCCGCCATCGCCTCGGAGGTCTCGTCCGCCGAGAGCCCGTCGGGCAAGAGCGCGTCCGCTTCCATGGACTCCGTGACCTCGGGCTCGTCGACGACCCGACGCCGCAGCTCCGTCGGCACCGACTCGGGCCAGACCATGCCGCGCCCCTGCTCGTCGGAGATCCCGAAGATCGCATCCCAGGGGATCACACAGCGAAAGGGCGAGCGGTTGAACGAGAGGGTGCCACGCGTGGATCGACGTGCAGGTAGATCGTCCCCCGCAAGAGCAGCCCGCGGGCGACGTCTTTCTTCGCCGGCAGCGTGTGTTCCCCCGTCCCCACCGATCAGGCGTAGCGCACGTGAGCCCTCCGCGCCACGAAGGCGCGCCTTGGAGCTCCCTGCTGTCGGCCGATGTCGCAAGCCGCCCTACCGGACGGTGTGCAGCGCCCGAAGGGAGCGCGGGCTCGCGGGTGAGGCCCCATCGGGCCTTTGCGCCCCGTGCGGCAGGGTTGGCGACAGACCCTCGAGCCAAAACGTCGATTGCGCCTCGGGGATGGGGTGACTACGGTCCGCGAGTCTTTGACAACTCGGCCCGCCCAAACGGGCCCCCGATACGGGGGCGATCGGTTTCGACGGGGACGTATGAAGGAACGGTTGCGTGTCCGCCGCCCCAGGACGGCGTCAAAAACCTGGGAAAACACAACTGCCAACGACAACGCACTTGCTCTCGCGGCCTGAAAGCTGACTTGAGCCGTCGACCGGAAGGAGGCCGCCAGTGCTCCTCCGGAAGGCGTCATTCGAACTGGCTGGTCTCCGTGTGCGCCATCCGCCGCGGAGACGAGATTTTGGGTGGCTAGCGTCGAGCGAGCCCGTCCGTGGGCGCAAACGACGCGAAATTCAAATCGCGGAATACGCACGTAGACGCCGGTCTGGAGCGTTCTCGGACCAGGGTTCGATTCCCTGCGCCTCCACCAAGCGGCCCCACGAGGAGCGATCCTCGTGGGGCCGTTTCGTTTCCGTCTTTTCCGGATCGTCCTTCGGCGGCGGCGCGCTCAATCGCGATTGTCGCCGTCGCTCTCGAGCGACTTCGGCTTCCTCGCGCGGCGTTTCCGCTGGCCTACCGCGACGAGGACGCTGGTCGCGATCACCGAGAGCGTCACGAACGCGCAGCAGAGCGCGTACCACCAGAGCGTGATCGTCCCAGTACCCATGGGGCGGGTGTAGCTTCGACGGCGGCGGTCGACCACCGAGACCGAGCACGAGCGACCGACCACGAGCGTGCGAGAACGACGTGTCGGCCTTCAAGGCGACGCGGGCGCGCAGCGGACGGGGCGCGGGGTCGGGAGCGCGAAGCGCGGGCGTGACGCGTCGTAGAAGCGCGCGGGGTCGATGTCGCCGCTGCGACGGCGCAGGCGGTCCGCGATGGCTTCGCGGATGGGCTCGCTCTCTTCGAGCACCACGGCGCCTTCGGGCAGGCCTTCGAACACGGGCGTCGTGGCGAGGTAGTCGCTCGTCGCGATCGTGATCGTCCGATCGTCGCGGAGCGCGCGGCCTCGGCGATCGCGGATCGTGATCGCGAGCGCGTCGCCTTCGCAGCGCGCCTCCACGCGCAGGCCGGCCATGCAGAGCGCGCCGTCGTCGCGCAGCAGGTGGAAGCGGAGGATCTCCTTCGCCTGCGCGACGGTCATGCGCACGGTGGCGAAGCGGTTGTCGAACGGGAACGTCTCGTAGAGCTCGCCGTAGGTGAGCGGTCCTTCGTCGAAGCTCGCGCGGATGCCGCCCGCGTTGATCACCGCGACGTCCGCGCGCGGGCGCGCCTCGAGCACGAGGTCGGCGAGGAAGTTCCCGAGCGGCGACTCGTTCACGTAGTGGCGCCACATCTCGGTCGTGAAGCGCACGTTCATCGACTCCGCCTCGCGCTCGGCTGCCATCGCGCTCGCAGCGTTCGCGATCTCGGCCACGACTTGGTCGGCTTCGACCGGCGCGCCCTCGTACTCACCGGGTGGGCACTCCATCGCTTCTTCTTCCGCGGGGCAGAAGAAGCGCGGCGGGTGGATGCGCGTCTCGACCAACCGCCCGTCCTCCAGCACGAGATCCGCGCGGCCGAACGCGCGCCCGAGCGCGAAGCTCTCGAGGATCGCGATGCCGTTGACGCGGTGCGCGACGCCGCGGTGGGTGTGGCCCGCGACGATCACCTCGACCACGCCGGGCTGCAGCGCGCGCGCGAGCTCGAAGACCTCCTCGTCGTGATTGCAGCTCGAGAGGTCGTCGGGATCGTCGAACTCGCGGCAGTGACCGCCCGCGTGCGCGGCCACGAGCACGAGGCTCGCGCCCTCCGCGCGGAGCGACGCCGAGAGCGCCGTGATGGTCTCGGCGAGCGGCGCCATGCGCAGGTCGCGCACGTTCGCGGCGATGGTGGTGGTGAGCGTCTCTTCGGTGCTCACGCCGATGACGCCGATCTTCACGCCCGCCTTCTCGAGCATCACCGCGCGCCGCACGCCCTCCCAACGCACCGGCTCGCCGCTCGCGGCGTCGAGGAAGGCCGCGCCGAGCACGGGGAAGCGCGCTTCGGAGACGCGTGCGAGGAGCGCGCCGCGCGGATCGTCGGTGGGCGCGCGCGGCGTCGCGGAGTCGCCGAGCGGGCCGTAGTCGAACTCGTGGTTGCCGATGGTGACCGCGTCGTACCCGAGCGCGCCGAACGCACGCACCATCGCCGCGCCTTCGTCGAGGTTCGAGGCGAGGGTGCCCTGCCACATGTCGCCGCCATCGAGCAGCACGACCGCGCCACCGTCCGCTTCGCGCGCGCCGCGCAGGTTGCGGAGGATGCCGCCGAACAGCGGGAGCCGCTCGAAGTGCCCGTGCACGTCGTTGGTGCCGACGACGCTGATCGTCACGCGGCGCGGCGCGGCGGGCTCGGGCTCCGCGAGCGAGGGAACCTCCTCGAGCGGCGGATAGTCCGGGACCGGCGGGGTCGACGCGCAGGCGGTGAGGAGGGCGATGAGCCAGAGGCGCATGGCGTGGCTCATAGCGCGAGGGTCGGTACGAAGTCGACCGCGTCTGCGGCGCCGTACGAAGTCGACCGCGCCTGCGGCAGCTGCGGCGTGAAGTCGACCGCGCCTCCGCGGCGCGGTGGACTCTCGAAGCCGAACGTCGGAAGGTCAGGCCTCGGAGCTCAGACCTCTTCGTAGCCCTTCTTCGTCTTCTCCTTCACGAGCTTCTCGTACTCGGCCTCCGCCTCGTCCTCGTCGTCGAAGTCCTTCGTCTTCTCTTGGCCGGCGGTGCCGATCTTTCCGAACTTCACCGTGTAGCTCGCGCCGTCGCGCTTGATCGCCCAGAACTTCTCGTCGACCTCGAAGCGACGCCAGCCGCCCGCGTCGTCGTCGCCGTCCTCGTCGTCGTCGTCGTCGACCTTCTTTTTCGCGGGCTTCGTAGCCTTCGCAGGCGCGGCCTTCGCGGCCTTCGCGGGCGCAGCCTTCGCAGGCGCGGCGCTGGTGGCCGAACCGCCGCCGACCTCGACGTAGCCCTTCTTCGTCTTCTCCGCGACGAGCTTGGCGTAGAGCTTGGCGGCCTTCGCGTCGTCGCCTTCGTCCTTCACGGTCGTCTGACCGGCGGTGCCGATCTTGCCGTAGCGCGTGTGGACCTCCGAGCCGTCCGACCAGATCTCCCAGAACTTGTTGGAGGTCCCCTCGCTGAACTCGAACATTCGTTTGGTCATGCGTCTCCCTCGTCCCTCTTCGCGTCGTGAATCCGTCGGCGGCCGACCCCGCCGACTGAGTGGATCGGCCGGGATGCTCACCCGATGTGGCGGCCCGCGTCGAGCGCGTCGTGAGACGGCTCGTCGCCCGTCGGCTGGCCGCTTCTCCTACGTCGCCGAGTCGCCGAGTCTCCCGGCATCGACGCCGCGAGCTGCTACCACCCGCGACATGCGCCCGTTCTGGACCGTGCCCGCGAGCCTCCCGCGTCATGCCTTCTCCGCGCGTGATGCCGCGCGCGCGGGCGACGTGTGGCGTGCGTTCCAAGAGGTCGCGGTCGAAGCGTCGACCCTCGCGGGCTGGCCTCCGCTGCGTTACCGCGACGAGGACGTCGCGTTCGTCATGCGCACCATGACGGTCGTGCACGCGCGCGAGGTGCTCTACGGCGAGAAGCTCGACGCGACGACGTGGGTGCGGAGCTTTCGCCGCGGCATGTTCTCGCATCGCGAGATTCGGCTCTGTTCCGCGCGCGGCGAGATCGCGAGCGCAGCGCAGACGTGGGTCCACGTGCGCGCCGCGAAGGACCCGGATGGACACTGGCAGCTCACACCCGTGCGCGCGCCGGAGAGCCTCGAGCGTGCGTTTCCGATCCACGACGCCACGCAGGACGACGCGACGCGCGAGCTCGCGGAGGTGCCCGAGCTTCCGAGCTTCGCGCCGCTCGCCGCGCCGCAACGGGCGACGCCCTTCGAGCTCGAGGTCGAAGCGTGGATCACCACGATGGATCCGCTCGACCACGTCAATCACCCGGCCTACGTCGACTGGTGCGACGAAGCGACCTCGCGCGCGCTGCGTCGCGCCGGGCTCGATCCGGTGATGCTCGTGCCGGTCGCGGAGAGCGCGACCTACTCGCGTGGCGTGCAGGCGCTCGAACGCGCGCTCGTGAGCTCGCGCGTCGTCGGCGTCACCGAAGCGGGAGACGTCGTGCTCGATCACCAGATCACGGTCGACGACGCGCGCTGCGCGAGCGTGACCACGGTGCGACGGGTGATCGGCGTGGAGAGCTCGCGTCTCGTCGAAGCGCTCGGCGGATTCTGAGCGCACCACGCGGTCTCGGTCACGGTCGCGGTCTCCGTCGACACGAGACTCACGCGCGACCTAGCGCGCCCACCGCCTCGGGTTACCCTGCGCGCCTTCCCATGAGCCACGACGCCAAGCACCCCGCGAAATCTCCCGCCCCTTCGGGCAAACCCGGCTCCGAGCGCACCGAGGACGGGCCCGGCAACTTCGTCGCGGAGCTCGTGCAGCAGGAGCTCGCCGCCGGTCGGACCAAGGTGGCGACGCGTTTCCCGCCCGAGCCCAACGGCTACCTGCACATCGGTCACGCCAAGAGCATCGTGCTCAACTTCGGGCTCGCCGCGCTCGCGCCGAAGGGCACCTGCAACCTGCGCTTCGACGACACCAACCCGGAGACCGAGTCGCCCGAGTACGTCGAGTCGATCCAGAACGACGTGCGTTGGCTCGGCGCCGACTGGGGCGACCGGCTCTTCTACGCGAGCGATTACTTCGACCAGCTCTACGCCTGGGCGGAGCAGCTCATCGAGAAGGGCCTCGCCTACGTCGACCTGCGCGACGAAGAGACGATCCGCGAGACGCGCGGCGACTTCCACAAGCCGGGTGTGGCCTCGCCCGATCGCGATCGCAGCCCCGAAGAGAACCTCGCGCTCTTCCGCAAGATGCGCGACGGCGGCTTCGACGAAGGCGCGGCGGTGTTGCGCGCGAAGATCGATCTGCAGTCGAAGGACGTGAAGCTCCGCGATCCGTTGATGTACCGGATCAAGAAGGCGCCCCATCACCGCACGGGCACCAAGTGGTGCATCTACCCGATGTACGACTGGGCCCACGGGCAGTGCGACGCCATCGAGGGCATCACCCACAGCGTCTGCACGCTCGAGTTCGTGAATCACCACGCGCTCTACGACTGGTTCCTCGGCGCGATCGAGGTGCCGGAGCCGCCGCGTCAGATCGAGTTCGGCAAGCTCAACCTCAGCTACACCGTGCTCTCGAAGCGCCGCTTGCAGCGCCTCGTCTTCGAAGG
>JALOQC010000699.1 GCA_025453555.1 Myxococcota bacterium | reverse complement strand
GCGCCGCCGTCCGCGCGCGCCGTCGCGCCGACGAGCAAGCCGTCCGCGAGGTCGACCTCGATCGTGGCCTTCGCGCTGCGAAACGTGAGGTGCCGCGTGCCCTCGACGCGACCGAGCGCGCGCAGGAGTCGGCTCGGACCGGTGAGCTCGAGCCGCGTGTCGAGCTCGTCCTCCGCCGCCGCGCGGCGCGCGAGCTCGAGGTCGGGCTCGACGAGCGGCTGCAGCCGACCCGCGAGCTCTTCGACGTCCGGGCTCGGCGCGCCCTTCGGCCAGAGCTCGTCCCAGCGCGCGAGCAACATGCCGGCCCAACGCAGCCGCACGTCGCGTCGGATCGTGCGCACCACGTCGAAGCCTTCTCCGTCGAGCGCCTGCGCGTCGAGCACCACGAGCGTCGGATCGAGGCCACGCGCGCGCTCGAGGCCACGCGTGCTCACCTCCGTGACGCCGACCAACGCGCCTCGGCTTCGGAGCGCCTGCGCGAGCACGTCCGCGCGGCCCGGATCGTCGTCCATCAAGAGGATCCGCAGCCCCTTGAGGATCGCGAGATCCCCACGAGGCGCGTCGTCTTGATCGGAGAGCTTCAGGCGCCCGCCCGTGCTCTCGAGCAGCTCGTAGCGGAGCGGCTCCGCTTCGGCGACGAGCGGCTTGAGCTTCGCGACGAACTCCCGCAGCGCGTCGGCCACCGGACCGCCCGCGCCGAGCACGAGCCGCACCGGCTGATCGCCTGCGCCTTCGACGGAGAGGATGCCGCTGCGCAGCTCCTGGGAGACGAGCGAGACGAGCTCGTCGAGGGTGGACTCACCGAGCTCGCCGGCCGCTTCGCCCGGACGCTCCGGCAGCTCGCGCGCGAGCTCCGCGATGCGCTGGGCGATCGCGTGCGCGCTCGCGGTCCGACGGATGACGGCGACCGCGCCCGTGCGGAACGCGCGCAGGCGCTGGTCGAGGCTCGCGTCGTCGAGCAGGAGCGCGATGGGAACCACCGAAGTCACTGGGCTGCCGGCGAGCTGCTTCAGCAGCGCGAGGCCGCCGTCTTTGACCGCGTCGCCGACCAACAACACGAGGTCGGGAGCCGCGGCGGTCACCGCGCGCAGGGCCTGCGTGGTCGGCGCGTGCTCCACCGACACCCGCAGGCGCTCGAGCTGCTGGCGCAGCGCGGCTTCCATCGGCTCGCCGGACCCGATCAGCAAGAGGGTCGGTCGCTCGTCGCTCGTCGTCGTGCCCACGTTCGCTCGCGCACGGGACGAGGGCTCACCACGCGTCCCCTCCGTGCGAGCGTCCATGATCACCCAAAGCGACTCGAAACTCCAGATTCCGTTGCGCTCGCAAGACTGCCGTGTCGTTGACGCAGGGGTGTTCACCGTGAGAGCTTTCTCTCTGTCTCGACGCATGAGGAACTTGCTTTTCGGGCTCGGGGCCGTGGCGCTCGGAGTGGTGGCGGTGTGTGTCGCGTCGACGCCGGCGCACGCGCAGGTGAAGCCACGCATCGTCGTCGGCTTCGACACGTCGGGCTCGATGGGCTTCGACGTGAACTCGAACTTCACGTTCGGCGATGGCGTCACGACCGGGTGTGCGACCCGCACGTCGCCGAACGGGCGGGATTACCTCTGCGGAACCAACTGCACCGCGGGGCTCGACACCGACTGCGACGGACTGCCGAACGACAGCCGGATCGCGATCGCGAAGACCTCTCTGCGTGACATCGTGCTTGCGTACGCGTCAACGACGTCGAGTGCGCCGGTTTCATCACGAGCTATGGCAACCCTCAGTGCAACACTGGGAGCACGATCCCACGCACGGGGTGCTCCATCGGGAGCTTCATCACGCCTATTCCCAATGCCTGCGAGCCAGGCATCAGTAGCAACAACTCCCTCCGACTCTTCGAGGCGGGGACGGGTCCGACGGTCTGCATCAACTACGCGGGCGGCTGTGCGCCAGGCGACATTCTGGTCGGATTTCCAGACATGGGCGCCTTCGTGGGGCGCGACAACACGTCTGGAATCGTGAGCTGGCTCAACGGTACCGAGTCGAACTTCGTCAACACCACGACGGAAGGAAACTTCTGCAACTCCGCCAGTAACGGAGACTGCGAGCTTCGCCCAAGTGGCGCGACTCCGCTTGCGGGTCTCCTCGGGGAGATCGAGGACTCCATCGTCCCGATTCGAGCCGCAGACGCGCAACGAGCGTGTCGTCCATATTCGGTCATTCTGTTGACGGACGGCGCCGAGCAGTGCAGCGGCAACCCCGTAGCAGCGGCGACCGATCTGCGCGCGAACGGCATCCTCACCTACGTGGTCGGTTTGGCGATCAACACGGCCAGCCGAACCTCGCTGAACGCGATCGCAACGGCCGGCGGAACCGACGCTGGTGCAGCCGGGGGCGACACTGCATTCTTCGCGACCAGTAGAGACGAGTTGTCAGCGGGTCTCGCCGAGGTCGTCCAGCGCTCGCTCCGCTTCGAGACCTGCGACAACACCGACGAGGACTGCGACGGGCTCGTCGACGAAGGCTTCCCGAAGTTCTGCAACCGCCCCGCCGGCGTCACCGGCCTCTCGC